>CAYTBC010000201.1:0-7200 GCA_964435765.1 uncultured Desulfosarcina sp.
AAATCTGGCTTCCCAGCTGCGGGATGAAAAAAGAGGTCAACACGGTGTCCGACGTAATCCTGAAGCTCAGAGGCACCTTGGCGGGAAAAACAAGATGATTGACGACGGCGACATCGTAGTCCGGGTAGATGAACAGCCATTTCCAATCCAGGGACACCACCTCAATGCGGATGGGCTTGACGCCGGACGCGATCGGTTTGTAAGGATCCAGGCTGTAGGTGGCGTTCCAGGACAAAATGCCGAGGGCTGTGACGATGGCAAGGGGAACCAGCCACATTGCCAAATCGATCTTACCGGAATAGCTCCATTTTGGCCTGTAGGTCGCTTTGGGGTTGGAGGCTCTGTATCTTCGAGCAAACCAGAAGACCAGAACAAAGACGGGGATAACGACGATCAGCATGAGCACGAAGGCTGCGATGATAACGAAGCGCTCGGCATCACCGATGGGTCCTTTGGGGTCAAGCAGAAGCATTTGGCTGCAGCCGCCGAGGAAGGCTGCGGCGTATAGGGATGAAAATCCGATTAAGGTGAAATAGCTTTTTCTCTTCATGGGTGCGCCCCGGTGCATTAAAGGTCGTCGCGTGTCGGAAGTTATAAACGATACGATAGCCGCCGCCAAAAAAAAATAGGGTGGATTGTGTATTCTTTAAAAAAAAGCAATGTATTTATCTCTCCCCACGCCTTACCCAAAAATATCAGCAAACCATTGTCCGGCGAGGTGTAAGACGATCACGGACATGAAAGTCAGCAGATCTCCTACTTAAATTTCGGATTGGTTCCGATACCCTCGCAGTGCAGATCTTCTTATCATTAATTAGCATAAAGAATGAGGAACAAAGGGCATGTGCTTTTATTGTTTTGGCTGCATTAATTATCTTCGGATCGTTAGGATGACTGCCCGGAAGAGGAGAACTTTTTATGACGGACGCAAAAAACAGGTCGGGTTACATTCTGGTGGCCGATGATTATTCGACGGAGGCTCGAGCGGCAGCCGACGCCGCTGTCCAGATCGCACGAAAGCAGAACCTGGCGCTTCGAGGACTCTATGTGGTGGATGAAGTCCTGGCCCTCGACACCTATGCCAACTACCATGTCGAATTGCCGGTTTCATCAACGGCCTCGAAGAGTGATCGCCGGGGACCGACGTCACGTGCCGAACTCATGCACTGGTTCGAGTCCCAGGGGGAGGTAGTGCTGCATTGGCTGGAGACTGCTTGCGCAGAAGCCGGGGTGCCGGCGACCACGAAGATGCTGGCCGGCGGCGTATCGGAATTGGTGCTCCGGGACGCTGCCCAGGCTCAGTTGCTGGCCATTGGCCGTCGCGGCCATGGTCATGCCGGGGATTCAAAATCCTTGGGTCACAATTTCCGCAAAATAGCCCACCACGTGCACCTGCCCATGATCGTGGGGGGAAGGAGCAGGCCCTCCCTGCATCGCCTATTGCTGGCTTATCACGGGCAGGCGCACGCCGACCAGGCCCTGGCCTGGACCGCACGGCTGCAGCGTGATCTGAGCGCCGAAGTGATCGTGTTATGTGTCTGTGAAAACACCGAGGCCTGCCAAACCAGCGTGAGTTTGGAAGAAATCAAGACCCGGCTGGCACAAAGCGACTTGGATTCATATCGCTTCCTGACCGGCCAAGGCCGGCTATCCACTGAGATGGCCGCCGTCGCGGCAGCCAACGATGTCGATCTGATCGTCCTGGGGCATTATCGCCACGCTGCCCTGGTGGAATGGCTCGTAGGAAGCACCGTAGACCAATTGCTGCGAGCGACTTCGCTGCCGGTGCTCATCGCATGATTGATAAAAAGGAGGATTGGAAAAATGAAAAAATACCTGTTCGTGACGCTTTTAGCTATGGTTATGATTTTCCCATCACAAAGCGTTTTTGCGCAAACAAAAAACGGCCCTGCTGATAAGAGTATTGTCGGCAGCCTGCCGCAAAGCGGACATATCAATGCCTTTCGCGTTGATAAAATTATAGGTTCCGGGGTGATCAATCTCGAGGGCGATCGCGTTGGAACCATTCAGGATCTGGTCGTCGACATCGACACGGGTGCTATTGCGTATGCCGTCCTTGAATTCGGCGGATTTATGGGTTTTGGCGACAAGTTGTTTGCCGTTCCCTGGCAATCCCTGACGGCGGTTCCCGCCGAAGGGGTATTTATCATCGATCAATCAAAAGCGAAACTGAAAAAAGCACCGGGTTTTGACAAAAACGATTGGCCGGATATCGGCGACCGCAGTTGGGGGGCCGGAATATACGAATACTATCGCCATCACCTGCCCATCCCTCGAATCTCAGCGCCTCCGGAACCGGAAAGGTCTCGCGGCTACCGGCCCTATCCGGGTTATGAAACCGAGCCCTACCCTTATTCGAGTGTTTGGACGAACGTCTGGGGAGCATATTTTAATCCTGAAAAAATCGAAACCGTTTCCGGAGAAATCCTAAAGGTTGAATATTATGATGAATTACGGCTCATAATATATACCGATACGAAAAAGCCCGTGCTGGTGACTTTAGGGCCGACCGGCTATTTCGAAAGCCAGGTAAAGCTCATGAAACCGGGCGATAAGATAACCGTGACCGGCTCAAGGGTAGTCGTAGACGATACACCCCTTATGATCGCTACGAAAATTAGGCAGGGAAACGAAGAGTTTCAGGTGCGCGACAATGAGGGGCGTCCTATTTGGATGGGGTGGCAGAAAATCAAGTAAGCATTTTCTAAGTTTAACGAAAGCGGGGGGCCAGCTTTTAATCCGGTCTCCCGCTGCAATTTCTCAATGGTGCTTGAACGTAAAATCCGGCTGGAAATGCTCGGGTTGAGCCCCACCGGCTTTGGATTTTCTTCTTTTGGTTTATAGGTCCCCAAAAGCCAATCAATTCACCGCTTGATTCCACTGTCCGGGAACCACCACGGCGACCTGGGTTCCCTGTCCCGGATGCGATTTAAGATCCAGCCGGCCTCCCAGGCGGCCAAGGCGTTCCCGAATGCTGAAAAGACCAAACGCGTTTTGCATTTCCTGCTCAGCGGCAGGGCCGGCCATGTCGAACCCAATGCCATCATCCACAACCTCTATGCGAATTTGGTTTTTCAACCGGCTGACCGCGATGGTCACATGCTGCGCCTTCGCGTGCTTGACGACATTGCTCACCAACTCGCGGATGGTTCGAAAGAGAAGAACGCTCAAATCCTTGCCCAGCGCATCGGCAATTCCGTCACCGAGGTACTCAACATGAATTCCATGCACTTCATGGATGCGATGCGCAAGGCTGCGCAAGGTTGTCCCGAGGCCGGATTCATGCAAACTCCAGGGATAAAACCCGAACATCAACAACCGGGTTTGTTTAATGGCCTGATCAATACAGTCAATGCAATCGCCGGCCTGCTCACTGCGGGATCCTGAATCCTTAATGGCCTGCAGGCTTTCCAATTTGAATCGGCAGGCAGCCAGACATTGAGCGACGGTGTCATGCAGATCCTGCGCAAGCCGGTGTCGTTCCCGCTCTTCCGTCATCACCAACTCCGATGTCAACGCGCGCACATCGTTCCGGCAGGCGCGCAGTTTCTTCTCAGCCTGTTTGCGCTTTGTGGTTTCCCGCTGCAATTGGGCTTTTGCTTTCATCAATTGGGCGGCAAGCGTAAGCTCCACCCCGGGCAGTTCCGACTTGCTGGAGGCAGGCTGCAATCCGATAAGGGTTTGCCGGCGCGGCGCCCTCCATTGGTTCAATGCATCTACTTCATTTCCGACATATAATACCAGGTCGTTTTTGATTTTCTCTGCACTCTCCATGGTCTTCCTCCTAATTATTGAATCGACGATGCCGTCGGTATTTCCCGGTTAATCGAATCCGGCATTTTTTGATATCAACACCATATGTCTTGCAGCTTAAATCCGGTATCGGCGTCTTTCCGATTTTTATGTAAGATTTTGAGGGCCTTCCGCTGTCCGTGTTTGTCTTACAATCGGGACTTCACGCCGGCAGCCTGCAATACGGTGGCCCGCAGTGCCTACGTTAAAGGCGGATTCGCCTTTTCCGGCCGCATCGCGACCGCCGATACCCCGCCGGGATAGATACCGCCTCGACCGTATTTATGGTGGAAAACCACTGTATTTTACTGAAAAGCAGGCATCGGCGCTTGTCAACCCGGATAAAAGAGTTAATAATTGAAGAACTGGGCGGCGAATAATTCCAGCCCGCAGGTTCAGGCTTTGACTTCACCTCAGAGGGGTTGTCTTTGCTGCCGGATTACCCATGGCATTCAACCGTGGCCAAGCCTGTTGTCTATCGGCCCGGCTCAGAGGAACGGATTTTCAATGTTGGAAAAAAATGGACTCGAAACCAGGAGACGACCAACCTATGAACACCAACAGCTATCCACCGATCGACCATTACGGTTTCATCGCCGACTGTCATTCCGCGGCGCTGGTCTCCAAAACAGGCTCCATTGATTGGTGCTGCATGCCGCGCATCGATTCGAGCAGCTGCTTCGGCAGAGTTCTCGATTGGGACAAAGGGGGATATTGCCGGATTGCACCTTCGAGCCGCTATGAAAGCCGCCGCCGGTACCTGGACCGGACGCTCGTTCTTGAAACCATCTTCCAAGTCGAGACCGGCCGGGCGCGCCTACTCGATTGTTTTACCATGCGCCGCGGCGGGGAGCACGCCCCCCATCGGCAGATCCTGCGTGTCATCGAAGGCCTTGATGGAAGCGTCGATTTCACAATCGACATTGTTCCGCGATTCGACTTCGGCGCCATTAAACCGTGGATCAAGTGCTACCGGCAGGATCACCACATGGCTGTCGGCGGCAGCGACGGACTGCTCATTTCCAGCGATGCTTCCGTAAAAATGAAGCACCGTCACGATTTAACCGGTTCGTGCACCGTCACTGCCGGGCAGCGCAAGCACCTTTCCATATTGCATCGACCGCCGGAAAGTCTCGGTGAGAATCTGGTGGATGTGCCTGATCCTGCAGAGCAGGACGGCCGCCTGCAGGAAACCATTGAATGGTGGCAAGCCTGGTCCGACCAGGGCCAATGCAGCGGACCCTATGCCGAGCAGATGCAGCGATCGGCCATTGTGTTAAAGGGGCTTTCCAACGCGCCGACCGGCGCCATCGTGGCCGCACCGACCACCTCACTGCCCGAATCACCGGGCGGATCCCGCAACTGGGACTATCGCTTTTCGTGGATTCGGGACTCCTCATTTACGGTGCGATCGCTGGCGGAACTCAATTATGTCAAGGAAGCCGATGGTTTCAGAAGGTTCATCGAACGCAGCACAGCCGGCAGTGCCGATCAGTTACAGATCCTCTACGGCATCGGCGGCGAACGGCGCCTGCATGAATACGAAATCGGGGAGTTGGAAGGCTATCGTGGGGCAAAACCAGTGCGCATCGGCAATGCCGCCGAAAGCCAGATCCAGCTGGATGCCTATGGTGAACTTCTGGATCTGGCCTGGCACTGGCACTGTAGACAGCAGTCGCCGGACGACGATTACTGGGAGTTCCTGGTGGGGCTGGTCAACAAGGTTTGTGACTGCTGGCAGACCGCCGATCGCGGCATCTGGGAGTTCCGCGGCGATCCGCGGCATTTTGTGCATTCCAAGGTTATGTGCTGGGCGGCGCTTAACTACGGAGTCAACCTGGCCGGCGATTTGCGCCGCAAGGCCCCGCTGGAAAAATGGCAAAAAGCCTGTAAAGAGGTGCGCCGGGCGGTTGAGTCGCAGGGCTATGACACTGAACGCGGTATTTTCATTCAGGCCTTTGATCACCCCGCAATGGATGCGGCGCTGCTGCTGCTTCCCATGGTCGGTTTTGTGGCCTATGACGATAAACGCATGATCCGCACCACGGACGCGGTTCGTGAAGAACTCTGCGAAAAGGGGCTGCTGCGCCGCTACTCGGACGGGGACGACGGCATGGCAGGCCGGGAAGGGGTATTTCTGGCCTGCTCGTTCTGGCTGGCGGAGTGCCTGGCGCGGCAGGGTCGGCTGGACGAAGCCCATCAGACCTTTCAACGCGCCTTTTCAGTGGGCAACGACCTGGGTCTCTTTGCGGAAGAGTACGATCCCGCGGCCGATGAAATGCTGGGTAATTTCCCCCAGGGACTCACGCATCTGTCGCTGATCACCGCCGCCGTCGCCCTGAACGAAATCGAAGGAACTGCGAAGATCAGCGCCGGCAGCTGCAAAATCTCAGCGGGCGATGATCCGCGTTAAAGCGCCGAATGTGTAACGGCGAGGTTTATCCCCTCCCCTACAGCTCGTGCCCCGTTGCCGATACAGGTTTCGTTTGCAGCTTCGGCGAGCGCTTATAGGGTTTATGCCCGCCTGTGCGGCGGATCACACCATTGTTTACAGATGAATCCGCCGAGCGCCTGACGAGAACAACTGCCACGGTTCGGGCGGGCATAAACCCCGCCGCTAAATCATGTCTAATCCAGATGATTTTCCCCTAAGCATTCGTAGCCTTCCATTATAACGAAGTGGCGGATTTTTGGCTGCCTCCTTGCCGGGCCGGTCAATTGGAGGCTTCAGCGCGCCGGACCGGCTTTTCTGGATAGGGGCACCTGCAGTTTTCGCTTCTTGATAAACCGATACACCCCTTCGACCATAAAAGCCAAAAGCAGCATTGCCAATAATATCCACAGATGCGAAGGTGTTTTTTTACCGATTTCCCAAATCAAGCTGCCGAGGGCTGCCAAGCACAGCACAACTCCCAGGATCGGTATCCACCGTCGACTGTCGGTCTTTTTGGCAAGTGCAGCGTTGGCACCGTTAACGGCAGCAAAAATCAGCAGAAATCCGGCGCTACCCATCGTGGAAATGCTCGACAGGTCAAACAGGTTGGCGATTACCAGCGTCACCCCGGCAGTGATGAGGAGCCCCTCTATCGGTTCGTTCCAGATTTTGAGCTCGAGACTTTCGGGTAGCTCACCGTCTTTGGCGATGATATAACTTAAGCGAGCCGCACCGTAAAGAGTGGCGTTGACGGCGGAGGCGGTGGATAGAAGCGCGGCAATCGTGACCAGGACATACCCGTTTCGGCCCAGAAAGGGACGAGCGGCGGCGGCGAGCGCATAATCTTTGGCGTCGACGATTTTGTCCACGGACAGATTGCCGATGGTGACGGCGGACACCATAATATAGAGGAAAATGACAAAACCGACGGCCGAGTAAAACGCTCTCGGCAG
>CAYTBC010000202.1:0-7141 GCA_964435765.1 uncultured Desulfosarcina sp.
CGTCCGGTTTCCGCCGCGCCATAGCAGGACTGACTTTGGTGACTGGTATTTGCATTCTATCTTCCCTCTATTCTGTAAGTTGTTTGGGTATCTTAGATATAGCCGGTTCGAACGTTTTCTTGGCTTAGAGACCGCCCAGGACATCCAATTGGGCCTGGGCGTCATAATCGTATTCAGCCGGATCGGCGATCCTGTATTGGTCCGCCATGTCCACCGGAGGTTCATCGCCAAGAGATCGGACCAATAATCTTAAAGAGGTTCGCGGAAAAGGTTTCAAATCTGCGTTGACATCCTTAGGCAGGCATATTAAATAAGTCAAATTAATAAATCTAACCTTTTGATTAAGCTGAGCTTATTTATTACTCTTTTAATTAGTAAATCCAGAATGTTGCCAATTAACCCTTAATAACGATTTGGCGGGTGCTCCCTGTTTTTTCGCTGTGGCCATGAGTTGAGGGCTAGGGTTTAGGGTCCTGGAGGATGAAAGGGAGGATGTTCTCTATGCTTCCGGACTTCAATCGTCTTAAGGTTTTCTACTACATTTATTTAAAAAAAAGTAGTGTGGCCGCGGCTAAGGAGCTGCATATTACGCAATCGGCGGTCAGCCAGCATCTTCAAAAGCTTGAATCTGAAATAAACGCACCTCTTTTTACCCGCCTTCATAGACGATTAGTGCCCACGGCCGCGGGCGACAGATTGTTTCGTGTATTGAAGCCCTTTATGAACGAGTTGGAAGTCGGGATCGGGAAAATCAAGAAAGCACAAGGAACCCCCTCGGGGCTTCTCAGAATCGGGGCTCCCGTTGAATTCGGTAAGGCATATATGCCCGGCATAATTTCCTCCTTTAGAAAGAAATACCCCGAGGTGACTTTTTTCCTTAAATTGGGTGATCCGGCGACGCTATTGCCCATGGTCGGGGGAGGTGAACTCGACTTCGCCTACATGGATGTATTTTCGAACAACGGCCAGTTTTTTGGTGAGCTCAGCGGCTATAGTATCGAGCCATTTCTCGAGGAGGATGTTATTATGGCGTGTTCCGTGGAATATTATGAGCTCAACATCAGGAAGGACCATTCCTTCAGACACCTCGCAGCCAAAGAGTATATTGAATATAAGCTCGATGCTTCCGCGCTGTTGAGCTGGTTCAAATATCATTTCGGGAAGTCCCCGATCCAATTGAATGTCGTATTGACCGTGGACAACGTGCAAGCGGTTATTGCGGCGATAAAACACCACTTGGGCCTGGGTGTCATCGTTTCACATCTTGTAGCTCAAGAAATAAGCAATGCCACGATTATTCCGCTAAGAATTCCTTCTAAGAAAGTAATCAATAAAATATCGCTTTTTCAATTGCGGGATAAGATACCGAATCGAACCGAAAAAACTTTCCAGATGCACTTCCGGAATGAAATAAGTTTTATGGGCATAGGCGCTTTGTAGCCAGAGTGCATGCTTTCACAAGTTAATGAGAGCCTGGGCGATTTCCCGGCGCCGACCATTTGAAACCGATCACTTTGTGAAATTATACCGAAAGATCTTTTTAATACCCAGCGCTGCAAATAATTGCGTGCCGGCGTATTGAACCGTTGCTCTGGAAACTATCGTGTCAGGCGGATTAGGCCATAGGCTGTGTATGTATTTATAATGATTTTCATACAGGCATCCAGGCTGAACAGCAAGTTATTTTTTCAAAATTGGATCTTGACTCGCTGTTCTCATTTTATTATAAATGCATGTTTCCGTTTGAATGGTCTAACACATTAAGATTCTGGAAGGAGGAATAGGGTATCATGAAAATTAATTTTAGGAAACTGGTTGTCCTGTCGATGGTTGGATTGTTTATAACCTTTTCCGTTTCAGGACCTGTTCTGGCGGCCGATACGATCAAGCTGGGCGTAGCCGGTCCCCACAGCGGCGACCTGGCGTCCTACGGAATTCCGACCGTCAAGGCGGCCGAACTTGTCGTCAAAGACATCAATGACAAGGGCGGCGTTCTCGGCAAAAAAGTCGAACTGCTGGTAGAAGACGATGTCTGCAAACCGGAAGTTGCAACCAATACGGCGACCAAGCTGATATCGGAAGGGGTTGATGTGGTATTGGGACATATCTGCAGCGGCGCCACCAAGGCGGCGTTGAGCATTTACAAAGACTCAAATATCATCGCCATGTCGCCGTCCGCCACCAACCCTGCCCTGACCCAGAGCGGTGACTACCCCAACTTCTACCGCACCATCGCCTCCGACGATGCCCAGGCCCGCATGGAAGTTGACTTTGCACTGAATGTTCTCAAGCTAAAGAAAATTGCGGTGCTGCATGACAAGGGCGACTACGGCAAGGGATTGGCCGAATTTGCCAAAGCATTTCTTGAGAAAGATCCGCGCGCTAAAGTGGTCCTGTTCGAAGGCATTACACCGGGGGCGGTCGATTATTCCGCGGTGGTTCAAAAAGTAAAACGTTCCGGCGCCGAAGCCGTTATTTTTGGTGGTTATCATCCGGAAGCATCCAAAATAGTCACCCAGATGCGCAAAAAACGCATGAAAACCATCTTCATTTCCGATGACGGCGTCAAGGACGATACCTTTATCAAGGTCGCCAAAGAATACGCCGAAGGCGTTTATGCCACCGGTCCGAAAGATGTATCCAATAACCCCATGGCCAAGGCCGCCATTGAAGCTCATAAAAAAGCCTACGGCGAAGATCCCGGCGCATTTTTCTTAAATGCCTATGCAGCTACCCTGGCATTGCTGAATGGGATCCAACAGGCCGGTTCCACGGATTACGCTGCCGTGGGCCAGGCGTTGAAAACAAAAGATGTGGAAACACCGCTCGGCACCATTCACTTTGACGAGCATGGAGATGCCACCGGTGTCGGCTTTTCCGTGTATCAGGTGCAAAAAGGGGTGTATGTCGAACTCAAGTAGTTTTTGAGACAAATAAGATCAGGGGCAGATCCTTAATGCGGGATTTGACCCCTGATTTGTATTTAACCGGGCAGCAAGTGGTTTCCTGGGGCAGATGGGAGATATTGGTTTCTTTCGGAGAACATTCGCCGGAGCGAGGGGGTTGCAGAGATTCAGGATTTCATTTTAAAAAATTGAGTTAAGGTTTTCGATCCGACGTTCATTTTATCAAGCCGTAAGTTCACCCCCCCAAATCCGCATAAATGCCGACCCCGGCGCTTCTTGGATCCGGAACGTGCCAAAAAGTCGGCCTCCGGTAAAACTCCTTTCCCGCACAGCGTCCGAGCCGGAGCCTGCCGCACCATGCCCAGGCTGAAAGCCTGAGGAAGACGGTTCATCTCGGACTGGATTCTTTTTGGTGGCGGAGGCCTAAAAACTGTCTGATTACGGTAAACAATATGGAATACTTTCTTGAACTATTTTTCGGTGGTTTGACGCGGGGCAGCATTTATGCACTGATTGCCCTGGGGTACACCATGGTGTATGGGATTATTCAGCTGATCAACTTTGCCCACGGCGAAGTTTACATGATCGGGGCTTTCACCGCTCTGATTGTCGCCAGCGTTCTCAGCATCATGGGATGGAACCACATTGCCATTATTTTTCTGGCCTCCATTGTGGCGGTTATTTATTCGATGGCTTATGGATACACGATGGAAAAAGTCGCTTATAAACCGCTGCGCCATGCGCCGCGCTTGTCGGCCCTGATCAGTGCCATCGGCGTGTCCCTGTTTCTGCAAAACTATGTGCTGCTGGCCCAGACATCTGACTTTTTGCCGTTTCCGCGTCTTATTCCCGATCTTAAGATATTGGAGCCCTTTGCCCACCTGGTCAGCACCCCGGAAGTCGTCATCTATGTGACGACATCGGTGGTGATGGTGCTGCTGACTTTTTTGATCAAATTCACCCGGATCGGAAAAGCCATGCGGGCGACCGCCCAGGACCGGGAAATGGCCATGCTGGTGGGGGTGGATGTCAACCGGGTTATTTCGGTGACCTTTATCGTGGGGTCGGCAACCGCGGCCTTAGGCGGGGTGTTGATCGCCTCCCATATCGGCCAGATTAACTATTATATCGGGTTCATAGCCGGCATCAAAGCTTTTGTGGCGGCGGTCCTGGGCGGCATCGGCAGCATGCCGGGAGCAGTCCTGGGAAGCCTGGTTCTGGGCTGGACCGAATCCTTTTTCACCGGCTATGTCTCCAGCGATTATGAAGATGTTTTTGCATTCATCATCCTGGTGTTAGTGTTGATCTTCAGACCATCCGGCATTCTGGGGCGGTCCGATACGCAGAAAGTCTAATTGTTATTCGTTATTTGAGCAGCGGAACTTTGGTATTAAGACATTGATTGGCATCTAATTATTTTGAAATACGGTTAGATAAGTGATTAAACTAGAAGAAGTCAAAAAATCGTTGCTAGCATCCATCTGGTTTATGTTTTTGACCTTTCCGATCATGGTCATCCGGGTCAACACCATCGACAACTATATTGAGTGGCGCTGGGAACGCATGTTCTGGGTCGGGCTCGGAAGTTTTTTTCTGTCCTTTATCTGGCGTTATCTGCTCAAGCGCAAGGAACTCGGCACGAAAAAGACCGACATCGGTGAGGGCGGCGCCGTCTCTTGGAGTCAGAGAATATACCGGGATCGCCGGTTTGCCATTCCAGCCCTGATCGCTCTGTCTGCCTTTGTCCTGGCCTTTCCGTTTGTCTTCTCGCTGTATCAAACCAATATTATGATTACCGCGCTGATTTACGTGATCACCGGTCTTGGATTAAATATCGTGGTCGGATTGGCCGGGCTGCTGGACCTGGGATATGTGGCCTTTTATGCCGTGGGTGCCTACAGTTATGCGCTTCTAAACTACCATTTCGGCCTGAACTTCTGGATGGCGCTGCCCATCGGGGGGGGACTGGCATTGATTTTCGGCATCCTTTTGGGATTTCCGGTGCTTCGTTTGCGGGGCGATTACCTGGCGATCGTCACCCTCGGCTTTGGTGAAATCATCCGGCTGATCCTGGAAAACTGGAACGATTTTTCGTTCGGCCCCAGTGGGATTGCCCACATCCCCCGACCCGGTTTGTTCGGCATAGACATGTCGCTGGATCAGGTCACCACCTACATCTATTTTTTAATGATCGCACTGGTGCTGTTTACCATTTTTGTCGTCGCCCGCCTGCAAAATTCGCGTATCGGCCGGGCCTGGATAGCGCTGCGGGAAGATGAAGTCGCCTGCCAGGCCATGGGAATCGACAAAACCAAGACGAAACTGACAGCGTTCGCCATGGGCGCAACCTGGGCCGGTATGGCCGGGGTGGTGTTTGCCGCCAAGACAACTTTTATCAATCCGGCCAGTTTCACCATCTGGGAATCCATTATTATTCTCTGCGTGGTCGTATTGGGCGGCATGGGATCGGTCATCGGCGTTATCTGCGGGGCTCTGATCCTGATCCTGCTGCCCGAATACCTGCGGGCGTTTTCCGAATACCGCATGCTGATTTTCGGAGCTGTTCTGGCCACAATGATGGTCTTTCGTCCCGGCGGAATCGTCACCGCCGTGCGCCGGACCTACCAATTCAAGAAGCAAGTTTCCAAAAGTGAGTGAAACAGACGATGGCAAGTGAACCGATTCTAGAAGTTACTGATTTAACGATGGATTTTGGAGGTCTGCGGGCGCTGGACCAACTTAGCCTGGAAATCCAGCGGAGTGAGATTGTGGCCCTGATCGGTCCGAACGGCGCCGGTAAAACCACTTTTTTCAACTGCCTGACCGGTATTTATCCGCCCACGAAAGGGAAAATGCTGATTCGGCCGCCCGACAAAAAACCCCGCAAGCTCAACGGCCTGAAACCTAATTATGTCACCGAAAACGGGCTGGCGCGTACATTTCAGAACATCCGCCTGTTTCAGAACATGACCGTGCTCGAAAACGTCATGATCGGCCGCCACTGCCGTACTTCGTCCGGTATTGTCGGAGCCGTCCTGAAGGGTCGATCCACGCGGGTCGAAGAACAGAAAATCGTCGAGGACAGCTACGAAGTCCTGGTAAAAATAGGCCTTGAACAATTCGTCGATGAATTTGCCAAAAATCTTCCCTACGGCGCCCAGCGGCGCCTCGAGATTGCTCGCGCCATGGCCACCGAACCGTTTTTGCTGCTGCTGGACGAACCCGCTGCCGGTATGAACCCCCATGAGACCCAAGATCTCGACGAGTTGATAGTCAAACTCCGCCAAGAGGAGGGGATCTCCATTCTTCTGATCGAGCATGACATGAAACTGGTGATGAGTTTGTCCGACCGGATCTACGTGGTGGACTACGGCAAGAAAATTGCCCAGGGCACGCCGGAAGAGATAAAAAACAACCCCGCGGTGATAAAGGCCTATCTCGGAGAAGACGTTGATGCTTGAACTTAAGAAAATAAAGACCTTTTACGGAAACATCCAGGCCTTAAAAGAGGTTGATATCCGGATCTCCGAAGGTGAGATCATTACCCTTATCGGCGCCAACGGCGCAGGTAAAACCACGACGCTGATGTCGATCTGCGGCATCGTGCCGCCCCGGTCCGGTGAAATTTTCTTTATGGGTCAGCCGATTCAGAATCTGCCGCCCAATGAAATCGTCTCCTTAGGCATCTGTCAGGTGCCTGAGGGCCGACGTATTTTTCCATTTTTGACCGTGGCCGAGAATCTGGACATGGGTGCCTTTTTAAGATCGGACAAAAACGAGATCAAGCGCGATTTGGAATACATCTATGAACTCTTTCCCATTCTGGCGGAAAGGCGCCATCAGGCCGGCGGCACTTTGAGCGGTGGCGAGCAGCAGATGCTGGCTATTTCCAGGGCGTTGATGGCCAAACCGCGGCTTTTGCTGATGGATGAGCCTTCTTTGGGGTTGGCGCCGATCATCGTCAAACGGATATTTAACATCATCAAAAAAATCAACGCGGAAAACAAGACGACTATTTTTCTCGTCGAGCAAAATGCCAACCAGGCCCTCAAAGTGGCCCATCGCGGGTATGTCATGGAGACCGGCCGGGTGACTTTTTCAGATACTGCCGCAAACCTGATGGCCAATGATGCGGTTCGAAAAGCCTACCTGGGAATTTAGTTTGAATTCGGATTTCGGCATGCGGAATTAGCAATGGGAGTTATTTTGAAGACAGTCTCCTGAATCAGCCTTGC
>CAYTBC010000203.1:0-3807 GCA_964435765.1 uncultured Desulfosarcina sp.
GACCGGCAGCCCCATGACCTGCTGGACCGTCAAGCCGACGCGCGTGACCGGCTCGCCGTTGCCGCGGACGTGAATGCCCGGCCGCAGCCGGCCTCCCGCCCGGCCCGCGATCATCACCGGAAGCTGCGTGACTTGATGCGACTTCGCGAACGAGCTCTCCGAGTGCGCCATCACCAGACAGTTGTCGAGCAGCGTTCCGTCCCCCTCCGGCGTCTCCGCCAGGCGGCGGACGAAGGACGCCCAGGTGTCCATCGAGGCGATCACGAAGCTCGTCGCCTCGGGCTGGTAGCCGAGGACCGGGTCGACCAATTCGTCGTGGGTCAATTGATGGTGCGCGGTCTGCGCCCCGCTCTTCCGCAGCGCCGACGTTCCCCACGAGAAGAGCATGCTGAAGACCCGCGTCTGGTCGCAGAGCAGCGCGAAGACCAGCAGATCGGTCATCAGCCGATGCGTGGAGCTCGCCTGGTCGAGATCCGCTCCTACCGTCTCCCCCTTCGGTGCCGCCGGCCGGCGGCACGCTTCGAGGTCGGGCGGGTGCAGGGACACCTCGATCTGCTGCTCGAGCTGCCGGAGCGAGGTGAGGTACTCGTCCAGGCGCTGCCGGTCGTGACTCCCCAGCACCCTTTCGAGCCGTGCCGTATCCTCACCGACCACCGACAGCACGCTCTTGCGCAGCACCGTCTTCGGATCGGGAACGAAGGGGCCGCCCTTCGGATCGATGAAGTCGGGTCCGAAGATGCGGGTATAGAGCTCCAGGGGCGAGACGCTGCTCGAGTTGATGATGCTCTGGCTCTCGCGGCTGTAGCTCTGCGTGGGAACTCCGGTGCAGGAGATCTCGATCGATCGAAATCTCGTCGACGCGCCGATCCGGCGCGCGATCAGCACGTCGAGGGTCGGGGCGGGAACTTCCGGCTCGACGCTCGGCACGGAGCCGGTGAGCGTTGCCATGACGCCGGTCCAATGGGGAAGGTTCGAGCGCCCGTCGAGAATCGTGTTGAAGCCGCTGAGGACGCTGACCTGCTCCTGGATGCCGTCCAGCGCTTCGAGCTCCGGCGGCAGGTCGTAGCCCGGCCCTTCGACGCTCGGGGCCCAGCGGTCGGGGTTCATCCCGCAGCCCCAGAACCAGGTTCCGAAGCGCACCGGAAGCGGCGCGCCGCCGGCCAGCGCCGTGCCGTTGTCGTCGAGGAAGATCTCGAGCAGCGGCAGTCCGACGGACACGGCGACGCCGCCCAGCATGCCGCGCAAGACCGTTCGTCTCGTCAGCTTCTTGGTCATTCCCCGTTCTCCCGGTCCGTGTCGTTCACGGGACCGCTCCGGTGAGGATCCAGGTGCGGACCCGATCGATCTCCTCCGCGTTCAGAGGTGCGCCGGTCAGCGGCATGCGCGCGCCGTAGGCACTCCCGGGCGGCCCGACGAGCTTGGTGATCAGGAAGCTGTTCCCGGGTGCATAGGGGACGACGCGCAGCATGCCCGCCGCTCGCGCCGCGTTGTTGCTCGCCTCGGCTCCGACCAGGTTCGCGAACGCCTCTTCGCCCTCCAGAACCAGACCGCCGGTTCGCGCCTGGCGGCTGTGGCAGAACTGAGTCGCGCAACGCGGCGCGAAGAGCTCGGCCTGCAGCTGAGCAAAGGTGATCGGTTGCGGCGTCGGGGTCGGAGACACGCCCGGCTCCGGCACCGTCGCGGTCGTCGAGGGCCCGGTCGGACGCGGCGTCGGCGTGTGCGACGGCTCACCGTCCGGAGTCGGCGTGCCGGTCGGCTCCTCCGCCTCCAGCGGCCCGGAGGTCGTCCGGAAGGCTTCGCTCATCACGATCATGCGCAGCACGTCGCGCAGGCGGTAGCCGGTATCCGCGAGTCGCTCCTGCAGGTCCGCCAGGAAGGCGTCCTCGCCGCGAACGACGTCGCGGCCCATCGCGTACTTGTAGATGTTCTGCACGAAGCAGGGCCCGAGCAGCGGATCCTCGGAGAGCGTCTCGCCCAAGCCGATCGCGTCGTCGAAGGCGCGTCCGTTCAGCTCGCCCGACGGATCGATCGCCTCTCCGTTCTCCGTCTCGCGATAGGCGCCGATGCTGTCCATCTTCTCCAGGGCGAGGCCGATCGGATCCATCAGGCTGTGACAGCCGGCGCAGACGGAGCTGGCGACGTGCGCCTCGAGCCGCTCGCGCGCGGTTCTCCGCATGCCGCCCATGTCGGCGAACATCGAGAAGTCGATGTCGCCCGGCGGCGGGGGAACGTCCTGACAGAGCAGCACCTCGCGCACGAACTTGCCGCGCAGGGTGGGAGAGCTGCGCCCCGGATGGGAGTAGAGCGCCAGCAGGCTCAGGTTCGTCAGCAGCCCGGCGCGCTCGCTACCGGCGGGAAACTCGAACGGCTGCCAGCCCGTCGCGGCCGGCACCGGTACCCGGTAGACCAGACCGAGCGTCCGCGTCATGAAGGACTGCCGCGTCGTGAAGAGGTCGCGGTAGTCCCCGTCGCGGGCGAGAAGGTGGTCGGTGACGATGCGCAGAGTCTGCTCGCGCGCGTCGTCGATCAGCGCCTGGCTGAAGGCGGGGAAGAGCATCGGGTCCTTGCGGACCAGTCCCTGCTCGATCTGGTCGAAGCCGTAGAGGTCGGAGAAGAAGGCCCGCACGGCGTTCTCCAGGCGCGGCGAACCGAGCAGGCGCTCGACCTGGCTCGCCAGGCCGTCATCCTCTACCAGCTCGCCGCGCTCGGCGGCGGCGAGCAGCTCGTCGTCGGGCGTCGTGTTCCAGAGCAGATAGCTGAGCCGCGAGGCCATCGACAGGGAGTCGAGACGCAATCTGCCGGGGTCGTTTGGATCGCTCTCGGCGACCTCGACGCGGAACAGGAACTCGGGCGACAGCAGGAGGGTCGTGAGGGCGCTTTCGAGACCGCCGTAGAAGTCGCTCAGCGCGAGCGCCGACTCGCGCGCGAGCGCGACGCGCGACTCGACGTCGTCGTCGGTCAACGGTCGGCGCAGCAGCCGCCGGCCGACGCCGCGAACGAATTGCTCGGCGCAGTCGTCGTCCGGCGCGTCGATCGCCTGCGGCTCGCAGGCGACCAGCGCATCGCGGTGGTCGGCATCGAGCGCCTGCTGCGCGACGCTGCGCGCCACGGCATCGTACTGCTCGAAGCCGGACGACGTCACGCTGACGTACGACGAGCCGACGGCGAGCAGACCCGAGCGCCGGTTGTCGGGCTCGATGCGGCCGGCGACGACGATGTCCGACCCGAGAACGTCGGCGATGCTCGCCCGATACTGGGCCGTGGTGAGCCGGCGCATCGCAATCGGCCCCCCGACGCGGGCGAGGGACGGCGTCGGCGCGCTGGTTGCCGTACTGGTCGGCGTGCCCGTGGGCGTCGCGCTCGCGGCGATCGCCGTGCTCGTTGGCACGTCCGTCGCCGTCGCAACGGGGGTGGCCGTGTCGGCGACCACGGTTGCGGTAGGCGTCGCGTCGCTGCCTGCGCCGTTGCCGGCGCAGCCAGCCAGCATGATGACAATCGGCACACAAAGAGGTGCCAGCAGGGGTTCGAGGAAGCGTCTCCGGCGAGCTCGTCTCGGATCGTGGCGTTCACGGCGCATCGTCGCCCTCATCGCGCGATGAACGCCGGCACCGCCTCGAAGTGGTAGCCGACGGAGATCGAGGAGCATTGCCCGGTGGCGGGATCGAAATCGCCGTCCGCCTGGCTGGAGAGCGCGGCATACAGGCCCGAGCACGTGTAGCCGATGGCGGCGGCGCCGTTCTGTCCCGCCTGTCGTCCGAACAGGTCGTAGAACTCGCCGATGGGCTGGAAGCCGAAGATCTGTCCGTG
>CAYTBC010000203.1:3907-7130 GCA_964435765.1 uncultured Desulfosarcina sp.
GTCCACGCCGCGCACCTCGATCAGGATCGTCATCGATCCGGCGCGCACCGACTGATCGACCACGACGTCGGTGATCTCGCCGGGCTGGAACCCGCGCACGCAACCGACGGCGCGCCACAGCTGGAGGTCGACTCCGGGCTCGCCGTCCGGACCGGCGAAGTCGTCGTGGGCACACTCCCCGTCGCCGGCGGACGTCTTGGTCGACGACCTTCCGTCCATGTCCACGCCGTCGACGGTTCCGGGAGCGTCGAGGGTCTCGAAGTCCGGATCCTCGTACGCCTCCGGGTGATCACAGTCGTCGGGGAGCGCCGGAAGCCCGGCGGTCTGCCTCTCGATCGGGCCCAGGTTGAAGCCGCCCGGACACGGGTCCCCGTCGTGAGTCGCGGTCACGGCACCGAAACCGGAGACCACGAAGCCCATGACGTCCCGGGCGGGAGCGGTGCCGTCATCGTGGCGGTAGTGCACGGTCACGTCGCCGAACGCGCTCGCGACACCGTCACCGAGGCCCACCGGGGACGGGTCGAGGCCGAAGGCCGCGCGCAGCTGGGCGACGGTGAAGTGCTGCGCCACCTTCCAGAACTCCGCCGGGGCGAGGTTTTCGGGGCGGCAGCCGTCCATCGCCAGCTCGAGCAGGTCCGGCGGGATGGGAAATCCGGCCGCGACGAGATCGACGAGGAAGTTGTTGCCGCCGTAGATGATCGCGCACTGATCGGTGAAGCTGTTGTGACCGGCGCGGCCGACGGAGACGAATCGCTTCACGGGCGTCAGGTCGTCGTAGGCGTCCTCGAGGCTGCCGGCGCCGGCGTCCTCCGCGCCGGCGAGCAGCAGGATCGGCTTCGAGGTGACCACGCCGCCGGCGTTCCCGGTCGCGTAGCCGATCATGGCCTTGATCTCCGGCCGGTCGGGAAGCGCGAAGGCGGCACGCCCGCCGGCCGAATGGCCCGACGTGGCCACTCTCGTCGCATCGACACCGCCGAAAAGCGGCGAGCTCCCGTCGGCGTTCGCCTGCGAGAGTCGCTCGATGGCGGCGAGCACGACCTCGCCCGGATCGCGGTCGACTCCTTCCGGCAGGAGGCCGACCTGGGCGAGCAGGCCCCACTCGAGGTGGTCGAGAGAGGCGACGACGAACCCGTGCGACGCGATGCCGGTGAGGAATCCGGAGTAGGCCTGTCGAAAGCCGCCGGCGCCGTGGCTGAAGGTGAGAATCGGGAACGGCCCGGCGGTGCTGACCGGCAGATCGCGGTACGCGTCCATGGTGACGACGATGTTGAGATCCGCCGGCAGGAGCATCTCGATCGCGTCCGGAAGCACGTCGAAGGAGGCGTAGCTGGCCTTCTCGGCACCCATCTCGCTGCCCGGATCGATCGGGTACCAGACCTCGACGTCGCGATCGCCGAGATCGAGCGTGGTGACGCCGACCGAATAGGGCCCCTTCTCTGCGAACTTCGCCACTGCCGACTCGTCCGGCGTGGCCGTCGCGGTGGCGGTCTCGCCCGGAGTCGAGGTCGCCGTCTCGGCGGGCACGGCCGTCGCCGTCGCGACCGCGGTGGGCGTCGCCGTCGAGCTGGCGACCGCCGTGGGTGTCGCGCTGGAAGTCGGCGCTACAGGCGTCGCGGTCGGATCGGAGCCGCCACCGCTGCCGGCACAGCCGCCGATCGAGATCAGCGTGAGCGCGACCACCAGGATCGCAGCGAGTCGACCGAGATCACACACCGTGATTTCGATCCACGAGCTGGCCATCTTCCGTCCCGCTCCCGGCACACCGCCGCAGACCGGCATCGGTTCCCCCCTTGCCGGCGGACTACCAGGCGCGTTCTCTCCGCGTCAAGCCAGTTATGCGAAGATCGCGATCGCCCGCTGCCAGCACCAGAAGGCCGCCAGCGAGCCCATGCCGTACAGCGGCACCCATGCCACCCAGCGCGGGAGGGCCGAGTAGAGCGGGCGGACGATTCGCCAGGTGCCGAGCAGGAGCAGGACGACGAGGAGGTCCCCCGCTCCGATGCCGGCGTTGAACGAGAGCAGAGCGAGCGGAACGTCGCTCTGCGGCAGCGCGTTGCGCGCCAGCGCCGAGGCGAAGCCGAGCCCGTGCAGCAGGCCGAACGCGGCGGCCATCACCCACGGCCAGCGGCCGAGGAGGGAGGGGCGATCCGCGTCGGGGCGCGAGGCTTCGACGGCGAGGACGAACACGCCGAGGGCGATCATCAGCTCGACCGGACGCGGCGCCACCGCAACGGCGCCGAGAACGGCGAGCGACAGCGTCACGCTGAGGCCGACGCTGAACGCGGCGATCGTCTCCACCAGGCGGCGGCGCCTCAGCGCGACGAGGACGAGACCGATGACGAAGAGCACGTGAGGCAGAGAGCTCACGGTGTGCTCGATCCCCAGCCGCGCGTAGTCGCGCAGCAACGATGTGGGGCGGCTTCGCTGCGGAATGACGAAGAGCGGTGCCGCGGCGCGAACCACATGCCGCTCGCGGCGGCCGTCGGCCAGTCGCAAGGAGACCAGCCCATCCGTTCGCGCCGTCTCGAGACCGGCTAAGCCAACGGATCCGCCCGCCAGTCCGCCGCGGCCGCAGTCCACGCTCCACCGTGCCGTGACGCTCTCCGGAGTCCGCGTCGTGACCGGTTGCGACAGCAGACGGCAATACGGCGGCAGAACCGGGCGAACCCGCGCGCCGAGAGTCTGCATGGGCGGCATCTTCCACTCGACGGTGGCGTGCCCGTCCGCCGACTCGGCGATCTGCAGGAGCGCCGGCGTCAGGCCGTGCGCCAGCCCGATTGCCGGCGCTGCCGCAATGGCGAGAAGGAAGGCGGCGGCCGCCTTCTTCATCCCGGCCTCCGCGGCGCTTCGGAGCGGAGAGCGCCGCCCGCGGCGGTCTGCCGGCGCTCGAAGCGCACCCGGTAGAGCCCGCGCAGCCGCTGCATGCGCTGCGCGACCAGCTGTTCGCGCTGCTCGGTGAGAAGTCGCTGCCGAACGCGCGAGCGCACCGCGTCGAGCGGCGGCAGACGCGCCGGCTCGATCGCGTCGATCCGCACCGCGTGGAGGCCGAGCGCCGAAGGGATCGGCCCGAGCCACTCGCCGGGCGAGAGCGCGAGCACGCGGGCCGCGAAGTCGGCGCCGAAGACCTTTTCCAGGTCGCGCCGGGTGGTGGAGCGATAGTGCCGGCCGAGCGGAAAGGGGTCGCCCGCGGGAGCGGGCGCCGCGCCGGAGCGCAGGCGCGCCA
>CAYTBC010000204.1:0-5285 GCA_964435765.1 uncultured Desulfosarcina sp.
CTTTCAGCTTTCAGCTTTCAGCTTTCAGCTTTCAGCTTTCAGCTTTCAGCTTTCAACATCCGTTTCTTCCGAGCCTCCCGGCATCCAGGCCTCCCAGCCCTTCCTATGAGCTGTGAGCTATCTGCTATGAGCTATGTTTGCCTCCTCCTCGTTTCCCGCCGATGTTTGCCATGTTGATTAACTAAACCAGTTGGCATGGTTCGCGGCCCGCTCGGCGACGGTTTGGCGGAGCCACGCTTCAAGTTCTTTGACGCAGTAAAATCGCGGCAGCAGAAGGTTGTCATCGGCAGCAATAATTCCCTCCTCAACCGCGATTCCGGCCAGCTGGGTGTAAGGATAAATGCGAATGCCCACCGTAATTTTAAGTGCATCCAAATTCAAGGATTCGACAAAATCGAAACTTTCGTCCACGGATTCGCGCGTCTCACCGGGACCGCCCAGCAGCAAAAAGCCCATGCACCGAATGCCGGCCTCTGCCAACATAACTCTGGCCCGACGGATATCTTTAGGCGTAAATCGTTTATTCATGTCATACAGCATCATGTGATGACCGCTTTCAAAACCCAGGCTGACTTCGGTACAACCGGCTTCGGCCATGGCGTCGACGAGCTGCCTGGAAACCCGGCCGGGATAAATGATACAGCGCCAGCGAAATTTCAAACCGGCCCCGGTCATCTGCCGGCACAGTTCGATTGCGTAGGGTTGCGGCAGGTTGAAGGTGTTGTCGACGAAAAACACCTTAGAAAATCCGGCGTTGATCCAGCGTGATAGCTCCTGCACCGCTGCCTGCGGTGAGCGCTTGCGGATAAGGTGGCCCTCGATGGTCGAGGTCGAACAATAGCTGCAGTTCAACGGACACCCCCGCCGAGTTTGAAACGGCAGCCAGCAGTGTTGATCCGGCCTGCTCGCCGAGGTCATCAGGGACGGCTCGGGAAGCGCAAGCGTGTCCAAATTTTTCACGAATCGGCGCGCTGCCTGCTGCCCGCGGCCCGGCAGATAGAGACCGGGCACGCTTGCGAGGTCTCTTTTCTTATCGATTTGCGACAACAGGGCCGGAAAAGCAATTTCACCCTCGCCCTGGATGCCCATGTCGGCCCCTAAATATTCTAAGGCACTTTGCGGAAAAATACTGTAGCCGGCTCCTCCCAGCACAATCGGGGCCGGTGACAGCTGCCGGCAAAGTCCAATGACTTCCCTGGCCTGGTCAAGCATAAAATGGGTCGATTCCATCACCTGGTCATCGATGTTGCGCACTGAAACGCCGATGACTTCGGGATCAAATGCCGCAATCCTGTTTTTCAGAACCTGATGAAAATCATCTGCAGTCAAAAGATCCAGGAATTCCACATCGTGCCCCGCCTGTTGGGCGGCGGCCGCTACACTACCCAGCCCCATGGGCAGGGACGTCATGTTGATATCCTCACGGTTGGCTGAAATAAGCAGGACTTTCATGATTTTTCACGCTTCCGAGGCAGCCGGATGCCTGCCGTCTTAAGTTCGATCATCACAATATCCATGCAGAAAAACCCAGTTGGGGCGGAAGTTGAAAGATAGGTGGGGGATTCAAAGGTTCCGTTTAAATCCATCGGAAAAGATGCGGCCACGGCAGTAAGATAAGTTAAGTGCCACAGGCCAAACCCCCTTTTTTAATTTGTAACCTTTGGAGGCGCTAAGCCGTCGCGCGGTTAATATAGATAGGTGCTGAAGTTGGCGCGGCACTTAACTTATGCAACCAGAATATGCATGAAACCGGCAAAGTCAAGGAAGATTTTTTTTAAGGAGCTAAAAAACAGGGTGGTCAAAATCATGAATAATTTATTACCTGAATTCGGTCATTCCGCCCTAATAAGCGGGGCTTACCAACTTTTAATTTCCTTTCCTCCCCGCCTCCAATCCTTCGGCTGTTCACCTTCCACCTTATGCCTGCTATTTTTTTCCAATGAGCTGTGAGCTGTCAGCTATGAGCTGCCCCGCTTCCCGGCCTGCAAGCCTTCAGCCTTTCTCCTTTGGCCTTTGACCTTTCACCTTTGACCTAAGGCCTTTATCCCCATCTTCCGCCGCCAAGCGCCGCTTCATCAGGCTGCCAGAGGGAGTCGATAACCGCTTCGGCTGTCTGAATCGATCCATCCCGGGCCAGTTTCAAAATGACAGCCTGGGGAGGATAGTGCCGATTACACGCGGGATAATCCTCGCGATAATGCCCTCCCCGGCTCTCTTTCCGCAGCCGGGCGGCCCTTGCCACCAGCTCCCCCACCAGAAGCAGGTTGCGAAGCTCCAGGGCCCGAATGAGATCCGACGGCTGAGCTACGGCAAGTCCCAGGCGATATTCATCACGCAATTGACGGATGTCGGCCAGCAGCTCCGACAGGCTCTCTTCAGATCTGACAGTAAGGGCATGATTCCATGCGGCAGTTTGAAGCACGGATAGAAGCTCGTTGGGAGATGCTTTTCCTGAAGACAGGGAAAGCGCCCTGATATCTTCTACCTTGGCGCGTGCGATGGGTTCGATATCGCTGTCGACAGGGTTGGCCTTTGCCCATCGGACGGCCGCCGCCGCCGCTTTGACGCCGAAAACAAGACAGGCTGACAACATGTTGCCCCCCAGCCGGTCCGCCCCGTGCATGCCGGCGGCGGTCTCTCCGGCTGCAAACACGCCGGGAATCGAGGTCATCGAATCGGTATCGATTCTGAGCCCCCCGTTTGAACATTGATGCCCCATGGTGACCTGGACCGGCGACTTGCGTAGGTCGATCCCCCTGTTTCGCAGGAACCGCTTCTGAACTTCTGGAAGCAGGTCGAGTGCAGCCGCCACGTCCACATATACCCCGCCATGTTCCGAGCCGCGGCCTGCCTGTATTTCCTTGACGATTGCAATCCCCAGATAGCGGGAGGCGTTGTCGCGGGTACTGAAGGGGGCATGCCGAAAATTCTCCTCGAGGCACTGGTCGACACTGATTCCGGCAGGAAGATAACCGGGAAGAATGAGGTCGCCGTGCCTATTCCTGATATTGCGCAGTGCTTCTTTATGCCAGGCATGAAAAAGGTTGCGGGATGGATGGACCGTGCAGAAAAAAATCTGCATGAATTCCATGTTCATCAGCTCCGCACCTGCTCTGAATCCCATGGCATAGCCGTCACCCGTAACACAATCCGGATGCACGTTATGTTTAAAGAGTTGGGCATCGCCTCCGGTGGCCAGAATGACAGAGGGGGTTTTAAACAGGTAGATCTCTCCTTTTTCGGCGGCACCGACCGCACCGGCGCACCTTCCATCTTTGACCAGCAAATCGGTGATCATGGTCTGTTCGAAAACCCGGAGTTTAGAGGATCGGATCTCCGATTCGATGGCATGAACAAAAGGATAACCCAGGTGATGCGGCCCCTCGCTATCGAAGCGGATACCCCACTTTCGCAGCTGCCTGCGGACTTTTTGAAAATCCGCCACCATCGCCGACGCCAGCTTCCGATCGGCCATCCCCAACCCGGCCTGGATAATCCTTTGACACAAGGCATCCGGATCGTCGGCAGCAGCCGATGTCCCGGCAAGCCGGGGAGAGCCGCTCTCACTGGCACCGCAGCACGAGGCCCCGGCCCCTCTTTGTCCGATCAGGCCATAGGAGCCTTTCAGCACCTGGCAGGCATTGACATTTTTTTCGACCAAGCATTTGACTGCAGCGGCACCGGCCAGTCCGCCGCCGATGACCAGCACGTCGCATGCTATGATGTTCATTACCCTCAAATTCATACCTGAATCCTGCATGAAAATTATCGAATTTCTCTTGCCAATAAGTGATAAAACCCCTATTGTTGTCCCCCGCTCAAGGGCCCGGGTTGCGGCAATGAAACCGGCGCCGCTTCCGGCCCTGTTGCCGGGATATTAATACCATCGCAGATACGGGTCAAGCTGAACGATCGAATGAGAAGCGGAGGCGCCAGGAATGAAAACCACAAAAATGAACTGTCGGATTCATTCTGAACGAGGGCCTGCTGGAACTTTAATTCAGTTTTTAATAACCTGGGGCTTCATTGCCGCCGTCTACGAAAGTGCGAATTCATCAGCCAAATAATCCCGGTTCTTTTCAGAAACCGATATCAGGAGCGTATCCGGCCGCTTCTTGACGGCCTCGATGAATGCCTCTCCCTTCAGCGCTATGGACCCCACCAAGATATTGGCCGAGTCCAGGACCTTTATGAGGGTCTGTCTGAACAGCACGGAGAAGCATTCCATTTTGCCGATCTCATCAACCACCACGGTCACATGATCGTTTGCGGGGATCATCGAAGGCACCGCAATCGTTTCGATGTCCTGCAGGTTGACCCCGTATCTTCCCACCCGTCTGCCGCTCCGGATATCGATGTGCGCCAGTATCCCGCGCTTGCCGTCCAGGGTTGTTATTGAAAATCCCACGCGCCGGCCCCGATCCCGCATCTCCTGCGTAAAGAACCCGGTGCACGGCTGTTCAAGTCGTTGAACGATTTTCTCGATGATCGTGGATTTCCCGCAGCCGGGAAACCCTGTAAAGAGGATGTTCTTGTGCACCATCTCGCCGCTCAATTCTCAAGATTTTCCCTTGAACAAATAAGATACTTCTTCAATTTGTACAAATAGGGTATAACTTATGGGAGCCCTTAAGACAATAAGATCTCGTTGAAATTTATTTGCGATATGGTCTGCGATATCATATAGAAACATAACAGCCATTGCCGTTGAGAGCTATAGGATACAGATTCGAAATGCATAATCCTAAATTTCTATGGGGCGAAACAGATTTCTCCGAGCCGCTAAGCCAAAAATAATTTATCGTCTGCGCATTGTCCGCGTTTGTCTGCGGTTCAAATATTCTAAAAGCTCCATTCCATTTTTTTAGCGATCGGTTGAGGAAAAGCCATGGAACTGGACTCCAAATTTACAGGCGCCCGGCTGCGACCTTACCGGATCGATGTCGACCGGCGCAGGACCGCCAACTACGCCGCCGCCGTCGGTGACGACAACCCGCTTTACTTCGACGACCGGCGCCCCGAAAGTCTGATCGCCCCGCCCATGCTCGCCGCTGCCCTGACCTGGCCCGTCTCTTCGAACATGGGCGACTACATCGAACTGAAGGACTTTCCAAGGGATGTCCTGATGAGCCAGGTTCACTACACGGAAAGACTCGATTTCCACCGCCCGGTCCGGCCCGGAGACCGGTTGACCATAAAAGGCCTCGTTGCAGCCATCCTGCCCCACCGGGCCGGAACGCATTCCATCTTGCGCTATGAAGCCTTTGACCGGGAAAACCGGCCGG
>CAYTBC010000204.1:5385-7108 GCA_964435765.1 uncultured Desulfosarcina sp.
CCGGCCGGGAACTACGATCAGCGTGGAGCTGAAATCCCGGAACAAGGAAGATCTTTTTTTTGAAGTGATCAATCAGGAAGGCGAAAAGGCCGTCAGCAAAGGCTATGCCCGTATTAATCCGCCTTGAAAAACAGCACTTCCAAATATTGAACCCTATAGGAAGGCCCAGAAAGTTTCGATCCTGGAGCATACTGGAGTGTTGGAGTAATGGAGTGTTGAAAAGAGGGATATAGAACTTTCCGCCATTACTCCAACGCTCCAGTACTCCAACCTGTCCCGTCGAAGTCACGCCCCGGCGTGACGAAGACGGATACTCCGAGTTTAACTGAAGTTAAAATCTTCCAACAAGAATTACCCTATTTTGTCTACGACCATTTAGGTTTTAGAAAAGGGAATCTTTGCGGCAGCATATCAGTTTGCTTCTGCCCGATGGGGTGCGGCGCAATACCACCGCGGGGAAAATCTGCTGAAACGGCTTAAGGCCGGATTCCACAAACTCCCTGGCGTCGGCGGATCCCATTGCCATGAGCCGCAGGCGAAACATGAACCTGGCCACAGGCCGTTCAGGCACCTCGTGCTCCATGATCAGCACGACGCCGTCCTTGCGGACCACCCGTTTCATCTCATGCAGCGCCCGGATCCGATCCTCTCCCTTGAGTTCGTACAGCGCATGGGAACAGCTCACTACGTGGAACAGGTTGTCGAAAAACGGAAGGCGGACGGCGTTTCCTTGAACAAAGGTGACCCCGCCGGCTGAATCTTTCTGCCGGGCCGCCATCAGCATGCCCCGTGAAAAATCGCAGCCGATGCAGATTCCCCGGGGATGGCGGCGGGCAAAAGCCGATATCACCGCGCCCGTTCCGCAGCAAATATCGAGGACCCGCGGCATCTCAACCTGATCAAGCGCGGCACTGTCCGCAAGAAAAGACCGTGTGCCGGATTCATCCTTGCGGGCATGCAGCTGGATGAATCGGTCATAGAAATGTGAAAATAAGTCGTAGTAGCGCCGACGCCACAATCTTGTTCGGGTGTCCATTGCTCAGGGCTCTCTTTAGGCGCTTAGCAAAGCGATATCGACAATTTGTTGTCGATGTTGATTGAGTAGTTGTATTTTAATTTTATAAATGAACTACAATTGGATATTCTTACTATCTTGTAGCGATCGAATATTTAAGGTATTCTTTCGATTTTAAAAAGGACGGAGCAACGCGACATCCACAAATATTCAATTTACAATCTTCAATTTTCAATTCCGGCTCGTCCGGGTTGGGAGATCAACAAATACGGCTTTCGAAAGGGGCATTGTCATGGATATCCGGCTGGATCTTTCCCGGCATTGTATCGAAACCGAGATTAAAAAACAATACGACAAAGCTATTTCGGCCTACTTTAAGGCCGGTATGGAAGAAAAATGCCGTCTGGAAATGACCATTGAATTGATTCGCCGGGCGCTTGAAACTCTTAATTTTTCGCATTTGCGGACCCAATATCCGCCCCTGGCCGGAGGCACCGACCGGAACGTCATTTTATCCTGCGAAAATGAAGATTTAACGATAACCATCGACGGTCAAAGTCTGAAGGATTAACGGGAACCGGGAGGGGCTTTCTTGTCTGCAGCACCTGTGCGTTATTTTATCGGTCTGGCGTCGTTTCAAATGCTGGCCATGTTCCGCCGCGGCCTCTTTTACGCCTATCTTTCCATCTACCTGCGCCACCGCCTCGG
>CAYTBC010000205.1:0-7106 GCA_964435765.1 uncultured Desulfosarcina sp.
CCATGCGCCGGTGCGCGAGGCCTTGGACGGGTCTATGGCGAGATTGAAGGACATGCTGGGCGACAACGGGCTGCAATTGGGGGATGCCAATGTGACGCAGCATTCGTTTTCACAGCAAAACCAGACCA
Organism: uncultured Desulfosarcina sp.; assembly: GCA_964435765.1. Lineage (GTDB taxonomy): Bacteria > Desulfobacterota > Desulfobacteria > Desulfobacterales > JAFDCJ01 > JAFDCJ01. The sequence goes on from CAYTBC010000205.1 coordinate 129, forward strand.
ATCAGCAGCCATTTTCCCAACATGGGGATGAGGCGGGGAATTACGGCTTCGATATTTCGGGGGACAGCGATATCGCTGTCCATCAGGATCCTCTTTCCATACTGGGCTCCGGCGCTATCGATATCTATGCCTAGAAAGGTCGGGCGGATATCGCCGCCTCCCATCGATCGGGATTAGCGTCCGTTAAACTGTAGATCCGTCAGTGGATTAGGCCGTTCCATAGATCGTATGGGCGGCGGGTCGTTCCAGCCGCCTCGGCATCGTTATGCCGAGATCGGTGAAAATTCAGCCGGGAAGAAGAGATCACGGCGAGCACTGCCGTAAGCCCCCCCTATAGCAGATAAAATCCCTCAATGCCGTCGCCCGTATATCGGGAGATCTCCACCCCATCTGACCCGCTGCATGAAGCAGCATCGTCTACACCAGGCAATGCCACTACGGCAGAGACGAGGGCGCATCGCGAAAGCAATAATGCCATTTTCTCGCCGTGCCTCGCGGCGTTTCACCGTCATATCCCCGGCGCTCCTGCGATATCAATTATAACAATATGAATTGTATAAGGTTATTTTGCCAGGCCCGGTGGCACATCAATTGCAGATTCTGGATGGGAAAGAATGCAATGGGGAAATGAATATGGCAAGCAGGGACAAGGAACGGGTTGACGACGACGAAGAAGAAATCGTCGCGAAGCCCAGCAAAAAGGGCAAAGGCCTAATCAAATGGGTTCTTATCGCGCTCGGCATCATGTTGCTCGTCGGCGTTAGTGTAGCGACATCCATATATTTCATGAACAACATGCTTCATGGGGACGTTGCCACACAGGATGGAGCAAAGAGTAGCGGAGAAAAGGCGAAGGATGAAAAGGGTAACTCGAAACAAGCCAAGCAAGCCAAGCAAGCCATCTACTACAAGATGGATCCTCCCTTTGTAGTCAACTTCCAAGGCCAGACAGGCAATCGCTTTCTGCAAGTGACGATCGAATTGATGACCTATGATCAGTCCGTAGTCGCTGCGGTGGAGAAGCATATGCCTGTGATACGAAACAACATTGTATTTCTTCTCAGCAGCGTTAACTACAAACAGATAAGCACTATCGAGGGCAAACAGAAACTGCGAGCGGAGACCCTAGCAGAAGTGCAAAAGGTATTGAAGGATAAAATCGGTAAGCCGGGTGTTGAAGAGGTCTATTTCACCAGCATAGTGATGCAGTAATCATGGCTATTAACGATATTCTTACCCAAGACGAGATCGACGCGCTTCTTCATGGAGTTAATAGTGGCGATGTCGAAACTCAAACCGACAGCGCCGTGGATGATGGCCAGGCGAAAAGCTACGACTTTACTACCCAGGACAGGATCGTCAGGGGTCGAATGCCGACCCTTGAGATGATTAATGAGCGATTTGCCCGATATTTCAGGATCAATCTATTCAATTTGTTGCGACGTAGCGCCGAAATATCGATAGGCGGGGTGCAAATGCTCAAATTTTCCGAGTATGTGCACAGTTTGTTCGTCCCGACCAGTCTGAATCTGGTGAAGATAAAGCCGCTTAGAGGGACGGCTCTTTTCGTCATAGACCCCAAGCTGGTTTTTATACTTGTCGATAATTATTTCGGTGGGGATGGGAAGTACCACACAAAAATTGAAGGTAGGGAATTCACGCCCACAGAGATGAGAGTTATAGAAATGCTTTTGGTGCTCGCCTTTAAGGATCTTAAAGAAGCGTGGGCGCCGATAATGCCGATCGAGTTTGAATACAGTAATTCAGAGGTTAATCCTCAGTTCGCGAATATAGTCAGCCCCTCCGAAGTCGTGGTCGTAACTACGTTTCACATTGAACTGGAGGGCGGTGGCGGTGATTTGCATATCACTATGCCGTATTCCATGGTTGAACCTATAAGAGAAGTCCTGGACGCCGGAGTACAGAGCGATCGCAGCGATATTGATGAAAGATGGGTTCTATCTCTGCGCGAGGATATGAAGGATACGGAAGTCGATGTCAGCTGTACCCTTCTGGAGGCGAGGATCACACTTAATGACGTTCTAAATATGAAGCCCGGTGACATAGTCAATGTGGATTTGCCGGAGAAGGCCCTCATTCTGGCCGAGGATATACCTTTGTTCAGAGGTTATTACGGCATTCATGAAGGTATGAACGCAGTGAAAATAGCTGAACCCGTTAAGCAGTCTAATTAATGAGTAAGTGAGTCGGAGATTGCCATGACAGACGAACGTGAAAAGCAGAGTGATGAGGATATCGATAACGTATGGGGAGAAGCTATGGCCGAACAGGAGAGCACATCCTCGACGGTCGAGGCCAAGGGTGATGACCAGCAATATGAGAAAGCCCAGTTCGGTCAGCTGAATAACGACAGCACAGCTAATGGCGAGGATGTCAATTTGGACGTGATTCTGGATATACCCGTCACCTTGTCCGTGGAAATAGGCAGGACCAGGCAAACCATAAGAAATTTATTGCAATTGAATCAGGGATCGGTGGTGGAGCTGGATAGACTGGCCGGCGAACCGATGGACGTCCTGGTCAATGGCACCTTGATTGCGCATGGCGAGATCGTGGTGGTCAATGAGAAGTTCGGTATCAGGCTGACCGACGTCATAAGTGCGGCGGAGAGAGTCAAGAAATTGCGGTAATGATAAAAATGTTTTCGATAACTAGAAAAATAATATTAATTCTTGGCTCTAGCTTAATGCCGGCGCTGGCGGCAGCGGCGGATATCAGTGGAAAGATTTCTCACGTTACCTCCGAAAGCCCGGTATCGATTTCCTACATTCTTCAAATTCTATCGAGCTTTGTTGCGGTAATTCTTTTTATCTTAGTCATCGCCTGGCTGATGAAAAAGAGCGGCCGCTTTGGTGCTTCCGGTAATAAAGCGATCAGCATCGTTTCGTCGATGTCGCTGGGTATGCGGGAAAAGATAGTCGTAGTAAATGTCGAGGGTGTGAATATCGTCGTAGGGGTCGCTCCGGGACAAATCAGAACTCTTTATGTATTGGGCGAAAGTCCTTCGGAGGAGGAGATCACCCCTGATAAGGCCGGCGAAGGGTTCGGGCGGATCATGGGAAATTTTTTAAAGTAGCGTACGGTAACCATGAATAAGAAGTTTTACATCCTACTGGTAATGTTGTGCTGCCTATTTGCTTTAAATGGCGCACAAGCGGCATCGGAACTCGGAGCGGTTACGGTGGAAACCGCGCCGGACGGCGGTCAAACATACTCTATCAGTCTGCAGATCTTAGTCCTGATGACCGTCTTGACCCTGTTGCCGGCAGGGTTGTTGATGATGACTTCCTTCACCAGAATTATAATCGTACTGGCACTGCTGCGGCAGGCATTGGGTACGCAGCAGACACCGACCAATCAAACGCTGATTGGGCTGGCCTTATTTCTGACGTATTTCGTAATGTCTCCGGTGTTGGACCAGGTGAATAGCGAGGCCGTATCGCCTTACCTTAATGACCAAATTAACTTTCAGCAGGGACTGAGTAAGGCGCAGGCACCCTTTAGAACATTCATGTTCTCTCAAACGCGAGAGAACGACTTGTCCTTGTTTATGGATATGTCGGGCAAGTCCAGCGAATTGACCGCGGAAGCCGTTCCGTTCTCTGTCCTGGTGCCGGCTTTTATCACTAGTGAATTGAAGACCGCGTTTCAGATAGGCTTCATGATTTTCATTCCATTTCTGATAATCGATTTGGTTGTGGCGAGCGTCCTGATGGCCATGGGTATGATGATGCTTTCACCGCTAATCATATCGTTGCCTTTTAAGATAATGCTGTTTGTGCTGGTCGATGGCTGGACGATGGTGATTGGAACTTTGGCCTCAAGTTTTTATAGGTGATATATGACTCCCGCAAGTGTGTTGGAAATCGGCCAAAACGCCTTATATGTGACGATTATGATCCTTTCCCTGCTGCTCATTCCCGCCTTGATCGTGGGTCTTCTGGTCAGTGTATTTCAGGCAGCCACGCAGATTAACGAAGTGACCTTGAGTTTTATACCGAAGTTGATGGTTACCATGCTTGTAATCATCATCGGCGGACCGTGGATACTTAAGACATTGGTGGTATATACCCAGCGCCTATTTGAAGAAATTCCCAATTTTATCGGGCAATGATGTTTGGAAGGTATATGTGAATTTTTCAAGCGCCGAACTAAACACGTGGATAACTCTATATATCTGGCCGTTTATCAGAATTGCGGCGCTCATCAGCGTCGCGCCAATATTCGGTACTCATACCGTGCCTGCACGCGTAAAGCTGGTAATAGCCGTAGCATTGACGATGGTGGTCGCGCCGGTTTTGCCCAGGATTAACTACATCGATCCGTTGTCTTTCAGCGGATTCATCGCCGCATTCCATCAGTTTCTCATTGGGATAGCGATAGGATTCATGGTGAGCCTGGTATTCAGCGCATTGATTACCGGAGGTCAGATAACCGCCCAGCTCATGGGTCTCGGTTTTGCTTCCATGATGGACCCTCAGAACGGCGTGTCCGTTCCTGTGGTTGGCCAGTTTTATACGATTTTAGCGACCTTGATATTCCTGGTGTTGAACGGACACCTTCTTCTGGTGGACGTGCTGGTGTCGAGCTTTCAAACCCTACCTATCGGAGACTACGGGTTGTCCCCGGATAGAATCTGGCAGATGGTGTTGTGGAGCAAATGGATATTCATAGCAGCAGTGGTGATCGCATTGCCTGCCGTGACGTCTCTGCTACTTGTGAATATTGCTTTCGGTGTGATGACAAGGGCTTCTCCGCAGCTGAATATTTTTGCAGTCGGTTTTCCTGTCACCATCGTGCTGGGGTTTATCGTGATTCTTATCTCGCTCTCGTATTTTGTTCCGAAGATACAGCAGTTATTCGACCAGGCATTTTATTTCATTAATAACACTTTAATCACGCGGGTATAAGCATGGCTCAGGAATCCGCCCAGGAACGTACAGAAGAGGCTACTCCCAAACGCGTACGCGAAGCGCGCGAAAAGGGCCAGATAGCCCGTTCCAGAGAGCTGACGACGTTTTCCATGTTGCTGATGGCGGGTGTGGGTATCCTGTTGCTTGGAGGACATGTCGTCGACGTGATCCTGACTAGTATGCGTGATAACTTTCAACTCAGTAAGGAGGAAATATACGACTCATCCAGGTTGCCAGCTTTATTCCTCAAAAACGCCATTGACTCGTTGTGGGGCCTGTCTCCCTTGCTGTTGATATTAGTGATCGTGGCGCTGTTTGCGCCGATGGCGCTGAGTGGCTGGAGCTTCAGTGCGGAGGCGCTGACGTTTAAATTAGAGCGGCTCGATCCCATCAAGGGCATCAAGAGAATATTTTCTTGGAAAAGCGTCATCGAGATTGTCAAGGCCTTGGCAAAATTCGGTCTCATTGCGCTAGTCGCCTGCTTCTTCATGTGGCAGCTTCGTGATCAATTGATTGCCTTGGGTGACGCCGATTTTATTGTATCCATCCAGAAATCCGGTGACATCCTGACGTGGGCGTTCATCGCGATAAGCGCGCCGCTGCTTTTGGTGGTGGCGATCGATGTGCCGTTTCAATTGTGGGACCACGCCAAGCAGTTGCGCATGTCACGACAGGAGATCAAGGATGAAAATAAGGAAACCGAGGGTAATCCGGAGGTGCGGGGCCGGATTCGCAATGTGCAAAGGGAAATCGCCCGCAGACGGATGATGTCGGAGGTGCCGCGGGCCGACGTGATCATCACCAACCCGACGCATTACGCGGTGGCCCTCAAATACGATCAATCCAGGATGAGGGCGCCCGTCGTGGTTGCCAAAGGTATGGACTTGATTGCCTTGCAGATTCGTAGTGTGGCGGGTGTTTACAAAATCCCCATCGTGTCCTCACCGGCATTATCACGTTCTATTTATCACACAACCTCGTTGAATAAGGAGATACCGGCGGGATTGTACATGGCCGTCGCGCAGATATTGGCCTATGTCTACCAGCTTAAGGCCAGTAGCAGGACTCGTCATAAGGAGAATGTCGTAATCGACGATGTGCCCATACCGGATGATTTACGGAGAGATGCATAGTGGACGGGCTGCGTGCTAGCTCGTGATTGACTGAAATTAATAGATAGGAAGACGGCTATGAGTCAGGCAACTGCTGTTATGGATATGCGACGCATCATCAAGATGGGTTTGGGCGCGCCTCTACTATTGTTGGTGATGCTGTCAATGATGGTCATACCATTGCCGCCGTTTCTTTTGGACGTATTTTTTACATTCAATATCTCCTTGTCACTGGTCGTTCTGCTGTCCGGCATCTATGCTAGAAAACCGCTTGAATTCGCTGCCTTCCCTACAGTACTTCTGATAACGACCTTGCTGCGATTGGCGTTGAATGTGGCCTCCACCAGGGTTGTGTTGTTGGAGGGGCATACCGGCACCGATGCGGCTGGCCATGTGATCCAGGCCTTCGGCGAATTTGTCATCGGCGGAAATTACACTGTCGGCTTTGTGGTCTTTGCCATTCTGGTGATCATCAATTTTGTAGTGGTGACCAAAGGCGCCGGACGAATTTCGGAGGTGTCCGCTCGATTTACCTTGGATGCCATGCCCGGAAAGCAAATGGCGATTGACGCGGATCTGAATGCCGGACTTATCAATCAGGCCGACGCACGAACCCGACGCGATGAAGTGGCAAGGGAAGCCGATTTCTACGGTGCCATGGACGGTGCCAGCAAGTTTGTCAGAGGGGATGCCGTAGCCGGAATTTTAATCTTGTTTATCAATATATTCGGGGGATTAGCCGTCGGTTTGCTGCAGCACGGCATGTCCATCGGCGATGCCATGCACAACTACACCCTGCTCACGGTGGGTGACGGGCTCGTCGCGCAGATTCCATCGCTGGTACTGTCAACCGCCGCTGCCCTTTTGGTGACGCGCGTATCCCGTTCCGAGGATATGGGTCAGCAAATAATGAGTCAGATGTTCGACAATCC
>CAYTBC010000206.1:0-6989 GCA_964435765.1 uncultured Desulfosarcina sp.
GCGTCGACCTTCCACATGGCTTTGTAGGTCTTGATAAATTGCTCTTTTGCGGGTGTTTCCGGGGCTTTGGCAAAGGTCAGGTACACGCCTTCAGCTGCCGGTCCGGCCACTTCCAGAAACTTCGGATGATAGACCGCGTCTTCGGAGATAAAGGCGCAGTTAAGCCCCAGCTTGCGAGCCTGCTGGATCATCTTGGATCCCTCGGGTTGATAGACGCCCATGTAGATAGCATCGGGATTGACCCTTTTTAGCTTGGTCAAAACCGCGGTAAAATCGCTGTCGCCGGGGGTGATATACTCGTGGGCTACGATTTTTACCTTGTTTTTCTCTTGGGCGAACTTGGTGATGTTCGCGGTCAAACCGGCGGTGTAAGTCTGTTTGTCGTCGATCAGCGCCAGGGTCTTGGCTTTCAGTTTGTTTTCCAGAAACTTCACCGTCGACCAGGCTTGAACGTCGTCGCGCGGGGGCATCCGGAAGAAATACTTGTAGCCTTTGGCGGTCAAGCGTTCGTTGGTGGAAGCCGGAGTGATCATTACGATCTTGGCTTCCATCAGCGGAATCTGGGCCGGTTCGGTGGCTGAGGAGCAGTAGGCGCCGATGACAACGTCTACACCGCTGTTTATCAGTTTGTTGGCGGCCATGGTGGCTTTGCCGCCGTCACAGGCGCTGTCGCCGGTGATCACTTCGACCTTGTCGTACCCTTTAACCGGTCCGTAGACGGACACTGCCGTCTTGACACCCTGCGCAATGTCCGTGCCGTCCTGGGCATAGGGGCCGGTCAGGGGGCTCAAGGTACCGATTGTCAGAGTTTTGGCCAGAGCCATCCCCTGAAGCCCCAGGAATAAGGATAAACATAAAACGATGATTCCAACTTTTTTCATGATACTACCTCCTTCCGTAATTGTTTCCACTTTATACATCCTGGCCATATACCCGGAATATACTCCCTTTCCGGGCATTACTTAAAAAATCCGAAGTGCGAATCCTTATTAATTATCTTTCCGAAATTCCCCACCTGAATCAGACAATAGAGCTTGCGGACAAATCTCTATTTCTGCGTTTTGGCACCGGTTCCAAGATAGGCTTCAATCACCTTCTCGTTTTGCTGGATCTCCTTGGGGGTGCCTTCGGCGATTTTCTGACCGTAGTCCAGCACCGTGACAACTTCTGAAATACCCATGACCAGACGCATGTCATGTTCAACCAGGAAGATGGTCAACCCGGTGTCGCGCAGCTTTATGATCAAGTCCATCAGTTCCGCAGTTTCTTTCGGATTCATCCCGGCGGCCGGCTCATCCAGCAGCAGCAAATTGGGCCGGGTGGCCAGCGCTCTGGCAATTTCAAGCCGGCGCTGCTCACCGTATGCCAGGTTGGAGGCGTAATCGTTTTGATGGCCGATCAGTCCGATAAATTTCAGTATTTCCTGCGACTGGGCGATGATTTCCTTTTCTTCCCGCTGTTCATTGCGGGTTTTCAGCAGCGCCCGGACCGGGCCGCTTTTGGTGCGGCAATGCATCCCGACCTGAACATTTTCAAGCACCGTCATGGATTTAAACAGCCGGATATTCTGAAATGTTCGTGCAATTCCGTGGAAGACAATGCGGTTGCTCCGCAGATCGTTCAGTTTTTTGCCTTGATAAGAAATTTTGCCGTTGGTGGGTGGGTAGACACCGGTGATCATGTTGAAAACGGTGGTTTTGCCGGCGCCGTTGGGACCAATCAGGCTCAGAATTTTGCCTTCGGGCACCCTCATACTCAGTTTGTTGACCGCCAGCAGGCCGCCAAACCGCTTCGATACATTTTCCAATACCAGTTCAGCCATAACAATCGACCTAGGTTGCCTCCGATCGTGATGAAAATATGTTGAAGGCCGGAATATCCAAACAGCGTCTGCCTGCACCGATTCGTCTATAAATGCCGGCCAAATGTTTACAGCGATCCAATATTCACAAATGGATCGGACATATAAACATTTTGGCTGCTGATTGTCAACTCACTTTCCTGAATATGATTTAAAGTATTTGGCACCCTGCAATCTTTGCCTTTGCTTTAATTCGGAAACACCGTTCAACTTAATTGCCCGCCGTCAAACCAGTCCGCCTTCACTCAGGGGGCTATTTTCCAGAATGCGCTTCGGATTGAATATCGACAAATCCAGGGTGACCGGACGGGCCAAAATCAATTCGGCCAGGTAACGGCCGACGGCCGGTGCCTGCTGCAGGCCGTGTCCCGAAAACCCATTGGCCAGATACAAGCCTTGGATTTCCGGCCATTCTCCCAGGATGGCGTTGCCGTCAAGGGTGTTGACCGCATAGAGTCCGGCCCAGCCCCGTACCAGCTTGAGCCGCTCAAAGGCCGGGACGAATTCGGCCAACTCGGGCCAGAGAATTTCCATAAAGCGCTTTTCATCCCATGAAAAATTGAATCCTGCGGGATCTTCGGTCAAAGACTTGCCCAGCAGGATGAGGCCACCGCTTTCGGAACGAAAGTACATGCCCGACGGCAGCACGGTCAACGGCAGGGGGCTTGCGGGTTTGACGGCCGTGTCCAGGGCAAACACCTGGCGCTTTATCGGAATCACCGGTAGTTTGACTCCGGCTGTTTCAGCGATTTGAGCCGCCCAGGCGCCTGCACAGTTGACCACAAACTTGGCGGCTAAATTTTGTCCGCCGGCAAGGGTGACTCCGCTCGCCTTGCCGCCGGCCTGCCGAATAGCGGTAATTTCATCGTCGCGATATTCCGCTCCCAGATACCTGGCCTTGGTCTTGTAAGCCATCAGCGCAGCATAGGCATCGAAATGGCCGTCATCCGGTCCGTAGGTGGCGCCGATCAGTTGGCCGGGCTCATACAGCGGGAAATTCTGCTTGATGGTTTCCGAAGGCAACCATTCAATCCGGCAGCCCAGTTTTTTTTGCAGGGCAAGGGCCTGTTCGGCGGCCTCTTTATTTTTCTGCCCGATGAGGAAAAGATTGCCCTCGCGACGAAAATATATTCGCGGGCTGCGGTCTTCGATCGTCATCTCCGCTTCGAAATTTTCCAGGACTTTGAAGGTGTATTGAGAAATTTGGATGTTTTCTTTGAGACTGAACTGGATGCGCACGTTGCTCAAGGAAAGCGTGGTCGAGGCCCGGGTATAGGACGGATCCCGCTCGACCACAGCCACCTTAAGGGTCGGGTCCATTTTCATCAGGCAATAGGCGGTGGCGCTGCCCATGATGCCGCCGCCGATGATGATGATATCGTAGGTTTTTTCAGGCATTTTTTATTTATTCCTGTAGGTATGGTCCAAAACACATTAATATAAATTCGAATTACGAAATCCGAAATTCGAAACAAATTCAAAATTCGAAATTACATTTGTATTTTTGAGTTCCGGCTTGTCCGGATTGGGTCATTCGGATTTGTTTCGTATTTCGTGCTTCGATTTTCGAATTTTTACAAGTCCAACCACGTCCCGATCCCCTTTTCCTTCGCCTTTTGGTATAACAGCGGCGCGACCGCCATATCATTCAATGCCAGACCCAGGTTGGCGGTCATGGTGCGCTCCTGCGGGGTCTCACGACCGGGTTTGCGGCCGGTGGCCAGTTCACCCAGATCGGCATGAATTTCGGGGATGTCCGGGAAATAGCCTGACTGCCGGACCGTCTGGAACTGATTTTTGTCGTCGGTGCAAAATTTGTCGGCCGCGTGCATGGCCGCCGGCTGCCAATAGGCGTCGTAATCCACCAGCGACGCGAACGCGCCTTCATCCAGCCAGCCGGGCTGAATCGTGGCATGGGGCTTTTTCGACATCGGACCGGCGGTAACCACGATATCGCAGCCGGAAACCGCCTCCCGCGGTGTTTTCACCGGCACGACTTCCCCGTCGAAATTGCGGCGGATATCCGCGGCAAAGTCTTTGCGGGCATTTTCATTCAGGTCATAAGCGACGATTTTTTTTAGTGGAAACAGCACCTGCATGGCTTCCACATGACTGCGCCCCTGAACGCCGCAGCCTAGGATACCCAGGACGGAGGATTCCGGGCGGGCGAGATGGCGGGCGGAAATAGCACTGGCCGCGCCGGTGCGTTTGGCGGTGATCCAGACGCAGTCCATGACCGCCAGCGGCAGGCCGGTAGCCACATCATTGAAAATCAGCAGTCCTGAAATGTAGGGCTGGCCTTTGGCTGGATTCTCCGGAAAACCGCTGACCCACTTGATGCCCGCCGATTTGAGATCCGGGATGTACGCCGGCATGGCATGGATGAAATTATCGCCTTCGGGATGAATGCCCGGTTTGGGGGGCATTTCGGTGCGGCCTTCCCCCTTGGCGCGAAACATGATTTCCATGGCGTCGATAATCTCGGCCATGGTCAAGCCCGCCTTGGCGACATCGGCCTGGGAAAGATAAAGCAGCTGGTTTTTTTTCATGCAACCTCCCTGTATGCATCTATGTATTTTTGTGCGACTTCGGGGATGAATTCCATCCGGATTTTCTTTGATGCCTGAAAAAAAGTCAAGTCCGGAAATCCATAGCCGGCGTGTTGGGGGTTATTTCCGGATAAATTGAATATTTTCGATTGAATCCTCCAGAGGCGGACAAGTATTGAATATTTAAGGTACGCCTTCGGCGCATCAATTTAAAAAAGACGGAGCGAAGCGACATCCATCGATCTTCAATTTACAATCTTCAATTTTCAATTCCTGATCGTCCGGGTTGGGCAATTCTATGATTGAAAAATTGGTTTTCCAGCCCAGGCGCCTTCACCGCAACCCTGCCTTTTGCAACAGGCCAGTTACCTGAGCCAGTCTATCCGCATCCTTGTACGGCTGTGTTGCAGCATACTTTTGGATGGCAAAATCCGGCTTGATCCTGCGGACTTCAGAAGCCGCTTTGGCGGCCGCCGCCTGCCGATCCAGAGCTGCATTGGCGCTTGCCAGGATTAAAAAAGCGCCCAAGTTGTCCGGGTCGCGCTTGAGAACGTCGCGGGATGATGCGATCGCCTCTTCATAGCGGCCGCTGCCCAAAAATGCGGCGGCCAGGATTTGCGGGAAAAAAGGCGGATAGACCGGGGCCAGCCGAATTGCATATTTGGCCAGATCGATCGCTTCGGCCGGCCGGCCTAAGTAATTTAGGATATTGGCTTTGGCCACATAGGAAATATCACAACTCGGACGGGCGAGAACCGCCTTTTCGGCGGCCGCCAGAGCCTTGTCATGTTCGTGGTTGTAAAGGTGAATTTGGGCCATCACCAGGTGCGACAGCCCCGTAAAATCCTCCCGTTCGTGAGCTTTGCGAGCCAGTTCGGACGCCAGTTGCAGGGAACGCGAAATATCTTCGCTCAGTCCCTGATCGACGGACCACCAGTGGGTCCAGGCGGTCAGCGCATACCCAAAAGCGGACTCCGGTTCCAAGCGCATGGTTTCTTCAAACATTTGCAGGGCATCCTTAATATCGTCCCGGGTCGAACCAAAAAGGGCCTCCCAACCGCGGTAGTAGTATTCGAGCGCCTCCGGATTCCGGAGATTTTTTCTTATCTTAGATGCCATTTCACCGGTCACGAGCTTGACGTCCATGGCCTCGACGATTTTTTCGGTAATCTCATCCTGAACCGCAAAAATGTCGTCTATTTTGCGGTCGAAGCGTTCAGCCCACACCTGGCGGCCGTTGGCGGTTTCCAGCAGTCGGGCGGTGATGCGGATGCGATCCCCCGCTTTGCGAACCCCGCCGTCCAACACATGGCTGACACCGAGTCGGCGTCCGAGTTCACGAACGGAAGGCGCCTGCGATTTGTAGCTGAACATCGAGATTTCGCTGATAAGGAAAAGTCCGGGAATCTTGACCAGGGCCGTCATGATGTCCATGGTCAGGCCGTCGCTGAAATAATCCTGTTTTGAATCTGCACTGAGATTCGCAAATGGAAGCACCGCCAGGGATGGCTTCTCCGGAACCGGCAGCGAAATTTCCCGTTCCGGTGGAGCTTGAATGACCGCAGGTGTGGTCTCAGCGCTCGGGCCGATTACCCGGTACACTCTGACCGGGGCGGCGATATTTTTAAGGGTCTTGATGCCGATGTCAACAAAGCCGACGTCCAGTTTGTGGTGAACCTGGGAGTGGACCCCCCCGGAGATACAGATGCCGCCGGGTTCGGCAAGACCCTCCAAACGCGAGGCTATATTTACGCCGTCACCGTAAATCAAGTCCTGGTCGACCAGAATTTCACCCAAATCGATCCCGATGCGCCAATGCATTTGCCGATCTTCCTCAAGTGCGGTGTTTAAGCGGGTCAGCGCGTTTTGAATTTTCACGGCACAATCCACAGCTTTGCGGGCGCTTGAAAATTCAGCCAACATATTATCGCCGATAAAGTCCACCACCCGGCCCTCATTTCCGTGGACCTGCCGTCTGATTTGATCCCGGCAGGCCGCCAGCGTCCGGATAGTTGCAACCTCATCGTCAGCCATCAGGCGGCTGTAACCCACAACATCGGCGCTCAGGATGGCGGCGAGTTTGTGTTTATAGCCTTTTTCCGTCATGGAATTGCTCCTTGCAAGTCAATATCATTACCTGAGAATAAATCATTTCATAATCCCTCTCCATGGTTCATGTCAATGGACGTTGTGGCGCGGGTGGGCCCTTAATTCCTGAGTTGAGTATCCAAATTCAATTATCAATACATTAATTCGCCTGATTCTCAAATCGACGCCGATCTGAAAGCACCGAGTCTATCGATACCAGGCTGAAAGCGGTATTTTCCAGGGCGAATTAATTTAGGCTTGCTTTTAATTGAATTTTATATCAAAAATGCTGACACAACTGATCAATCTTGTAACCCAAAGAAAGGAGGATGAAAGATGAAACGGACTAAATTGGTTTTGATTTGTCTTGTCGCGGCAGGTTTGGTTTGCATGGCATCCAGCAGTTTTGCAAGGGTCACACTGGTTTACGGTACCACCGAAAAAGTGACCGATATGGACCCGGCTAATGCCTACGACTTTCACACCTGGGA
>CAYTBC010000207.1:0-4132 GCA_964435765.1 uncultured Desulfosarcina sp.
GCCTCCATGGCGCGGAAGGCGTCGTTGACGCCCTCGAGCTTGATGGTCTTCGAGACCATCGAGGAGATGTCGAGGCGATTCGTCTCGATCAGCTCGACGAAGCGCGGGAAGTCGCGCCGCACCTGCGCCGAGCCGTACTTGGAACCCTTCACGGTCTTCTGCTCGAAGAACAGACCGAAGGCCGGCAGGGTGATCTGCGCGTCGAAGCGCGCCATGCCGACGATGATCACCTCGCCGCCGCGGCGCGCCAGGTTGTAGGTGGTCAGCATCGTTTCCGGCAGACCGATGACCTCGAACGCATAGTCGACTCCGCGCCCGCCGGTGAGGGCCTTCACCTGCTCGACCGGGTCGCCCTTCGACGGGTCGATGACGTCCGTGGCGCCGAGCTTGGCGGCGGTCTTGCGCTTCAGCTCCTGCGGGTCGATGGCGATGATGCGCCCGGCGCCGGCGATGCGCGCTCCCTGGATCACCGCCTGGCCGACGCCGCCGCAGCCGAGCACCGCCACGCTCGCCCCCGGCCGGATCTTCGCCGTATTGAGCGCCGCGCCGACCCCGGTGGTGACGCCGCAGCCGATCAGCGCCAGCTGCGAATCCGGAAGATCCGTCTCGACCTTCACGACCGACGCCTCGTCGACCGTCATGACGCTGGAGAAGGTACCGAGGCCGGTCATGCAGAAGTACATGCTGCCGTCCGGACGCGTGCCGCGCACCGCCATCGAGACGTCGTTCTCGCGCTCGCACAGCTCGGACTGGTCGCGCAGGCAATTCCAGCACGCGCCACAGGCGGGAACGAACGAGGCGACGACGCGGTCGCCCTTCTTGACGCGCGAGACCTCGGGGCCGACTTCGACGACGCGGCCGGCGCCTTCGTGGCCGAGCACCATGCCGGGCGGCACCGGGACGTAGCCGCGCATGATGGACAGGTCGGAATGGCAGACGCCGCTCGCCCCGATTTCGACGACGACGTCGCGCGGTCCCGGCGGGCTGGGCTTCAGGTCCTCGAGGGCGAGACTGGTGGCATCTCCGGTGTAGACAGCAGCTTTCATTGGCATCCTCCGAAATTGGGAATTGGCAGTCCGCCCCCTGTACCCTGTTTCGGCGGGCAAGGGTAGAGGCGGACGCGATTGGCGCCGACCGGAATCTCCGAGCGCCCTCTGGATCCGGCCGGCGCGCGCGAGCAACGCGTCCGGCCGGTGCGGATTCATTTGCACGCCGGCATGGCCCCGTATAGCTTCGCCTCCTTCGCGCCGCTTCCGCGGCGCGGGTCATCAAGAAGAAAAAGGAGGAGACCATGCTGACTGTCGTCGCCAAGCTGAAGGTTCAGGCCGGGAAGGAAGGGGAGGCCGAGAAGGCCCTGCGCGAGATGATCGAGTACGTCGGCAAGAGCGAGCCGGCGACGAAGCGCTACGTGCTGCACCGCTCCTCCGGCGACCCGACGCAGATGCTCATGTACGAGCAGTACGAGAGCCAGGAGGCGATGAACACGCACAGCGGCAGCGCCGCCATCCAGAAGCTGTTCGGTGTGCTCGGCCCGATTCTCGACGGGCCCGCCTCGATCGAGACGTACGAGGAGGTCGCCGGCAAGAAGTAGGCGGGTCGCTCTCAGCCGAGCGCCGCCTCCAGATCCTCCGCGATGCGGAGCAGGTGTGCCCGGTGGGGCTCGTCGATGCGCTCCAGCACGGGCCGCAGCCGGGTGCGGACGTAGGTTCGCGCCTCGGCGCGGCCGCCGTGGCTGAGGAAGGCGTCCACCTCCCAGACCAGATTGGCGCTCGCCAGCGGCCCCGGCGTACCGGCGGGGAATGCCGCGGCGGGCAGGTGGCGCAGGCTGTATCGCAGAACGTCGACGAGCTCGAAGTCGCGCGCGAAGACCAGCGTCCGCTCGTGGAAGCCGAAGCCGCGCACCGGCTGGCCGGCCATGATGCCCTGGATGCGCGTCGGCCCGCTCCAGTACTCGATCGGCAGGGCGTGCGCCGGAGCCGGCACGAGAGGCTCCGAAAAGACGTCGAGCTGCCAGGCGGGCACGCGCAGGCGGTAGCGGTCGGCCAGGTAGCGCGCGCCGCGCGTCAGCGAGTAGAGCGGCGCGACGTCGCCCGGATCGCGCACGAAGGACAGGCGATCGAGATGGAACTCGGTGGTCGCCAGCACCTGGCTCTCGGGGCCCGCGGCGGTGACGCCGGTGAACGGGATGAGCCGATTGCCGCGCTTGCGGTCGAGGTGCATCCAGACGCTCATCTCGAAGCCGTTGTCGAGATGGATCTGCCGCCACTCGTGGCGGTAGCCGGTGTTGCGGCGATCGGAGTGGACGCCGAGGTATCTCGGTGTCCACTGCCGGTCGATCCAGCCCGAGTCGCCGTCGACCTCCTCGCGCACGTCGCCCCACTCGAGGGTGCCGCGAAAGCGCGCATCGCTCTGGAAATACGAGTGGGTCCCGTACTGCCCCATGCAGGTCTTCACCCCGCCGTATTCATCTCCGCCGACCGGCATGGGCGGCTTGAAGGTGTCGATGTCGAGGTCGAGGTGCATGGCGCGCTCTTGTGCGTCTCGCCCGACCAGCGTCGCATGGTACGAGAACGGAGCCAGCTCGCCGTCCTCTCGCCGCCTCGTCGTCCACGCGCTGGTCCCGGCGCTGGAGGCGAAGCCGACCTCCAGATAGCCGCGCGCCACCGACAGCTTGTGGCGCCGGCGCAGGCGCAGCGGGCGCGGAAGGTCGAACTCGGAGAACGTCGCGTACTCGCCGCTGGCGAGGTCGAAGAGGGCGAAAGTGTAGAAGTCGGCCCGCAACCGGTGGCGGATGTCGTTGAAGGCGAAGATGACCATGAAGGCCCACTCGCGCTTCGTCTGCCGCCCGCGCAGCCGGCCGGCGACGTAGAAGGTGTTGGACTCGGCTCCCTGATCGCCCTCGGCGGCGGGGAAGACGAGCTCGGGGTCGTTGGGCAACAGCGTGTAAGGATAGGTCTTCCAGGGCGCTGACCGCCGCTCCGTTTCGGCCACCGTCGTCCTCCTCTCCTGCCGATGCGAGATCGCAACGCGGCCTCGTCTTCTACATCAACGGGTATTCTCCGTACATCTCGGTGATGACACGGCGCAAGGCGGCCACGACGGCGGCACACGGACGAGCCGTCCGCGTCGAAAGCGAGGTCCGGTCGGCCTCGCCCATCGTCCCGACAAGGACCATCCCCGACACTGGCGGGATGCCGCTCAGCCGCCGGCGTCAGCAGCCGTCTACCGGATCGAGCGCCGCGAAGCGCGCCAGCGCGGCGTCCGCGGCGTCGATCTCGAAGATCTCCACGCGCGTCGAACGCCCGTCCTCCACGGTGGCGACGACGAGGAAGTCGCTCTCGAACGCGCCGCCGTCGGGCAGCGTGCCGAAACGCCGAGCGGTGTACACGCCCGCGTGCGGCGCGATCGCGAGCCAGCACCACCCGGCTTCGAAACGCGATTCGGGTGCGAGCTCCCACAGGGCGATCACGCTCTGCAGGTACGCCTCGCGACCCTCGCTGCGCCCGGCCCCCGTGCGCCGGTGATCCTGGACGACGAGGTGCTCGGCGAAGATCGCGCGCAGGCGCTCGGGGTCCCTGGCGTTCCATCCGTCGATGACCTCGCCGAGCGCCGTCGTCATCGCCGCGACCGTCGGATCGATCGCCGCCCAGCGCGCCCACGCCTCGCGCTGCGCACCGCGCGCCTCGTCGGCACCGAAGAGGATAGCCGCGGTCAGGAGGCCCGACTCGTCGACCTCGATCACGGTGACGTACTCGATCTCGAAACGGCCGTCGGCCGGGCCGCCCGACCACAGCATGCGCAGCACGGCGACGCGCTCGCCGGCGGTGCCCAGCAGCCGGCGCTCGATGCGGCTGCCGCTCGCCGCGCGCTCGCGCAACGAGGCGATCATCAGCTCGCGGTCGCCGCGGAGGCGGGCGAACCCCTGTCGGTCCTCGAAGACCAAGCCCGGCGCGCAGCTCGCCCGCAGGGCGTCCCAATTCGTGTCGACGCCGGCGTCGAGCAGCTGCCAGCGATCCACCACGGCGGTCGCCGCGTTGCCCGTGGCGACGACCGCCGTGCCGCGCTGCAGCACGCGCGTCGCGGCGTTGGCGAAATGCTGATCCACCCGGGAGGGCGAGCCGGGGGCGGGGTG
>CAYTBC010000207.1:4232-6989 GCA_964435765.1 uncultured Desulfosarcina sp.
TCCATCTCGATGACGGCGATGAGCGGGATCTCGTAGCCCCCACCGTCGCGCGTGCCGTGCCACGCCCCCACCGAGCAGAAGCCGCGCGCGGCGGAGCGGAAGTGATCGACGCGATAGACCGTGTCGGGGGCGAGCTCGGTCAGGGTGCGGAAGTTCTGCACCCACGCCTCCGCGCCGCGCGTCGTGCCGAGCACGGCGAGGCTGCGGTGATCGTGCTCGATGAATTCCGGGGCGCACAGCGCCAACACCAGGTCCCAGTCGCGGCTGACGACCGCCGTGGTGAAGGCGCGCATCCCGACGCCGTGCATCCGGTGCGCCGCGCCCTCGCCCGCCTCGTAGCACCGTTCCAGCTCGGCGACGGCGTCGTCGAACGCCTCGGGGTCGAACACCGTCAGCGCGATGCGCCGGCCGACGGTGTCGACCTCGACCAGGTCGAGCACCTCGACCTCCATCGGTCCGGTGTCCTCCGAGATCAGCCCCCGCGCCGTGAAACGGACGCGGAAGAGCGCCAGCCGCTCGCCGCGCGTCGCCAGCAGATCGCCCCGCCACTCGCTCGACGCGCCGTCGAAGAGCAGGCGCTCGTTGGCGAGGAAGGCCTCCCCCTCGACGGCGACGTGCATGAGCCGCCGCCGATCGTCCATCCGGTGCGCCGGGTGATAGGTCGCGCGCACGCCGTCCCAGTCGCGGGCGCGCCAGGCGCGTTCGAAGGTGCGCATCGCCCGCGTCGCCGCGTTGGCGAAGCGCTCTTCCAGCTCTTGGGAGGGCGAGGCTCCTGCCGGGCCATCCCCTCCCACCCACGGCTCGCCCTCCCGCGCGTGTGTTGCTCCGACCACCTCGTCGAAGCGCGCCAGCGCCTCGGCCTCGCGGTCGAGGTCAAAGCTCTCCCAGCGCGCGACGCGGCCGTCGGCATCGAAGACGACCAGCGCATGGATGGTTCAGCACGTGATGGAAGCGCAGCAGCGGCTCGCCGAGCAGCCAGCCGGTGTCGCGCTCGATCAGCTCACTGCGCCGCAGCGATTCGAGGTGTGCGTCGAGGTCGCCGGCGTCATGCGTCAGCAGCGCCGCGACGGCGCTGCGCGAGAAGTGGCGGCCGACCACCGCGGCGCGCTCGAGGACGCCGCGCTCGTCGGAGCGCAGGCGCTCGATGCGGGCGGCGAGCAGGGCGTGGATGGTGGGCGGCATCTCCAGCCCGGCAAGGCCGGCGCCGATTGTCCAGCGCTCGCCCTCCTTGGTCAGGGCGCCCTCCTGCACCAGCATGCGCACCAGCTCGCCGACGAAGAGCGGGTTGCCCTCGCTGGTGGCGAGGACCTTGGCCGCCGCGGCGGCGGGCAGGTCGGCGGCGCCGATGACGTTGGCGGCGAGCCGCATCGCCGCGCCGGCGTCGAGGCCGGCCAGGGTGACGACGTCGGCGACGGGTCCGCCGCGCGTTACCAGCGCCGAGCGCACGTCGCGCAGCTCGAGCCGCGCCCCGACGAGCACGAAGAGCGGCACGCCGGCGCCCCACTGCACCAGGTGCTCGACCAGGTCGAGCAGCAGCGGCTCGCCCCACTGCAGGTCGTCGATCACCAACAGCACCGGCCGCGCCCGCGCCAGGCCGGCGAGGAAGCGGCGGACGACGAAGAAGGTCTCCTCGGGCGAGCCGGGCGAGCCGGCCAGCAGCGCGGCGATGCCCGCGGCGATGCGTCCCCGATCGGAGGCGTCGGCGGGTATCGCTGCCTCGAGCGCGGCGCGCAGCGCAGCCGACCGATCCGACGGATCCGCGGGATCGGTCCCCCCGATTGCGAGGAACTCGCGTAGCGCCTCGGCCAGCGGCGCGAAGGTGGCGCCGCCCGCCGCGTCGCAGGCCGCCGTCAGCACGATCGCCGCCTCGCCGCGGCGGCGGGCGAACTCCTCGATCAGCCGCGACTTGCCCAGCCCGGGCGAGCCGAGCAGCACCGCCAGGCGGGCGGCCGGTGCGCCGACCGCCGCCTCGTACACCGCGCCGAGGCGGCCGAGCTCCTCGTCGCGGCCGACGAACGGTGTCGCGGTCGCCGGCGCGGGCGGCTCGAGCGACGCCACCCGGTACGCCGCCACGGCCTCTGCCCGCCCCTTGAGCGCGACGCTGCCGAGCGGGACCAGGGTGACGCGCGCGGCGACCAGGCGTTGGGTCGCCTCGCCGATTACGACTTCGCCGTCGCCGGCCTCTTGCTGCAGGCGCGCCGCGACGTTGACCGGGTCGCCGAGGAGGTCGTCGTAGGTGTCGCTGACCACCACTTCGCCGCTGTTCACCGCCACCCGCAGCCCGACCGCGCCGAGCCCGGCATGCTCGCCGACCAGGGCGCGGAACGCCTCCTGCATGGCGACCGCGGCGCGCACCGCGCGCAGCGCGTCATCCTCGGCCACCTGCGGCACGCCGAAGGCGGCCATCACGCCGTCGCCGAGCAGCTTCACCACCGTGCCGCCGTGCGCGGCGATGGCGGCGCGCATCGCCGCGTAGTAGCGCGCCATGAAGGCGCCGGTGGACTCCGCGTCCAGCCGCTCCTGCAGCCCTGTCGACCCGGCCAGATCGGCGAACAGGATGGTCACCACCTTGCGCGCGCTCGACGAAATCAAGGGGCCAGGGGCTACGGGGTCAGGAGTCAGGGGGAAGTCCGCAGCCCCTGACCCCGAACCCCCTGACCCGGTAACACCCTGCCGTGCCCCGCACTCGAGGCAGAACTTGGCCGCCGGCGGCAGCTCGGTGCCGCAGCTCGCGCAGCGCGCGGCAAAGGGCGCGCC
>CAYTBC010000208.1:0-6978 GCA_964435765.1 uncultured Desulfosarcina sp.
TGGCCATGGCCGCCGCCCCCATGCCGACGCCGATACGGGCCTCGTTCATCATCTGAAACATGCACTTCAGTCCGCTGTGCGGTTCGCCGACCAGCCACCCGCGGCAATCGTTTTTGTCCCCGATGCTCAGCTGCACAATAGGACAGCCCCGGTAACCGAGTTTGTGATACACTCCGGAGGCGACGATGTCATTGGAAACCAGATTGCCATGATCGTCGATGCGTCTTTTGGGCACCACGAACAGGGAGATCCCTTTGACGCCGGCCGGCGCTCCTTCGATCTTGGCCAACATCAGATGAATCACATTTTCGACGCCGTCATGATCGCCGGCGGATATGAATATTTTTTGTCCTTTAATGAGGTAATAGCCTGCCGCCGTCGGCTCGGCCATGGTCGTGATGTCCGCCAGGGAAGAGCCGGCTTCCGGTTCGGTCAGGGCCATGGTGCCCTGCCATTGGCCGGACCGCATTCTGGGAACATAGCGGTCATACAGCTCCCTGCTGCCGAAGGATTCAATCAGGTGGGAGGCGCCGACGGTCAAACCGGCATATGCATGGGCCGAGTAATTGGCGGCGGCAAAGATAAATTCACAGATGTCGGCCACCATACTCGGCAGCTGTTCACCGTCCTGATCAAAGGACACCCGGCTGGAAATCCAGCCGCCTTCACCGAATTGCTGCATGATGGTCTTGACGGCCGGATGGACTTTGACTTCGCCGTTGACCAGTTCGGGCGGATTCCGGTCCATTTCCTCAAATATGGGGAACAGCAGATCCTTGCCCAGTTTGACGGCTGCCTTCAGGACCATGTCGAACATCTTGCGATTGTGTTCGCGGTAGTATTCATATTTCGTCAAAGATTCAACATCGAAAACTTCGTAAAGCAGAAATTTTAAATTGCATTCGCTGACAAACTTGGATGCCACGGGTTACCCCCTCTTATGATGATATCGTATTTCAACTATCCACTTCGATTTATTTATGAAGTCTTACCATTCAACCAATATTGTTGGAGTATTGGAGTACTGGAGCATTGGAAACAAATAAATTCATATAATTGCAAATAGTTTCTTCTACAATACTCCACTACTCCTTTACTCCATTTCTCCAGCTAAAACTATTGCCCAAAACCCTTTTGACACATAGCAATTGTTCTCTAACTTCACTTATTTCTTGTAATCATACCACCCCTTGCCGGTCTTCCGGCCGTACTCGCCTTTGACATATTTTTCCACAACGCTCGGACTGGGAAAACGCCGCACGTCGCCGGTTTCGCGGAAGGCCTCCATCCCCATGGTGTAGGTCAAATCGATGCCTGTCAGATCCATCAGGCGAAAGGTTCCCATGGGATGTCCCGCACCGTATACTTGGGCCTTGTCAATGTCTTCCATGCTGGCCACCCCCATCTCCAGCAGCCAGAGGGCTTCACGGGTGATGGCGCCGAAAATGCGGTTGAGCAGGAATCCGTCGACCTCTTTTTTCAGATGGACCGGCACTTTTTCGAGTTTTTCGCAAAGTGCCATGGATATTTCTCTGGTTTCGTCGGATACATGCGGGCCCTGGACGACCTCCACGAGCTTCATGACGAGGGCGGGATTGAAAAAATGAACGTTGAGGACTTTCTCCGGGCGCCGGGTGGCGTCGGCGATTTTGGAGCTGATGATGGCTGAACTGTTGGAGGCCAGGATCGCATGCGGGGGGGCCATCCGGTCCAGATCGGCAAAGATTTTGCGCTTGAGGTCCAAAATCTCCAAAACTGCTTCAATGACATAATCGGCATCTTTGACCGCCGCTTCCATACTGGAGGTGAACGTAATCCGGTCGCGGGCGGCCCGGGCTTGTTCTTCCGTCAGCCGTCCTTTTTTGACCCGGTCCGGAAGATACGAATCGGCAAACGCCTCGGCTTTTTTAAGAATGTCTTCTTTGACATCCGTGCAGGTTGTCCGGTAGCCATGGATCGCACACAGCAGGGAAATCTGATGCCCCATGTTGCCGGCGCCGATGACGGCAATGTTTTTAACGTCGTCGATGTTCATGTCGCGGCTCCTTTTCTTCATATTGGGATGATTATG
This sequence comes from uncultured Desulfosarcina sp., assembly GCA_964435765.1. Taxonomy (GTDB): domain Bacteria; phylum Desulfobacterota; class Desulfobacteria; order Desulfobacterales; family JAFDCJ01; genus JAFDCJ01. Next base: position 2,072 of record CAYTBC010000208.1, read on the forward strand.
CTATTCGTCTATAAGCGCTAAAGCATTACTTAAAACGATATTATTCTCTGTTCGTGCCTGGATGATGTATCCCCCATCGGTTTTCCAGCCTTCGGTAGTTAGGATGTCTCCGGGATATACGGTGCTTGAAAACCGGGCTTTAAATTCCTTTAGCCGGCCGACATCGCCTTCCAAGGGTCCATTGACCAAGGCCCTGACGGCAAATCCGTAGGTGCACAGGCCATGGAGAATTGGGCGGTCGAAACCGCCCCGTTTGGCAGCCTGAGGGTCCAGGTGTAAAGGATTGAGATCGCCGCTCAGGCGATAAAGGGCCGCCTGGTTTTCAGCTGTTTTGCAGGAAACGCTGAAGTCCGGTGCAACTGTCTCAGGTGGTTTTACCGACTCGGCTTTGGGCCCGGGGTCTCCACCGAAACCGCCGGCCCCAAGGTAGAAAATCGCCCAATGAGCATCATAGAGGTGTTGGCCGTCTTCAGTTTCACCGGTAATTTTGGCATGCACAACGGCGCCCTTGCCTTTGTCGAATATGTCGGTGATCACTCCGGTCTGAATCAATTTGCCCTCCGGAGAAATCGGGCGCGAAAGCCTTATGGTCTGTTCGCCGTGCAGCATGCGGGACCATTCAATGTCCGGACCCAATTTCGGAAAAGCCCTGACGGCCGGGACAACGCAAAAACTTGGCAAAACCGTCAAGCCGCCGGGTGCATTCTCGTAGACCAGCGAAAGTTCTTCAGCCGTTGCGCCGACACCCAACGCGTAGAGCACAACGTCTCGCCAGGTGTATTCGAAAACAACCGGTTCGGTTTTTTTGCCAATCACACTTAAATCAACGGTTGACATAGTTTACCCCTTACTCCAACTGGTTTTGGTTAAGATTACCTGCTTCTGATTTAGATTTTTGGCTAAGGAGCATAGGATCTATGAAATTCCAAATAACAAATCACATATTTCAAACAAATCACAATAACCTAAATTCATAATTCCAAACCGTTTTTGGTAATTGATTATTGAGATTTGGGATTTATTTGGAATTTGGTGCTTGCGATTTGAGATTTTCCAATTTCGGTTTTATAACAACAGCCGGTTTCGTGCGCCGCGAATATTTGAAATCGACGGCTTCTCTATTCCGGCCATATTTTTGCTCCAGATCTGATAGCGGGCCGGCGTCGAGGGCGCGGACGGGACAGGCTTCGATGCAATCCGGAAGCTTGCCTGCCAGGTGTCGATCCAGACAATAATTACACTTGCGCATCTTGGAACCTTCAGCGGAGCCAAACTGCGGCGCATCGTAGGGGCAGGCTTTGAGGCACTTTTCGTCGCATTCCGTGTTGCCGAGACATCTGTCGCTGTCCACCCATACGATACCGTCCGCTTCGCGTTTGGTGATGGCAGCCGCCGGACAGGCCGGGACACAAACCGGGTCAAGGCAATGCCAGCAGGGCGCAATCATATAGCTGACGAATGGTTTCGGAAATTTGCCTTTTTCGGTGTAAAGCACCCGCATCCAGTTTTCCGGGCCGGCCGGAATGTCGTTCCAATCCTTGCAGGCCACCCGGCAGGCGTTGCAGCCGGTGCAGCGTGTCTGGTCAAAGTAGAATCCTATTTGCATGGTTTGTTCTCCATTTTATTTTGAATTATTCACCGCCCGCTTCGCTCGAGACACAGAGGACGCAGAGGTTTAATTCTTTTTGCTTTGCCCTTGAGAAGGAGGGCAAAGCAAAACAAACAAGCCCTTCGGGCACTATTCTATTTTGGTAATTAAACAAAATTTTCTGCACTTCACAATAAATACCAATGAATTCGAAGTAGGTTATTAAAATCCTAACCTGCTGCGAAGCAGCGATGGTTTTCTCATTGGCGTCCTCTCAACGCCAATGAGAATTAAACTTTCCCTCTGCGTCCTCAGCGTCTCTGCGGTGAAAATGAGCTTTTTATATCTTCTTAATTTCTACCAAACTGGTATTCATCACCGCCGCCCCGCCTCCCGAATAGGCATCCTTAGTCAGGGTGTTGGCGCAGGCGCCGCGGTCGATGCCGTTTTTGTCCGGGTTGTACCACGCGCCTTCGAAGATGCTGACCACTCCGGGAATGATTCTTTCCGTCACCCAGGCGGTGAGGGCGACCTTGCCGCGATCATTGAAAACATAAATCTCGTTTCCGTCCTTGATGTTGCGCGGATCGGCATCGATCGGATTGATCCAGACCCGGTGCGGCTCCACCTCCCTGAGCCACTCAACCTCGTATAATTCTGAATGCACCCGGTTCTTCGGATGCGGCGTTATCAGCTGCAACGGATATTTTGCGATCAGGGGATCAAAGCGATCCTCGGGGGTGCCCATATATTTCGGAATAGGCGGTGTATCCGCCTTATTTAAATCAGCAACCCGTTGGGAAAAAATTTCAATTTTGCCGGACGGAGTAGAGAAGGGATTGTTTTCAATATCGTCGATTTGCTTTTTAAACGCAATGATGGGTTCCTCCAGCTTTACCCGGTGAATGCCGGCTTCCCGGAACTTGTCGTAATCTTTGATGTGTTGCTGGTATTCCGGATTGTTATCCACAAACATTTTCAGCCATTCTTCCTCCGTGTACGGATTAAATCCTTCAATTCCAAGTCGCCGCGCCAGTTCACTGACGATGTCGAAGTCGGATTTGCATTCGCCCAGGGGTTGAAGGGCGCGGTTCATAAAAGTGAAATAGGGCCCCGACGGCCAGGGACGGGTCAGGTCGCTGCGTTCGGCGGCGCTGGTTACCGGCAGCAGCAGATCGGCAAAGCGGGCCTGGGCGGTCATGAACAATTCCTGCACACATAAAAATTCAAGTTTCTGCAATGCTGCAGCGGCTTTGTTGCTGTTGCCGGTCTGGTTTAAGTAGTTGTTGCACATGGACCACATCATTTTAATGTCAGCCGGATAACCGCCCTGTTTGCCTGTCAGGATGGCATCAAATATTTTGTTGACGTGGACCCGCTTAATAACGCGCATTCGGATATCAAGGGTTCCCTTGACGTTGGGTCCGTCCAATTCATAGGGATTTTTGCCCGGCGGTATGGCAGACATCCGAAACATATGGCCGACCGGAATACCCATTAATCCGCCGCAGGCGCTGCCGCCCGGACGACCGACATTGCCGGTCATGGCGCACAGGGTGGCTGCGCAGCGGTTGAATTGCTCACCCATGGCGCTGCGGGCCGGTCCCTGGCAGTCCATCAAGGCGGCCGGCTTGGCAGCGGAATATTCACGGGCCAGGCGTTCGATGACGGCCGCGTCGACGCCTGATATTTCAGCCGCCCAGGCCGGTGTTTTTTCGACGCCATCCTCCCGGCCCAAAATATATTCTTTAAATTTATCGAACCCGACGGTGAATTTATCCAAAAAAGCCTGATCGTGAAGATTCTCTTTGATCATCACATAGGCCATGGCCACGAAAACGGCCGTATCCGTGCCCGGCCGGATCGGAATCCATTCATCGGCTACGGTGGCGGCGGTGTCATGGTACCTGGGATCCACCGCAATGATTTTGGCACCGTTTTCTTTAGCCTTGATAACGTGATACATGGTGTTGGTACCGGATATCATGCGGGCCGGATCCCAGCCCCACAGGATAATGAGTTTAGAATTGAGCAAGTCTTCGCGGCTGTTTCCGACCATGACGGATCCATACTGGGTTAATGAGGCCCAGACGGCGCCTTCCGAAGAAATATTGCCGTAGTGGGTGACGCAGCCGCCGTACTGATTCAGGAGACGCTGGGCGGCAAGGCCGCCATTGTGCAGTCCGGCGAGGTAGCCGCCACCGGTGGCTAGAAAGATGCCCTCGTTGCCGTAAGTTTCCTTCACGCGCTTCAATTCTCCGGCCAGGGTATTGTAAGCCTCATCCCAGGATATGCGCTCAAATTTGCCTTCACCCCGCTTGCCGACCCGTTTCTGGGGATACATTAGCCGCGAGGGGTGATGAACATATTGCCTGAGCGCCCGGCACCTCAAACAGGTTCTGAGCTGTTCGGGTTCCGCGGCATCATCGCCTTCGACGCGCAGGATGCGGTTGTCCTTGACATGTAGACGCAGCGGGCATCTGCCCCCGCAATCAAAAGTCGACGTGGTGCGGACGATTTTAACATCGCCATCGGATGGGTTGATACTTTTGCTGGTCATTTTTTCTCCTAATTAATCCTAATTAATTCGCCCTGAAAGTAGTATAAAAGGTTTTAGATTGTTTTGTGAGATCTGAATCTGCTTGTTTGATTTAGACGACGGCGGCTTAATTATTATATGCTGCGCATATTTTTTTGAGATTCATTTTTCAGGATTAATTTCCCGGATTGAAGCTGCATTGATTGTTCGATGCAAAATTGTCAATTTTGGATTTGTGGTAGTGGCTTGCAGCCACGATAAAAATGGTAAAAATCCATTTTAAACTGTGGTTGCCCCGCGCCCCATGCCCTCTGCGCTATGCCTTATGCTATAATCCACTTATTACCTTCCTCTCGAACTTTTCCCATGTCTTTTAACCGGTTCAGGTGTTTTTCGATATGAACGAGTTCAAACCATCGGATCAGAGCCGGAAAGTCCGGGTAGGCTTTATAATAGAGATTGCGTCCTTTAAAATCCGCAATTGACTTGGGCTGGTTTAACTTTTCCAGCAGCAGTCGGTCTCTGGTGAAAATAATCTCCCTGTATTCATTGAACCTTTTGGCCAAATTGCCGTTAAATGGACCGGCGTGTCCGCTAATCAATTTTGCGGCTCCCACCTTCCTTAGTTTCTCAATTGAGGAGAGAAAGTCGTCGATGTCAGCAAAATCATGCCCATAGAAGGGCCCAAAAGACGTCAAATCAACATCGCCCGAGAATAGCAAATCATGTTCCGGAATGAAAAACGCCAGGTGACCCGGTGTGTGTCCGGGGGTATGAATC
>CAYTBC010000209.1:0-6964 GCA_964435765.1 uncultured Desulfosarcina sp.
CTGATCTGATTAGCCGACCAACCAGAGATAGAACCCGATGTTTAATCGCTATACCCAAACACTTTATGCACTCCTGCTGAGTCTAAGTGTCTTAATGTCCACCCGGCTGTGGCTTTATTTTCGGCATATGAGTGACTTTTCCGATCTGAGCTTTTCCGATTTTTTTTTAGCGCTTTTCACCGGTCTTCGTCTGGACATCATGATCGTCTTTACCTGGGCCGGTGCGATCATATTTTTTCTCATCTGGCCGGCCAGGTTTACGTTCAACCTTTATTATCGGAAAATCCTCGGACTATTTTGGGCGGTTGTGATCGTCGGAATTACGCTTGCCAATATCGGCGATATTTTATATTTCGACTTTGTGCACCGCCATGTTGCGCAGGAATTGTCCGTTATCGGCAATGATATCGACATCCTGGTTCAAATGGCGCTGCATTATTACCTGCCGGAACTGATCGCCACTATTATTTTTTCAATTTTTATTGTCTATCTTTTTTACAGGCTTTTTAAACCCCAAATCAGAAAGCGCAAAATTACCCTGAAAGAGTATTCAATTCCGCTACTTGTGAGCATTGTGCTTGTTTTGGGAATCCGGGGGAATTTATCGGGCAAATCCTTTGCCATTTCAGATGCTTTTGTGGTCAATAAAATGAGCTTTGGCAATCTGGCCCTGAATGGTTTTTTCTGTCTTTACCGCAGCGGTGGGTTTTCCCAGGCAAATCATGGCCACATGCCGCTCGCGGCCGCTATCGCGAAAGTTAAAAAAACATTAACCAGCCCCAACATCATCTTTTCAGAAGATCCGAAATATCCCTTAATGCGTTCATACTCCAGGACCGCAAAAAAACCCTACAATATTGTCATTATAATGTTTGAAAGCCTTAGTGCAGGCTATGTCGATAGTTTTTCCGAGAACAACTACGGTGTAACGCCGAACTTCGATAATTACGCCGACAGCGGCCTGAAATTCACAAATTTTTATGCGAATGGACAACGTTCTCTGGCCGGGATTCTGGCCCTTATGGCCGGAATCACTCAACCCAATGGAATGCCGCCTCTCGGCGAAGGCCTGGAATTATCCAGGCTGAGTAATTTAGGTCGCCTGGCTGCTCAAAACGGCTATGATTCGTTGGCCATCCAGAGCTCAAGAAGGGGCTCGTTCAAAATAGATGCCATTATGAACCTGGCTGGATTTAAACAATTTTGCGGCGCTGAAGATATACCCAAAACAGGAGACGAAGTCGGAGCCCCGAATTTTGGCATTTATGACGGTGACATGCTCCGATTTATGCACAAAAAAATCAATACACTCACAGAGCCCTTCATCTCTTTTGCCTTCACCGCAACTACTCACGCGCCTTATTTTTCACCCGGAAAACAGTGGGAAAAATATCCGCAAGACCCCGCTTCACGCAATGGCTTTTTAAATGCGATCTCGTATGTGGATACCATGTTGGGTGAGTTTATGCGGGCGTCCTCCCAAGAGCCCTGGTTTGACAACACGGTTTTTATTTTTACCGCTGACCATGTCTTGGGCATCGATGCCAGAAAAGAAAAGATGAATGATGAAAAGGTTCGAAAGTTTTCCGCGTTAGATGATTTCCATATTCCTTTAGTTATTTATGCGCCCAAATTATTGCCGTCCAACACGATTGACAGGGTGGGCTCCCAAGCGGATATTTTTCCGACCATCATCCACCTGTTAGGCTGGCGCAATCAATTTACAAGCCTGTCGCAATCACTGCTTGATGAAGCGGTCCAAGAGAGATTTGCCTATTTGGGAGTCGGCTCCCTTCTTGGGATTATTACCCCAAAAGGCATGCTAAAATTTAATTTTAACGCGGCGGTCTATAAACAGGGAAGTAAAGAAGCACTCACGGAGATGGAATATTTGCTGAAGGCATTTGATACGGTCGAGGCGGGTTTGATAGAAAATAATCGCTGGGTTAAGTAGTGAGCCCTTAGTGTCCTTTTACCAGTTGTTTGTAGTCTTCCGAGTTTCGGATATTGGCCAGGTCCTTGTCCGTTTTGATCAGTTCCCAGTTGTTGTAGCCCATCGCGACCGCTTTTTTAAGCCATGTCAGGGAGTCGGCGACCTTGTTTTGCAGAGCATACAAGACGGCAATGTTGTAATAGGTGCTCGGCGTGTCCGGATCCAGGTCAATCAATTTTTGAAATTCGGCCAACGCCCGATCATATTGCCGGTCGGCGGCATAGGCCATCGCCAGGTTGTGGCGGGCTCCCTTAAAATCCGGCCGCAAGCTGAGGGCTTTTTCAAATTCATCCAGAGCCTTGTCTAATTCTCCTTTGCCAAGATACTGATTGCCCATTTTAAAATGCAGCAGGGGATCATCGGGCCCGGCATTCGGCTCTTTTTGCGAAGGCTCTGTTTGCATGTCCATGTTGCCGCGCATCGCCAACGCTCTTTGCAGATTGTTCTTTGCCATCGCAAATTCAGGATCAATTCGCAGGGCGTCCTGAAAATGGGTAATCGCGGCGTTTAGTTTGCCCTGCTGGATCAGAATGATTCCTACGTTGTTATGGGCCTGCGCCAAATCCGGGTTGATGCTGAGCGCCCGGGTCAAATGCGCAAGGGCTTCATCGATTTTGCCCTGCCTGAGCAGTTGGCCGCCCAGATTATTGTGGGCTTCGGCATAGTCCGGTTTAAGTTGTAAAGCTTTTTCGATATGGAGAAGGCCCTGCTCGGTACGGCCTTGCTCTATCAACGCGTTGCCCAGGTTAAATTGTCCTTCAGGTAAACTCGGATCGAGTTTCAGAGCTATATTGTACTGCTCCATCGCCGCATCAAGCTTACCGCTTTTAGACAGCGCAAGTCCCAGGTTATTGTGTGCTTTAGCAAAATCCGGAGATATTTGCAGGGCTGTCCGAAATTGTTCTATGGCTTCGTCCGTCTTATCTTGGCTTAAAAGCAAAGCCCCCAGATTGTTGTACGCATCCACATAATTTGGATTTATCCGAATGCTTTTGCGATACTGCGCTATGGCTCTATCCTTTTCATCCATCTGTTCATACAGGCGTCCAAGATTGAAATTGGCCTCAACAAAATTGGGCTTTATTTGGATGGCCTTTTTGAAATTGAGCAAGGCTTCATCATACCGCTTTTGATCCGTCAAAACCTTGCCCAGGTTGGTATAGGGCCGGGCTTTGTGCGGGGATTTGCGGACGCAATCGGTCCACAGTGTAAATTCATCCTGCCATGTTTTATTGCGTTCATAGGTCCAGTAGGAGCAAAGCACAACCAATGTGCAGGCCATAACCACCGTCAACCACGCCGGTTTAACGGCGCGGTAGAACAAGATGACGGTCAGCAGGAACACAAGCATGGACGGCAGATAGAGGCGGTGTTCAAAAATAATGGCCAGAGGAATAACGGATGATTCGATGACCAGGTTGCCTAAAAACCAAAAAATACAAAATGATATCAAGCGCTGCTTTTTGGCCAGGCACAAACCCAGTACGACCAACCCGACGATGATGATGATGGATAAAGAGGTGGTGAATGGGTTGAACAAAGAGTAAGAAAGAGAAAAGTCGTGATCCAGATTCAGCCGGGACGGATTCGGGTAAAAAATCAGGCTCAAGTAGTAGACCACCACGCGGGTTTGCGTCAATAGCCGCTGGCCCATGGTAAATTCGCCGAGTTCATAATCTCTGAGGTTCTTGATTTTCTCCGCCGGATCAAATCCCAGGTACAAACCGGCGACGACGCCCACTAAAATCCCGATCGCCGCCAGATATTTCAGCTGACGTTTAAACCATTTTTTGTCAAGATCCTGAAAGAAGTACCATTCGTACAGGAATATAAATACCGGCAGCAGGGCGGTGCTTTCTTTGCTGCCAAGCGCCAGAATGCCGGACAGAAAGCAACCTGCAAACCACCCCAAATAATATCTTGACCGCGCAGCAGCATCCCGGCCGGACAGCTGCTGCGCAATTCGGCCTTTGGCATACAGCCACAGCGCCAGGATATAAAACATGGCCCCCATACTGTTCATTCTTTGAACAATATACGTAACGGATTGGGTTTGTACGGGGTTTACCAGCCACAACAGAGCTGTGAAAAAGGACAAGGTCGTCAGCGTGATCGGATCTGATTTGCGGGCCGCATTGGTCTGCTGATTGGAGATCGTCAGCGTTAATTTCACAAAGAAAAAGAGCAAAATACCGGTGGTGATATGAACAACAATATTGACCAGGTGATATCCGACCACATTGTATTGGCCAAAATAGTAGTTAAGTGCAAAACTGACCATCGCCACCGGGCGGTTTTTCCCATAGCCCACGGCGGCATCGGCGATATTGCGGGCGGAAATTTGCTCCATGCGGATATAAGGATTATTTTGGATGGCACCCAAATCATCCATGACAAAAGGCGATCTGAGGGTATTGGAATAAATCATGAAGCCGACCAATATGAACAAAGCCAAAAACAGGGCGTGATAGCGGTCGAAACCGATAACTGAGATCCGGGCGCCGGCTGAGGATGCCTTTGGGCGGTCTTCCGGTACCCGGGCATCCTGTTTAGGTTGTCCCTTTTTAACCGTGGGGGTTTGTTTCTTTTTGGCCATCCATGTTACCTGTCTGTATCAAAATAGGCTTTATTTTAGTTGCTTCAGCTCCGCCAATGGGGGCGGGTCGATAAACCAGAAAATCGAACCCATCAATACAATCGCAATTCTTAAAAGAAGCAGCGCCATGGATAAGGCCACAGCCTGTTCCGGCGCGCGCCCAAAAAAACTGAAAACCGCCAGTAAACCAGCGTCTCGGGTGCCGATTCCTAAAAAAGATATGGGAATCAGCGTGATCAGTGAAGTCATTGTCATGATCAGCACCACCTGAAAAAAACTGAACCCTAGATTGAGTCCTTCCGTCAAAAAATAGATGCTGAGAAAATAAAGTCCAAATGCCAGAATTGAATAAATATAAATTTCAAAATTGAGCACCTCATAGATTTTTAGCAAATGTTCATGCAGATTCCAGCCCCTTTTAAGAAGCAGCTTTTTTAATCGGCTAGGAAAAAATCGGGGGGATAGCAGCAGGCACACCTTGCGTGCTGGTACAAATGCCAGGCAGGTCATCAAAATAAATATGGTTAATCCGATGTCGGAGCCAAGCTTGGTCCATACCAAAAAAACACTGATGCCGCCAAAAATCAACGGCAAAAGGTAATCATAATATTTTTCAGCCAGGATGGACAAAAGCGGTATCAGTAAACCGTGGCCATCGCGTTTAAGATATACAGCTTTAGCGAAGGTCCCGATGGTTGCGACCACCATGATCGCCACCATTTCCACGAAATAGATCTTAAAACATTGCCATTTTGGGTAAAAGATATCATATTTTGCTAAAATTATACGCCATCGAATGCTTCTGATGAAAATCAGCGGTGGGATCAGTACCAGACTGGAAATTAAAAACGTCCACTGGGAAGTCAGAAGAATATTTACTAGCGATCCGGCATCCACATAGACATAAAAAAGAATGATGAATATAAGCGGTCCCATAAACCGCAGAAGAAATTTTGATTTCATCAACTGATCTTCCTGACGTACATTCTGACGATTTCTCCCCGGTGGATGAGGGAGCCCGCGAGTGCAATTGGATAAGCGAGTAGCTGCAGGATCAGATAAATGCCCAATCGCTTTAAAGGATACCGACCGTCAAATTTTTTCCGGGTGCGTCTGGGAGAAAGAGATGCAAAAGCCGATAACACCAGAGCACTGGGTGAAATTCGATGGGAAAAAAATTCCGTTTTAACAATTTGGGTCCTACCGGCCGCTTCAAAAACCATTTGCAAAGTCGCCGGGGTGAAATGATTCAAATGGGTCGGTATCTCCAACGGCTGCCAACGGCGCTTGAAAATCTGAAAACCGATTGAATTAAGGTTGGGAACCTCGATGATTATCAAACCACCGGTTTTTAGCAACCTGAGTGCGTGTTTAACCGAGGTGAGCGGATCTGCCAGGTGCTCCAGAACATGAAAACAGGTAATAATATCGAAGTAACCATCCGGGAAATCGGCCTTTTCAATTGTTGTCGCTGATATCTGCGGATCATTCAGATTCTGCTTGTAAGCATCGATTCCGAAACAATGCAATCCAAAGCTGCGCAAAAGTTTTATAAATGACCCGTCACCGCAGCCCCAATCCAGGATTTGGCTGTCACAGGTTGTATACTTCCGAATGGCTGAAACAATGGGCGCCATGCGTAATCGATAAAGGGTGTCAAACGAGCTGTGGCTATTTAATCGGCCGGATTGCCAGTAGTCCTGGTCATAATACTGTTGCAGCATTTTATCGGAAGGCATGGGACTTGTCGTTACCAGGGCGCAATCATCGCATTGGTTCAACGCGAAACGATCAGTGAACCGGGTGATGATATCCTGGAGAATGATCTGCCGGCTTTTTCCTCCACAGAGACGACAGGGACTGTTGTCAGGACTGATCATAGCATATCCGCAATATTTATAAATTCATCAATGTTCCGGCTGCATATCAAGTGCATATGCTTACTTATTTTTTCAACCGGCCAGTTCCACCATTGAATTTGCAAGAGCTTTTTTACCGTATCCTCATCGAATCGCTTTTTAACAAACCGGGCCGGATTGCCGGAAACAACTTCGTAGGGCGCCACATCCTTTGAAACAACCGTTTGGCTGCCGATGACCGCACCGTCCCCAATTTTTACCCCGGAAAGTATAACGGCACCTTCTGCAATCCAGACATCGTTGCCGATGACGACATCACCTTTGGAAGCCGGATGGCCCTTTACGCCATCCGCCGCGGGCCAAATTTTAGCCAGAGCAGGAAACGGATAGGTTGAGACCCAGTCCATTCTGTGGTCGGCACCGAGAATTATTTTTACATTGGCTGCGATTGAGCAAAATTTGCCGATGATAAGCTTGGTGTCTCTCGTGAATGCAATTACCTTGGGTCGCCCATAG
>CAYTBC010000210.1:0-6887 GCA_964435765.1 uncultured Desulfosarcina sp.
GTTGAATTATCAAAGAGCAATTCTGATTTCCTGATTATTTTGGACAGCAGTGATCTGATGTTTGTTGTTAAAGACAGTATAATTTTTGCTTATTCTCGATTCCACAAGAAAAAAAAGCATTTTTTATTTTCATTGCTGATCATCGTATTTTATTTAGGAGACATATATTATTATTATGCTACATGGTTTTGACGGAAAAAATAATCGAGACACTTTTTAACTTGTAGCATTTTGCCATTATTTCACCAAGTAGCTGGATCGTGGACCAACTTCAAGCACCACTGCATATGGGGGGCGGCCGAATTGCCTTTTCGACGCATATTACTTCGGGGAAAAGAATCTATCTGAGAAATTTAGCTACTTGAAATTTATTGAGATTACCTTGCATCCGCAAACACTGTCAAATATTGTGATAGACTGAACTATGTAATCCCACTGGGGATTTGGCCCGGATAAGGATATGTACAAGGCTATCAAACTGCTGAAAAGTATTAAGATACAGATTATTACGCGCCAGTAAGTTATATGCATTGGTGGGGCGAAACCCCGGCAAGCTCAGGGATTCACCCCCGGTACTTCAGGTGTGCGACATCGCTAATTATGGCACAAATTCCGATTTAAATAGGGTAACACTTTTCCCGCCCATACAATTTTGATCAGATTATTTTTCAGCAGCCAGTGCTTGGCCGCGACCCTCCATTCCATGTTGGTGATTTCGGGCTTGCCGGCCCGGATTGCGATTTCGGTTGCCAGATCCCGGATCCATCGGAAGATACCTTTTCGCTGACGTATGGAGTAACGGATACGGTCTCCTCCAAAATAGGTCCTGCAGGCCGTATGATTGTCCAGGCAGCGCCGGGGCGTGTGATTCAGCTCATGGGCCGCCGTTTCCGACAGGAGCAAATAGGATTCCATGGTGGACGCCTTCCACTGCCAGCGTTTTACAAAATCCTTGAACTCTCGTTGGGTCCGCTCGACCGATCCATTATAAGAAGGCGTTTTGGGCGGACTGTTAATCGGGATCACCCATGCATTTTCCAACACCTTGTCGGCGGTGGTGTGATTCAGATTGCTGCCATTGTCCCGCTTGCAGAACAACGGCGGACCGAAGCGATCAAAAAGGCAGGACAGATGACCGGCCACCTCCTCGCCGCAGGGCAGGCTTCCCGAGGCAATCGTCCACAGCCCAGGCCAGGTTCGGCCGAAGCCAACTGACACAACTCCTTTCGGCTTTCCGACGGCGGTTGCTTTCGCTGCGTGCCTGAATAACCAGCGCATTCAACTCCCGGCGGGATATGGGCTCGCCGTAAGCGCTGTGCAGCCTGCCGGTGCCACGGCTGCGTTGGGGACCATGATCCAGATCCCGGGCCTTGGCCTTCAATTCGTTAAGATTCAACGGCCGTACCTTTTTCGGGCCGCGTTTTCCCACGGCGGGCAGGCCGCTGGCAAGACGCCGCTTCCAGCGCATCAGCGTGCGGTAGCGAAGCCCCATCTGGTCAGCCAGGCAGGCATACGACAGCGAAAAAGTCGTTTTCATCTTCTCGATCATGGCCACCGCCTGTTGGACCCGCTCATTTTTTTTCGCCCGGTCGCTGCCGGTTGCGGGAAGTTTCAGGTCCATCAACACATCCTTTAGCGCCATTTTGTGGTTCAGCAGCTCGATGTCCCGTTTGGCTTCGATCAGCTGTTTCTCCAGGGCTTGGCAACGCTTGTCCCCAGGATCGAGAGGCCGCCCCGGATGCTGGTCGGTCACACTGTCGAACAGCGCGCAAAGTCCCCGCTGCTCCCACTTGTAAAACGTCTTGCGCGAGGCGCCCAGCTGCCTGGCGGCCTCGGCCGCCGTCATCAGGCCGCAGCGCACCCTCATGATCAACTCGGCCCTCAATCGTGCGGTCTGCTCTGTCGATGGACGGGTTGGCATCGGCTCCCCCGGCTACGCTGGCGGCTGTGTCTTCTGGAGGGTCTTGAGGCGCTTCTCCAATCGATCGTTCGGGCCGGCCAGTTTCTTTTCGATCAGCCGCGACAGTCGGTGGTTGATCAGCGGCAAAGGATCCTTCTTCTTCGGATCCGGCGCCTTGAGCATGCCCTCGATGGCCAGGTTCTGCCACTGGCCCAGCAACGTCGGGCTGATTTCCATCTCCTGGCAAACCTGGGCGCTGGAGCGCCGCTCGCTCCAGACCGACAACACGGCCGTGATTTTCTGCTGCGGATCGAATCCCTGTGGGTCAGGTCCTTGTGGCATCGATCGCATATCGGCCAGCCATAGGTCGTCTTGTTCCACTGGCAGCCACGGAAATGATCGATTTCCAATGCCGGCAGCCGGCCGCCGCTCAGGCTCAATATTCTGGTTTCTCCACAGCAGGGGCGCCCTGGCGCGACATCGGCTATCACTTGGGCATCGAGCGCGTCGGCGACAAATATGAGGTGCTGCCGGGCCGGCCGGAATGCGAGCGGGACGCGCACTGCGCCGCCTACAACAACATGAACGCCAGCTCCATCCGCATTTCCCTCCATTCTGACCCTATCCATCCCAGTCGTAAAAATCGGCAGCCCCGCGTTGTCGCGGCAATGGTGAATTTCAGACAGGGGGGAACTGTATTTTTTGCTTGACACATATACTAGCATACTAATATATTAGTTTAAACCGAATTGGCCCTATCCTTTATCAGGGTTTAATAGAGGGCTTTTCCATTTGAATCCGTTTCTTCAAACCTATTATCGGGCCCCGAATTGATGAATTTAGCAGCTATCCCGGGCAATCAATTATTACGCCAGCAGGTATATGAATATTTGCGCAAAGAGTTGAAAAGCGAAACCCTGAAACCGGGCAACTACATCCGAATCAACGAATTGAGCCAGGAGTTAAAAATCAGTCGAACACCTCTCCGGGATGCACTACTTCAGCTTCAGACCGAGGGGTTTGTCACTTTTTTACCCCAACGCGGGATCTTGATTAATGAGGTATCGGAAAAAGATATTGAAAATATTTACGAAATGATGGGTGCCCTGGATTCACGCGGATTGCTGTCTGTTTTTTCGCGGATTGGCGCTGGTGAACTCGATCAAATGAAGGCGATTAACGAAGAGATGCTCCTGCAGGTGAAAAACAGCGCTTTTTATGAATACTTTGATCTGAACACCCGTTTTCACGATGTCTATCTCAATTTGTCGAGCAACACGCTGCTGCTCAACCAACTCAATATTCTCAGACAGAGATTGTTTGGTTTTGGAACAAAGGGAGAATGGATCAAAAAAGTTCAGGTGCTCAATTATAAGGAACACCTGAAACTCATAGAACTGATCGAAGCTGGAAACGCCCAAGTCGCCGCTAATTACATGCGGGATGTCCATTGTTCAATCAACTGGTAGCGTTGTGAAAATAGGATCGATACCCATACCACCAACAATCACAAAGGAGGGGCCATGCTACATCGATTAACACTTTTTTTTCTGATGCTTGCGGCAGTTGCAACGGTGGCAGCGCCCGCCGGAGCAACGGAAAAGAACATGGTTTTCGCTTCACCCTATGGAATTACCACCCTGGATCCATCCGCTTCCTACTCGACAGAACTGACTTACATGGCCAACATTTACGAAACCTTGATCCGGGTGAATCCGCCGGGGAGCAAGACTCGCTTCAGCTATATCCTGGCAACCGGTTTCAGCGCTTCCGACAATGGATTGGAATACACCTTTCACCTGAGAAAAGGCGTCAAGTTTCATGATGGGACCCCTTTTAACGCTGAAGCGGTCAAATTTTCCATCGAACGAACCATAAAAATGGGCAAGGGTGCCGCCTTTATCTGGAATGACCTGGCCTCGATCGATATCGTGGACGACTACACCGTCAAATTTATCATGAAGCGGGCCGTGCCGCTGCCGTCTATCGCCGCTTCCGCCTATGCCTCCTATATTGTCAGTCCGTCGGTAAAGGACAAGGACACGGCATGGTTTGACCAGGGCCACGACTGCGGTACCGGTCCTTATATGCTGAAAAACTATAAAGACGGGGAAAGCTGGCTTCTGGCAAAGTTCGATGGTTATTGGGGAGGATGGAAGGGGCGGCATGTTGAAAACGTACTGGTGAAATATACCAAGGAAGCCCTGATCCAGCAGCAGATGCTTCAGTCCGGCCAGGCGGCCCTGGTGGGTCGCATTCCCCTGGACAGCTATGCGGCGGTAAAATCCGGGAAGAATACCACCGTTATCTATGGCCCCAGTTACCAAAACTACATGGCCTTTTTCAACACGACCCGGCCTCCGCTGGACAACGTCAAGGTGCGCAAGGCACTGGCTTATGCCATGCCCTACAAGGATATCATCAATATTGGATTTAACGCCATGGCCACTCAGGCCCGCGGCCCCGTTCCCAGAGGCCAGTTCGGATATTCCAAGCAGGTGTTCCAGTATACCCATGACCTTGTGAAAGCCAAAAAACTGCTGGCCGAAGCCGGTCATCCCAACGGAGGATTCAAGTTGACCCTGACCTATGCCGCCGAAAATCCCCAGGAGGCTCGATTTGCCCCGCTGATCCAAAGCGAATTTAAAAAACTCGGCATCGATTTGGAAATCAAGGCTCTGGTTTGGACTTCCCAGTGGAGCCAGGCCAAAGCGGATCCGGAAAAGGCCCAGGATATTTTCCTGCTGTTATGGTGGCCGACCTACAGCGATCCCTATGAAACGATGTATTCCCTGCTCCACGATGAAGGCGGCAAGCCGGCATGGAACCTGGCCTATTACAAAAACCCGGCTTACGACAAGCTGATCCGCCAGGCTTATGAGATCACGAGCACCAAGCCTGAAAAAGCACTGGCGATTTACGTAAAGGCCCAAAACATGATCCAGGCCGACTGTCCGGTGGCCTGGCTGGTGGATATCACCGGCAAATGGCCCGTCAGCAGGCGGCTCAAAGGCCTCACCATCAACCCGGCTTATCCCAATGTGCCCTTTTTTTATGAGATGTATTTGAAATAATGGAAATGGATCCGCGATCCCGGCCTTTCCGGCGGGATCGCAGACCGGCGATACAACATGTCCCTTGTTCCTTTTCTGGCAAAACGATTGATCGGCCTGCTGGTCATGCTATTGGCCCTGAGCGCGATGGTTTTCTTTTTTTCGCGTTCGATTCCAGGAGATGTGGCCGCCATGTACATCGGGGGTATGGCCAAGCCCGAACAGATTCAGCGGGCAAGACAGGAGCTGGGTCTCGATCAGCCGCTGTATGTGCAGTATGTCAAGTACATGGAAAAACTCATAAGGGGGGATATGGGCGTCTCGCTTCGGACCCACCGCCCAGTTTTTCAGGATTTACTCGAAAAAATCCCCATGTCCATGGAAATTGTCTTTTGGGCCATATCCCTGGCCATGGTGCTGGGTATCGGCTTGGGCGGTCTTGCCGCGCTCAAGCAGGGAACCGGAATCGATGAAGCCATCAAGTGGCTGTCGTCGGCTGCGGTGAGCATCCCCATCTTTTTCCTGGCACTGCTGCTGCAGCTGATCTTTTTCAATTTCCTGGGCTGGTTTCCGCTGCAAGGCAGAATTGACACGTTTCTGGAGTTTTCCCACCCCATCAAAGTGATCACCGGCTTTAGCCTGATCGATACCCTGCTCAATGGCAACTTCGTGGCTTTTTTCAACGTGGCCTGGCACATGGTGCTGCCGGTGTTGTCCCTGATTGCCTACCCGTTGGGGTTGATCACCCGCCTGACACGCTCATCGCTGCTTGACGTTATGACTCAGGATTACATTCTTGCCGCCCGGGCCTCCGGCATCGGGGAATCGGTTCTTTTTTTCAGGTACGGGCTTCGAAACGCGCTTTCGCCCGTGTTGACGGTGGTCGGTCTTTCCGTTGCCTTGACGCTTCTGGCCACATTTTACGTAGAAATCATCTTCAATTGGCCCGGCATCGGTTATTACGCCATGACGGCTATTTTAAGCCTCGACTATCCGGTATTGATGGGGGTTACGCTGATGATCGGAACGGTGTACGTGGTGGCCAACACCACCATGGATATCCTTCGGCGACTCGTAGATCCTCGGATCAAGTAAGAAAATGGAAAATCAGGACTTTAAAGCATTGGCCGACAAGGCTGCAGCGGATCATCGCCGCCACCGGCGCTACCTGCTTCGCCGGGTATTCAAAAAGAAAGTGGCGGTGGTTTCTGCCGCCATTTTGCTGGCGATGATGCTCGCCGCCCTTTTTGCCCCCTGGATCGCACCGTACCCCCAACAGGGACAAGGTGCGGTCAATCTGGTGGATCGGTTGCAGCCGGCATCCTGGCATCACTATTTGGGCACGGACGTTTACGGCAGGGATTTACTCAGCCGGGTCATATACGGGGCTCGAATTTCCATTTTCGGAGGGCTGATCATCGTTTTGGCCGCCGCCCTGATCGGCGTCCCGCTGGGGTTGTGGGCCGGCTACAGGGAAGGGATTTCAGGTGCGGTCATCACCCGAGTGGTGGAGATAGTCCTTTCATTTCCGGCCGTACTGCTGGCCATGGGCATTTCCATCGTGGCCGGTGCGGGGTTTGCCACCGCCGAGATCGCTCTGATCATTCCCTGGTGGCCGTGGTATACCCGCCTGGTGCAAGGCGAGGTGATATCGATGAAGCATATGCTGTATATCGAAGCGGCCAGAATGCTGGGCTATGGTCGGGTCTACATCGTCTTTAAGCACCTGCTGCCCAATATCCTCACACCCGTCTTGGTCATGATGCTGCTGGATTTCGGTCCGGCCATCATATCCATCGGGCTGTTGAGCTTTCTGGGCCTGGGCACGCAGCCGCCCAAGGCGGACTGGGGGCTCATGGTCTGGGAAGGGGCGCCCAACATCCTGAACCAGTGGTGGATCGCCGTGGTTCCCGGCTGTGCCATGTTCATCCTCG
>CAYTBC010000211.1:0-6879 GCA_964435765.1 uncultured Desulfosarcina sp.
CGGTAAGGTTTTTAAACGATTTTGGTGGGCAAAACTTGCGCTGGCACAAATTTATTAATATCTAAAGATGGTTAGGTAATCAAGGGTAAAGATCTGGAGGTTATTTCTAAAAATTGACAACCTAAAGCATTTCGAATATTTTGTCCAAACTCCAAATATCAGCCGATGGCGATAAATTGTCTGAACCCCGTCTAAATTGACGATATGCTCTAAATTTGCCTCAAATTAGTTGGAGTTCCGGGTTCATGTAACTTGCCCAAATTAACCAAAATAACCAACTAAAATAAATAAAGCTGGGTTATTTATCACTCCACCTTTTGCTTTATTTATTTATCTTCCGCTCTTTGCTTGGCCCCATTTGTGGAATTATTCCTAACTGTTGAAGAAAGCCAAGGTTATCGAATTGGTCCCAGGTTTCTACAATTTTACCGTTGGCAATGCGATTAATTGCAATTCCTTCGCAAACTATCTTTCTTTGGGTCGGCGGCATGCCTCTCATCTCACCTTTATGTGTACCGTGAAATATATAACGAACTGTCACCATATTACCTTCACTAATTATATCTTCGGCATCAAAGCGGGAATCTGGAAAGGCTTTAAGAAAAACTTTGCCCCATTCTTTAAATGCGATTAATCCGTGCACATCTCCAAGATGCGGTGGATTATGGCGAACATAATCAGAGGCATAAATTTCGTCGGCTGATTCCAGTTCCCCCTGGTTCCAGAAATCCATAGAGCGTTTAATTAGATCTTGGTGTTCCTCAGCTACCATAGTGCTATCTCCAAAAATTCTTATTTTGTTTTTCAGAAGTGGTCTTTTTAGTTGATATTATAATTAATGCAAATAATGTATGCATATGTCTGGGTTGACTATTCAGGTAGTCCGGCATTGCGCAAGGCGTCGATATAACTTTTTTTTACTTCAGGATTTTTATACGGAAGTGTCTTCTCAAGCTTTTGCAATGAAAATTTTGGGTTGAGTTTTAATACTTCATTGGCTTGGAGGTGCGCATCTTCTTCTCGCCCCGATAAATAGTATATACTGCACAGGTTAACACGGCCAATAGTATATTCGGGCTCTTGTTTAACAGCTTTCTCCGACCATACCAAAGCTTCTTTATAGTTTCCTTTACTACGGTACATGGCCGCTAAATTATTTAAATACCAACTGGGGGCCATCGGGTTAAGCCGTATCGCCTTCTTTTGTACTAAGATTGCTTCGTCCAATTCATCTGTATAAAGAAGCCCCATAGCCAAATATGCCTGTAAGTCTGCTTCATTAGGATAAAATTCCACGGATTTTTCCAATTCAGACATGCCTTCTTCATAATGTTTGGTGAAAATATTGAGATAACCTAATAATCCATGGGCATCACCTAAAGAATTATCTATGGATAAGGCTTTTTTTGACAATTCGACAGCTCTTTCAAAAGAGTCTCTCGGTGACTTGCTTAGGCCCAGCAAAACATCCACAAAATGCGATGAGCCCAACCACCTGTATGCTGCAGCATAATTAGGATCGAGCTCGATGGCCTCTTCCAATAGCCTGCGTGCTTTTCGATTTTTTTCGATGTTGATACCAATTTCAAGTTCTCTTGCCTCTAATACTTTTAAATAGGCTTCAAGGTTGTTTGTACCCTTAGCACGAATGTGAGCTTGCTCCCCGTCTGTCAGCTTCACCTGCAATTCTGTAATGATGCTTTTGGTAACTTCATCCTGCAGAGCAAGTATATCTTTCAGCTCCCTATCATATTTCTCCGCCCACAGGTGGCGGCCTGTTTTTGCATCAATTAATTGTGCGGTAATACGCACCTTTTCCCCGATCTTGCTAACACTGCCCTCAAGCACATAACGGACACCCAATTCCTCTGCGACTTGCTGAACTTTTACAGGCTTGCCTTTGTAAGTAAAAGTTGAATTACGGGCAATCACAAACATTTTCGGTGTCTTGGAAAGGGCGGTAATGATGTCTTCAGTTATGCCATCGCTGAAATATTCTTGAGCCGGGTCACCGCTCAAGTTATCAAAAGCAAGCACAGCAATGGACGGCTTGTCGGGGAGAGGGACCGCCATTTTCCCTTCAGAGGCAGATTCTATCGTAGGGCGGCGCATGTAAAACTGCCAGATTCCCAATCCAACGACTGCAACAACTATTGCTGCTAATATGGCAAGCTTACGCCATCTGCGTTCTAAAGTTTCTTTTGCTTGAACGACTCTATGCGCAGCTGCCCCCGGATAGGACAGCACCCGGTATACCTGTATCGGTCTTGATATATTTTTGACCTCATGTTTTCCAAGGTCTTCGTACTCCAACCCCAGCTTATTTTCCACCTGATCATGAGCCCTGCCGGATATGCAGATACCTCCTGCCTCAGCCAGTGACTCCACACGGGCTGCTATATTGACACCATCGCCGTAAATCCGACCGTCTTCGTCAATGACATCCCCCAGATTGACACCGATTCGGAACTGCATCTTGCGGTTATCAAGCAGTTCGGCATTCCTTTCAGCAAGCTCTCTTTGGATTTCAACCGCACAGTTCACGACATCCACAACACTGGTGAAGTCTGCAAGGATATTATCCCCCGGGGTGTCTATGATCCGGCCTCGGAATTGTTGAGCAAGGTCGGCTATTGCGGTGCGGTAGGCAGTGAGTGTGCGGACAGTTGCTTCCTCATCATCATCCATGAGGCGGCTGTAGCCTTCGACATCCGCACTGAGGATAGCCGTAAGTTTTCGTTTAAAACCCTCTTGTACCATGGGATTATATCTCTCATTTATGGTTATGAGAAAAGCTCTATACTAAAAGGAAGCCAGGATATGCGAAATGAGACGTCAGCGCAGGCTCAATTATACAAATAGAACGGCCATAGGGTCAGATAGTGCAAGATATGATAAATTTATTATAAACAATTACCACATCGTGTCAATTTGAATCAACTCAAATTTCGGATAGGCTTTAAGGTTCAATTTTTTGGGTGTAAATAGATTTCTGCGGTTTTAGAAGGCACAGATACGTTGAGAATACATGCAAAATAATGAAAATTCAGGTATGTAGATGCTATTCCCGTAATTTAATTTATCATGATGGCAAAAACCTTTTTGTGGTCAATAATTCAGGTACGTTTACAGTATATGCAAAAATGAAGGCCGACAGATAGTTGGTTTTTGTTGGAGATGTCAAAAAAGTTATTAAGGATTTTTTTCGACCGAAAAAGGCCACGTACCAGCTAAGTGCTGAAGAATATATTGGTTTTTCTGTTCATAACTACCGTGAGGGTTACGATAAATATTTGCGTATTTTTTAACTTTCCTTCCTCCAATGTCTATCAGGACGTAAAACTTATCACCTTCGAATATCGCATCTCTTTTTAACACCGTTTTCTCAACTTTAATAGTATATCTATCATTCTTCGACCACTGCAACCAAAACTGAACTTTTGGCGCAAACGGCAAATAGCCAGTCCATGTTTTGTCGAAAGCGAGTTTTTTGACTTCTTCTATTGATAATTTTTCGTCTTCAGACAATCGACAGTAACTATCCGGTTGAGCCGGCAAACCAGCTTTGATGAGACCGTTAACTAATAGATCGGCCATTTCCGGTGTCTGAATAACATTAACATGGATAATATGCTCAGGAATCGGGGGGGGCAACCCTTCGAAACCTTTAAGATACTGATTTTTATAAACTCGTTTGGCCTCCTCGTAACGACCAAGATAAGCTAACGCCGCAACTAAATATGCGTTACTCTGGAGTAAATACGGAGCGTAAACACCAACCCTTTCCATAAGCTCGACCGTTTTCTCATAATTTTTCATGAAAAAGTAGGCTATTCCCTGTCTGTAGAGTGACCAATGCAAACTTAGAGGATCCAACTTCGCTTCCATCTTGGCAAAGGAAATAGATTCTTCCGGTTGGGTTTCTCTGCAAATTAATGACAGGGCGTAATAACTTTCGCTATCATTGGGGCTCAGGTCAAACGCTTTTTGTGCTTCTTCAGCCATAACCTTAAATTGACGTCGAGCACCCGCAACTTGTACGGCGATTTGATGGGCCAAAGGAGTTGGATTTCGCATAGCTAATTCTAAATAGCTTATTGCCATTAATCGACCGGGACCATAATCTGTGTCTAATGCTATCCAGAATTTACCTCCCCAACTTGCTGCATACCAGTATATTCGTGCCAATTCCGCATATGCCTGGCTGAAGTTTGGGTCCAGCTCGACCGCTTTTTTCAATAATTTTGAGGCTTCAGCGTAGCTTTTAGGTTTGTGCTGAATACTCAAATTCCTGCCTTTTAAAAACAGATAGTAGGCTTCAATGTTATGTGTCTGAACAGTTGAAAAAAGAAGCTCTTCCTTGTTTGTCAGTTTCACGGATAATGCGGATACGATCTTGCGAGTGATATTATCCTGCAGTTTAAAAACATCGTCGATGCGGCCGTCGTATTTCTCAGCCCATAGCTGGTGGTCGGAGTTTGCATCTATCAGTTGGGCGTTGATACGAAGTGTATCACCGGCACGACGGACACTGCCTTCGAGCACATATTGCACATTCAGGTCATTTGCCACCTGCTGAATCTTGACCGGTTTGCCCTTGAATGTGAAAACAGAATTTCGTGAAATCACAAAGATGCCGGAAATTTTTGACAGCGCTGTTATCAGATCATCGGTTATTCCGTCGCTAAAATACTCTTGCTCGGGATCTCCACTCTGGTTATCAAAAGGCAGAACCGCAATAGAAGGTTTATCGGCAAGCGGAAGCGTCACCTTTTCCACGGAGTCTGTTTTAACTTGCTGAAAAAATATATTATTTTTCCATCCAGCAAGGACTGCAACCCCGACAATTAATCCAATTAGGGCACATAGGGCGAGCCACTTCCATCTGCCGAATATTTCCGCCATCTGCACCCTCAGCAAGCGAAGTGGCAACTCAGACTCGCCAGATTTCAAATTCATATGCTCGGGTATCGATTTTTCCTCCAGTTTCTCTTTGAGATCTGAGACAAAAGATTCCCATGCATCCCCATTTGCCAACCCGGGGGATTCCCCATAAACAATAATCACATCGTCCAAACTTGCGTTTAGTCGATCTATTGAGAATCTCAATCTCACATTCTCGTTGCTTCCTTTATACTCGAAAAGATTCGCCCAACTGTCTTTTTCAACCTCGCTAAATCCATAAACCTTTTCCATTAGCTCATCGTATCTCTTTTTTCTCCCAACGACCTTAAATAACGGGGCGTTCTCCAGGTCAGGGAGAGCGTCTTTCCACTTTCTATAGATTCGGGGCAGTAAATGCTCCCTTTTTGATGATCCTGCTGCCATTCCGACGGTTTTGTTTAACAACGCGAGCACATCAAGGTGTTTCTGAAGCGGTATGGAGGTGATTCTTCCCAGTTTTTTCATTTCATGAACTACGAGACCGATAAGCGACAGGTAGAATCTGCGGGACGGGGAATCGAAATGCAGGGTCAATTCAACTTCAGGTTTTAGATAGAGATTCAGCTTGAATTGATTAAGGTCGATTCGAATGAATTTGGTGGTTTCTTCGACCATTGCCTTGACTCCAAAATTGAAGAAAAGGGCAAATTAAAAAAAGTTGACGGTTCGAACCATCAACTGGCTGCCGATTAAATTAACATACCCGTATTATAAATCAATGGCTTTATTCAATCATTTTAGAGCAGGTTCAAAATAGGAGGTACAAAATGAATGGAAAAAAAATATTGATAAAAAGCGTGAGTGTTTTATTCATTACCCTTTTTTTAGCTATCCCACACCAAGTTTTACGGTCGGAGGATGACAAACAATCATCGGATTGTGTTGATAAGGCTTTTAAAAGAATCAGAGAAATACAATCGCTTCCTGAAATGAAATACCTGATTACACTGGATGGGCAAACCGTTTTGTTGAATGAATTTTATGACAAGTGTCTATTATTATTCCCTAAATGCAGTTTATATAGAAAATTCTATTATTGGCAAAGCGAGATCAGGGAAGTGGCCTCAAGCACCAAAAATGGACTGGTTAAACACAAGATTAGGACTTACTATAATTGTATTTCAGCATCCTGTCCTGAAAGATGCGATCATAGAAAAACACATGGCGATGTAGCCGAATTTTATGACCAACAAGGAAATTTTATGGGCTTAGCAGTGCATGTAAAAGATGGGAAATATTGCTCTCTTCCATACGATAATTATGAAAAATTAATGAGCTCACCTGCCATCGGCAACTCAAAATATTGAGCCTTTCTTGTAAACTCGCTGCAGGCGGTATGAGTGCAGATCCGGCATCTCAAGCATTCAATATAAATGTCCTGATTTTCTATACTGCGAGATGCTCTTAATTCTCTTAATCGTGACCAGATGAATCCTGAATGGATTGACCGGCGGTGTTGATTCCTCGGTTAGCGGACTCCGTTAGGTGGTTATTTATTGAGAATATATGCATAAACGTCAAACTTCAGATACGTAGATGAAATCTTTAAAATTCAGACCCTCCAGGAATTAAACTTATCTTGCCAGATCCTCAACTATCAGTTTCTATTCGATTAATACAGATACATTATGGATACACGCACCCTATCGTGTCGGGGAAATGCCTGTCAAATAAAAATGTTAAAAATGGTAATTTGAAATCAATAAAAGGGACAATTCAAAATGTCGGATTCACCCCTCCCGGTTGGGATATGATTTGAGTATCCCAATCCTTTTTCGCTCCTGATTGATGATTTTTATCACAGCAATCACGATTTATCGCTCGAGGGTATAAGTTGGAGATATTTGTAATTTTGGAATTTGAAAATGTTTGAACTTACCAGAAGATAAATTCAATAATTTGCTATTGTCCCTTTATCGCTGCTACCTATTCATA
>CAYTBC010000212.1:0-6869 GCA_964435765.1 uncultured Desulfosarcina sp.
TGGCGCTGGGGATTGCCGCCAAGCTGGCGCTGGCGTTCGCCATGCTGGGTATTTTTGTGATCGTTCGTTTCCTATAATTTAATTTTTCCCGGCAGGACCTTGTTAACCGGATTCCAGGCAAACTCACCTCAATATCATATTACTGCCTCGAGCAAACCTCTGGGAAAAATTAATAATTTTATTTGTAAAGTTGACTTTAGCGTTGGTTGCTAAAGAATCAGGTTTAAGACGCCCCTGCGGAATAATTAGCGGATTAATTGATTAATTCATGAATGCAAGACCAGAACAACACCTGATACAAGTTGGCTTTGAAACCCACACCCTTATCGGCGACGTCATCTCCGCAGGCGGCCCCCCGCAGGTTCTGGTTTTGCATGGCGCCGGCAATTCCAACCGGGATCGTTTTCGGCTGCTCAGACGGCAACTCTTGGCTGAAGGGATTTCGTCGGTAGGCTTCGACTTCGTGGGCCATGGCGACACGGGCGGCAATTTGAAAAGTTCCAGCCTCCGCAGCCGGACCGAGCAAGCCCGCCGGATTGTGGATTCGCTGAATTTGCAGCAGCCTTTCTCGGTAATCGGTGCAAGTATGTCGGCCTATACGGCGGTAACGCTGTTGAAACACTATGAAATCAAAAATCTGATCCTCCTGGTGCCCGCCATGTATAGCGCCCGGGCCGATGCCGTTCCTTTTAACCGGGGATTCACGGAAATCATCAGACAGCCGCAAAGCTGGAATGATTCCGATGCCTGGGATATATTAGCCCAATACAGGGGTCGCCTTTTAATTGTGGCCGGCGAAAATGATCGGATTATTCCACGTGCAGTACTCAACAAAATCTACGAATCCGCTGTCAAGACAACCGAACGCAAACTATACATCGCACCCGATGCATCCCATTTTATATTCACGGATTTGCGCAAGAACCATCCGGCAGAGTTTGATTATATTTTTGGTCTGATGTGCAGAACCTTAAAGGCGGCTGAATAATGAACGATGCTAATATTTCGGAAGTAATCAAAGCAAAGAATTACTGCGGTGAATTTATCGAACTTTTTTTCTGCAACAGAAAGTTGTCCGCCCTGCCAACAACTCAATTTCCGCTACAAACCATCATCCGGGGGTAATGCCTTGATTCGTCCCGGCGCCCATCTATTGCTTCATTTTATCATACCCGGCATCGCGGCAGGGTTATCTTTTCGTGATCGCTGGAAAAGCGCCTGGATTATCATGACATTGACAATTGTGGTTGATTTGGATCATCTCATCGCCAATCCCATCTATGATCCCAACCGCTGCAGCATCGGATTTCATCCCCTGCATACGTATCCTGCGATCTTTATTTACATGATATTAGCCATGATGAACAAAACCAGGTTAATTGGTTTAGGATTATTGATTCACGTAGCATTGGACGGGTTTGATTGTATTTGGATGTTTTTATAACATGAAAATTCTATAGGGTTCTCCAAGAAAAATTTAAGATAATCGGGGATTGCGTTGATTTTCAAAAGCGATTAAACGTATAGCACGAAGGTAACAACAACCTAAAGAGGCTGAATTATGGGCAGCAATTACAGCTGGAACGCCAAAGATTATGCGAAGCACTCCGCGGCCCAACAGGGTTGGGCCCGCGAGCTAATCGCCAAGCTGCAATTGGAGGGTCATGAAAGCATCCTGGATATTGGCTGCGGAGACGGTAAGGTAACGGCGGAGATTGCGGCGGCTGTGCCGCAAGGGTCGGTACTGGGCATTGACAATTCAAGCTCAATGATTGAATTGGCTCAAAGGGAATTCTCCGCCGCCCAATACCCCAACCTTGCCTTCCAACTGGCTGATGCACGCAGACTGACGTTCGATCAGCAATTTGAGGCGGTTTTCTCCAATGCCGCCTTGCATTGGGTTCGCAATCATATTCCTGTACTCGATGGTGTTTATAAAAGTCTTTGCCGCGGGGGACGAATTTTATTGCAGATGGGTGGCCGGGGCAATGCCGCCTCTATAATTATGATTTTGGATGCCATGAAAAAAACTGAAAAATGGCGCCCCTATTTCACCGATTTTAAGTTCCCCTATGGATTTCATGATACCGGAAAATACAAAAAATGGCTGCAAAAGGCGGGGTTTCAATCCATCCGTGCAGACCTTATTCCCAAGGATATGACTCACGCAGGTCAAATTGAATTGGCCGGTTGGATCCGAACGACCTGGCTGCCGTATACGCAGCGAATTCCCGATAAGCTCAAAGAGGTATTTATAGAGGAGTTGGTCCATAGCTATATTCAAAATTATCCTATAGATAAGGATGGTAAAATTCATGTCCAGATGATCAGGCTCGAAGTTGAGGCCGGAAAACCCGTATAAAAATTAAAGACGGGTAATTCTTGAAGTGGGTTCAATCTTCCACCTTATCCGCCTGGCCATCGGGCATTTTAAGTTTAGAAATTGGCTTTGGTGATTCGGCTTGATTATTTTTCGCATGCAGTTTATTTAGGTCGATCTTTACATAACCACATAAATCATTATACATACACAGCATTGTGCCCATTGGACCCTTTCCGGTAGTATAAAAACCAACTGCAAGAAAGCGAAAGCAGAATTAAATATGAAGCTGTGTATAAACACACGAAAGGATGTTGAAGATGCGACGTAATCACAGCGAAGTCACCGATTCAAAAGAAATTCAGCGTATTCTGTCTCTGACCAATATCGGTCGGCTGGCCACCAACGGGCAAGACGGTTATCCTTACATTACACCGGTAAATTTTGTCAGCCTGGAGGGCAGCATCTATTTTCATTGTGCACCCAAAGGCGAGAAACTGGACAATCTGATACGGGACCCGCGGGTCTGTTTTGAAGTTGATGTGCCGCTGTCCTACATCGATATCGGTCTGGATCCGGATCGCCCGATCTGCAACCTGCACCAGTTTTATCATTGCGTCATCATTCGCGGATCGGCCGCGGTGGTCAAGGACAGCACCTTGAAAGTGGCGGCCCTCAATGCCCTGATCGTCAAGCACGAAAAAACGGAAGATTTTCCAAAAGTCACCGCCGACATGGCCGCTTGCAGGGCTTGTGAAGTGATCGAAGTCAAACCCGATTCCATCACGGCCAAAAGTGATCTGATTCAGAACAAATCCGAAGAAGACCGGCGGACGGTGGCCGAATACCTGTTCAAGCGCAATCAGCCCGGCGATCGCGCTGCCGTTGCGGCCATGGGCTTTGAGTTCAAAGGGCAATAGATTGACGACAACTGGAGGGAAACTTGCCGACGACATCAAATTTTAAGATTAGACCGGCGACTGAAAATGACGCCGGCACCATCTATGCTCTGATAAAGGAGCTGGCCGACTTCGAACGTCTTTCACACGAAGTTGCTGCCACCGAAGACGATATTCGCCGGTCCCTGTTTGGTGAACGTCCGTTTGCCGAAGTTTTAATAGGAGAGTATGCGGATGTTCCGATCAGTTATGCCCTGTTTTTCTACAATTTTTCCACGTTCAACGGCAAACCGGGAATTTACCTTGAGGATCTCTATGTCAAGCCGCAATACCGCAGCAACGGCTTTGGCCGCCAAATGCTGGCCTATATCGCCCGGCTGGCCAAAAAACAGAATTGCGTGCGATTTGAATGGTCGGTGCTGGATTGGAACGAGGCCGCCATCCGCACCTACGACCGGCTGAACGCCAAGCCCATGAAGGAGTGGATTTTGTATCGACTGACCGGCCAGGCTTTGGATGATTTGGCGGATGAGAGCTGAAGTCTTGCCGATGTTCATCATAAAAAATAGCGGAATTACCGATCCGGCGCTAAACCTGGCGCTTGAAGAGCACTGTTACCGCTGCCTGGACCCGCGTCACGATTATGTCCTGTTTTACATCAATCAACCCTCGATAATATTAGGCAATCACCAAAACCCCTTTCAGGAATTCAATTTCATGGTTGCAGCGCAAAAACAAATCCGACCGCTGCGCCGCATCTCCGGCGGCGGAACGGTTTACCACGACCCGGGCAATTTGAATTTCAGCTTTATAACCGGATTTAACGAAGAAATGCTGGATTACTTCAAAAAGCTGCTGCAACCGATTCTGGGCACCCTGGATCATCTGGGGGTTCCGGCCAAACTCACCGCCAAAAACAATATCATCGTTGACGGCCGGAAGGTCTCCGGCAGTTCGCAGCACACGAATATGCAGCGGATGCTCAGCCACGGTACCCTGCTCTTTGATGCCGATCTCTCTATATTGCAGCAAGTACTGCAATCAAACCTGCAAGTTATCCAATCTCGCGCCGTCGCCTCCATTCCGAGCAATGTGGCAAACATTTCAGACTATCTATCCCGCACGATGGCAATCGAAGCCTTCAGGGCCGAGCTCATTGCAGGAATATCAAACAGCGTGGGTGGGCTAAAAGAATATCAACTGACCTCCGCCGACTGGGATGCCGTCTACCGACTCTCAGAAGAAAAGTATCGGTCATGGGAATGGACAATCGGCCACACCCCGGAGTTTACCGCGGCCCATAAAGTCCAATTCGATTCAAAGAAAGCTGAAGCCCTCATTACGGTGAAACATGGGATCATCAAAAGCATTCAATTCGCCAAAAACAGCCTTAATCCTCAATCTGATCACCAAGGAATAGACCAACTTATAGGCAAACGCTACGGGACCCGGGAAACAGGCCAGCTGTTGTCGTAACGAACACCTGCCTTTCTTTAACCTTCAATTGAGAACACCATAAATCATTGAAAATACATACACAGCGTTTTGCATGTTTAACCCGTCGGGTCGATCTGAAATCAAAGATTCAAGGGCCGATAATGCAATTAATTACAGCGCTGTGTATAACAAGATCTTTACAAAAAATCGGCGTTGTGCAATATATTTTGCCGGAACCCGGTGTGAACCCACAAGATCAATCAGCACTTAAGTATTTATAATGCTTAAAGAACTTTCCATCCGCAATTTTGCCATCATCGACGATCTTCAAATCAGGTTTTCCGCCGGCCTCACCATCTTGAGCGGAGAAACCGGCGCCGGCAAGTCGATTATCCTCAACGCTGTTAATTTGCTGTTGGGAAGCCGCGCATCGGCCGAACTTGTGCGCACCGGAGCTGAAAGTGCTGAGCTGGAGGCTTTGTTTCAGATTTCCCCGAACAGCGCTGCGGCCCAAATTATGTCCGAGCAGGGTTATGATCCTGAAGAGGGGCTTTTAATTCGCCGAGTCATCGCGCGTTCCGACAGCAACCGGGTTTATATAAACGGACGACTGGCAACCATCCAGCTTCTGAATGCGGTTACGGAAAATCTGGCGAGCATTTCGGGCCAGCATGCCCACCAGGGCCTGCTAAAGGAAGAGCAGCATCTGCTGATTCTTGATCAATTCGGCAGGCTGCTGCCGCTGCGGCAAAAGATGTTTGAACACCACCATCAACTCCTCCCTTTGATTGAAGAACTCAAAGAATTAAAGAAAATTCGAAATCGCCAGACAGAAAAAATTGAGCTGCTCCAATTTCAGAAAAACGAAATTGCAGACACCGGAATTGCCGCCGGGGAGGACACTGAGCTGGAGCAGGAACGGGTGCGATTGAAAAATGCCGAAACCCTCTACCAAATCGTGCACGGCAGCATCGAAGCACTTTACGGAGCATCCGGATCGGTCATCGAACAGTTATCGGAAGTAAAGAAAAATCTTGAACGCGCCGGGCGGCTCGATTCAAAGCTGAATGCCGGCGCCGAAAGTCTGGCCGAATCCGTTTACCGGATTGAAGATCTGATTGCCGAACTCAGATCCTACCTGAAGCTGGTACGGTTTGACGAGAATCGACTCGAGGTTGTCGAAGAAAGACTGGATACTCTTAACAAACTCAAACGCAAATACGGAGGATCGCTGGAGGCTGTGCTGGCAAAGCTGAACGCCATCGGGCAGGAGCTCTTAAATGTGGAGAACATCAACGACAAAATATCGGAGGTCGAAAGTTCGCTGGTCAAGCTGCAGCATACATGCAAAGATCTGGCCCTGCAGCTTTCCAATAAAAGAAAAAAGGCGGCCACAAAATTAGCCCAAAAGATCGTCGCCGAGCTCGCATCCCTGAAGATGGTGCAAACGGTCTTCCACGTGGCGGTCAGCGATATTGCCTGGAATGAAAAAATCGACCCGCATTTGAAAATCGAAAACTATGCCCTCACGGAAACCGGCATTGATCGGGCTGTATTTATGATTGCCCCCAACGTCGGCGAAGAGCTGAAGCCGCTGGCCAGCATTGCGTCGGGCGGTGAATTGTCCAGGGTGGTTCTGGCTCTGAAAGCCATTCTGGCAGAAACCGACTCAGTGGAAACCGTCGTCTTTGACGAAGTCGATGCCGGAATCGGCGGCGGCACGGCCGAGGTGGTCGGCCGCAAATTGTCCGAACTGGCGCAGCACCACCAGGTCATATGCATCACCCATCTGCCCCAAATCGCAAAATTCGGTGAGCATCATTTCAGCATTTCCAAACAGGTAGCCGACGGTCGAACCAAAACCGCCATCGAGCCGCTCGGTGAAAAGGATCGCTACCGGGAGATTGCCAGGATGCTGGGCGGCGAGAAAATCACAGCAACCGCCTTGGAACATGCCCGCGAGCTGCTGCAAAAATAAATCTTTGTGAGTTTGAGCGACGCCGTCTAAACCGGCTCAACGTTCGCTGCTGCGGGGCCTTTATCGCCCTCTTCGATATCAAACTGCACACGCTGGCCTTCGTCAAGGGACTTGAAACCCTCGCCTTTAATGGCGGAGTAGTGGACAAAAATGTCTTCGCCGTCTTCCTTGACTATAAAACCCCAACCTCTCTTGTTGTTGAACCACTTGACTGTTCCCTGAGGCATGACTCAAA
>CAYTBC010000213.1:0-6827 GCA_964435765.1 uncultured Desulfosarcina sp.
CACAATGCTTAAAAACGATGGCGGTTAGGCGCTGAGCGGCGCCATAGCGACAATTTGTTGTTAATTTTGAATAAGTTTTTGTTTTATATCGGTGTAAATTAATAAAAATTAAAAATGACTAAAATGATCTAAAATTATTGATTTATAAAAAGGACGGAGAGAAGCGACATCGATAAATCTTCAATATTAAATCCGGCTTGTCCGGCTTAGGGCCTCGGAAACAAATAAATTTATCCAGCCCGGCTGGCTTGTCTTTTAGCCCGCCTTCAGCGTTGCCCCAAAAGTCCCGTATCGACAAAATTTGATTGACGAACCTAATTCACAACTTCGCAAATGTTTAGATTAATAGCCGTAATATCCAACCTTTAGCTAATTTGGCGATTGCGTATTCCAATAAAATCTTCGATAAAAACATAGTTGGTGGGGTACGTCTGCGGATAACCAGCAGGCCAGAGATCTTTCAAGCTTGTACGACATTTCCGGTAAACCGCATCAGTTCTCCCGTCTGGTTCATCCGCCTGGTTATGTGCCTACGCTTCGTTTAATAAGGAATTCTTTTATTATGCAAAAACTCTTTTGACTTTTCATGGCCTAATTTGGCAGCTATCTTTAAGTCTCGCAAGGCCATTTTTTTGTCCCCAATTTTAAGAAGAACAACGCCTCTGTTATAAAATGCCGAGTCAGATTTGTTATTAAGTTCTATGGCACGATTTAAAATGTTAATAGCGCTTTTATAGTTATTATCCTTGAAAAATGATTGGGCTTTCTTTATCAAATCTTTCTCACTTAATGTTGGTAGTGGTGGTGGCTTGATGTTAATTGACCTACTTTGGGAATCCTTTTGTTTTCTAACATGGGAAAGAACAATAATTACTATGACAACGGATCCCATAAAAATGGCTGCTATTATAAAAAGAATAATTAGTTCCGGCAATCCAATTCCGAACATTTTGCATTATCCTTAAAGTTTTGCACACATAATGACAAGTTGAGGGGCCGGGAAACATTACCCCACAGGAGTTATTAAAGTATCGAAAGTTTCGGAAATAAAGTTTTCAAAAAAGGCCCCGGCTTTTCCCGGTCCATCTCAAACGACAGGTTCGCGCTATGATATTCTTTCAACTTTGATTTTAAGAATTTTGGCGATACGTTTTGCCATTGCAGGCGATAGGCGGCGCTTGCCTCTTTCATAATCACTGATCATATTCTGACGAATACCAAGTTTTTCAGCAAGCTGAGATTGAGACATATTTTCTTTAAGCCTTGCTGCTGAAAGAAGGTTTCCCACTCTGTTTGACTGCATTTCTTTCCAAAAATCAGTCTCTTCAATTGAAACACTTTCAGAATCGTCAGATGAAAGAATACTCACCTCGAATTTTTTCCTGATCCACTCAATGAGTTCGTCAACCTTCTCACCCTGAAGCGATATTTCAATACGGGGCTTTTTCACGAGTGCCAACATAATACACCTCAATTACAATCTCCCCTTTATGGTAAGTCCAGCATGCCACATAGCGATAATTTAAATGGCAGTGATATTTGTCATTACCCAGGGGTGAAAAATTATTCCAACTTTTTTGTATTGGCCCATCTTCTTTAAGGTCATTAATCAATAAAAATAGCAACTTGCGAACATTTTCCGATAATTTATCAAGTCCGCGTAGGGCCTTTTTCTTGATTTTAACCTCGTATTTCATTTGGTTATATTATTACTGTATTTGGTTATAGTCAAGGTGTTTATTGGGTATGCGAACGGTTGAACTGTGCCGCCCGGCTTTTTGGGGTCGGCACAAGTGAATTGATATGCGAATATTATGGTTTCCAGATATTAGCTTCTTTCTGGAATGATTAAAGGTATATCCAAATTACTACATACGACAAATCGAATAATTAAATCTGCATCATGTTTAAAAGTGTTTATCTCAGAACTATTCATTTTTTCATGCAGAGAGAGGCTATCCTTATCCTTTACTATATGTCTAATTTCAAATCGTGTATTAGCCAAGCCGACTATATTATGTAATGATGTTTTCAGTCTTGATCTGACATCCTCTGATAGCTTTTTTTCTTTTTGTGCATCTGTTTTGCCTGGTAGTAAGGCGCGGACAAGTTCCAAGGATTTTGCAAGAAAAAAGAAACTTGAGTAACTATCTCCAACCTTATGCGCGAAGTAATGCAAGTCAAACAAAGCCTGAATTGGTTCCGATGCTGATAAAAAAGATTTGCGCGCTACCAGTGCTGTCTGTAATGGCCAATATGAAAAAGTGGAATGTGATACCTTTTCAAAGCTAAAAGTAGCATGAGCTCGGCCTTTGTTAACTTCTTTTTCTGCTTCACGATAGTTGCTTTTCCAACCACTAATATTTCCATCAGAAAAATCAACGTATGGTCCCACATAAGAGAGAACCTTTTTGTTAAGTGGATGCCCACAAGCATACATCCATGAACGATCAATTTCACTAATTAGCGCTTTTATTTCAAAGTGTTTCGATTGAATTTCAGATGAATTGTTTACTTCTGTTTCTATTACAATGAAATAGTCACCAAGTGTGGATGAGATATTCTTGTGTTTTTCACTTTTTTGAAAATGCTCTGAAATCGTCAACCCTCTAACTACGTCATGATGAGGAGCGCATTCACTACGAATTTCGTAGATTTTGGGTTCAGATTCGTATTTAAGAATGGTCGAGTTCATTAAATACCGTATTGGTTACTTGCATATCTTATTGATTAAGTAGAAATCTCGTTTTAGACGCAAACGAACGCTCAAGATTCCATTCTTTCAGTCCGTCCTAATAAACCAAAAATTCTTTTTATTTCAAATATCTTATCATAAGTGCCTGAAAAGTCAACTAATAGTAATGGTACAGCAATTCACTTGATGATTATATCAAAATTAACCATGGCTTTTTTTGGTGCAAATTATCTTACTTATCGAGTTTTCCCTATAAGTACGGGTTTCACTTATGAGTTTGGTGGGGATTGGATTTTTTTTAAGAAAATTTCAGGAACTGTGACCGGATCTGACAATACGGTCTGATATATTGTGGCTGTAAATAGAAAGATAAGCTTTCAGTCTCGTAATAATTTTAATAGTATTTTCAGCACAGTATGTATAGATCCATGGACCGATTCGTACAGTATCTATCGACTAAACGTATCATTTCTGATCGACAAATCCCGTTTTTTATTCACTGGGTCAGGCAATGTTATGCTTTCTGCCGAAAAGCAACAGATTTATACATAACTTCTGATGAAATCGACGGCTATCTCAAGCATATTTCCAAACAAAAGCAATCATGGCAGGTTGATCAGGCCCGTATGGCCATAGAGCTTTTTATTTTTTACAAAAATCATCAAATCAAAAATAGACTAATAACTGCTCCGGCAACCAATCAATGGAAAAATGTGAAAAATGAAATGATCAAAATCATCAGGATTAAACATCTTTCTGTTAACACCGAAAAAACTTATATTGGCTGGCTAAGAACCTTTTGCCGCTTTCTTAAAGCCCAAAACCCACATAGTATCAACGTCTCCCATTTAAAGGCATTTCTAACCTGGCTTGCAGTTGAAAAAACAGTTTCGGCATCAACTCAAAATCAAGCTTTCAATGCCCTTTTATTCCTATTCAGGCATGTACTGGATCAAAATATCGGTGACTTAAGAAACGTCATCAGGGCCTCACGCAAAAGACGGTTGCCGGTGGTCTTGACCAAATCTGAAGTTTCACAGCATTTTTCAAATATGACTGGCACCAATCTTCTTATGGCCAGGCTGATATATGGATGTGGTCTAAGATTGCGTGAATGTGTTAAACTTAGGGTGAAGGATATCGATTTTGATAGAAATTTCTTGATAGTCAGATCTGGCAAAGGGGATAAAGACCGCCAAACCGTGTTGCCGGTAACTCTTATCGAAAAGTTGCACAATCATATAGATAAAACCGAACTTATATTTAAAAAAGATCGAATAAATAATGTGCCCGGGGTTGAATTGCCCTACGCCCTTGAGCGCAAATATCCAAATGCCGGCAAGGAATGGGGTTGGCAATGGCTGTTTCCCTCCTGGAAGCTTTCAATTGATCCCAGGTCAGGGATTGTAAGAAGACATCATATTCACCCAAGCAACCTTCAAAAACACATCAGATGTGCAGCCCACAAAACCGGCCTTGTTAAACGCATAGCCGTCCACACGCTGCGCCACAGCTTTGCCACTCACTTGCTTGAAAGCGGATACGACCTTCGAACCATCCAGGAGCTACTTGGACATAGCAGTCTCCGAACTACGATGATTTATACCCATGTTGCTGGGAAGAATTTGCTTGGTGTAAAAAGCCCGTTGGATGAAGGAATATAAATTAGATATAAAGCGGAATTTTACTGACAATCTAAATATAAAAGGTGCAGCTCCAACAATCGAATTGAAATATTATATATTGGATATTGAATTCTTCAATATTTTACTACCATTAGGATTGTGGATGTCGTGCCTGCTTCGAACCTTTTTGGGATGCAAAAAAAAATTAGATTAGCTTATGAAATATGAATACGTCCAAGGGCGTGGAAGGATACACCACTGGTGGTAGAATTAATTTTCGGAGACCCTTGGTCGAAAGCGCTTAAAATTTAAATTTGCGGGCCTCGTCGTACATGGCCAGCACATTTTCCAGCGGCACATCGGGCATGATACCGTGGTCCGGGCCGCAGATGTAGCCGCCGTTTTTGCCCAGCACCCGGATGCGCTCGCGGACTTCGAGGCGGACATCATCGGTGGATCCGAAGGGCAGGGTGGTCTGGGTGGAGATCCCCCCGAAAAAGGTGATATGGTCACCGTACTCGCGCTTTAGAACCTCGGGCTCATTGCCCGGCAAATGGGCCTGGACCGTCTCCCAAACATCCAGGCCGATATCAATCAGGTCGCCCATGACCGGTCGAAACTGGCCGCAGCTGTGAAACCAGATTTTTAAATCGTATTTTTTGGCCAGGGCAAAATACTTTTCATAGGTAGGCTTCAGGTATTTGCGCCAGTGCTCAGGCGAAATCAGCATGCCTCTTTGGGTCGCAAAATCATCCCCCATATAGACGAACTGCGCCAACCCCTGGGTTGCTTCAAAGAGTTTGGCATAGAAGCCGAGCGCAAATTCTTCCACTTTGCGGACGGTTGCCTCAATAATGGCCGGCGCCTGCCAAAGTTTCAGCAGGGTTTCTTCAATACCAAACAGATCAAATAGAGTGCAGATCACCGGCAGCCAATTGCCGCCGCTTTTCTGGGTTGCTTCTTCCAGCGTCATGCCCGGGCTCAACAGCGCGTACTTGCCTTCCACCCTTTTGGCTTTATCATCGGGGATCGATTGAAGTACTCTGGCAGCCACCGCATAGTCAAAATCATCCGGGTCGGGCCAGGCAAAATTTTCAATATCGTGCAGCGTTTGGACACCCTGCAGGGGGTAATTGCGGCCTTTGCCGAAACCAACGCCGGCGGCACCGTAAACGTCCGCCGGCGTGTGGAAGATGTTGCAGCCGGGCTTTAGGCCGGATCCGATATAAACCGGGCGGGCACACTGCAGGTCAACTCCCAGTTTGTCTCTGAGATCCAGCTTATTGTCGACTTTAAAATAATCATACCACGGCTGCAGATCCGCGTAGATGCCCTCGATATTAACGGGAACAACTTCCGGTTGGATGTGATGAATGGCCTTGAGAATGTGTTCTTTTGAGGTTTCCATGGTTTCCATTTATCCCAATATTAAGAAACGATGCCGTGACCGGGTTCAAGATACCCGGCTTTTCTACGAACAAGTTGCCGGAGTGTTGGAGTACTGGATTATTGGAGTGCTGGACGTAATTCATAACAGAATGTGTAGGTATCATACCCGTTTCAGAAAACCTGGCGATATGATCATTTGCACTGTGAATAGAATCACATATAAATGAATTCAGGTAGACATTTGCAAATCAATATGACCCCCCGAATGGGCCTGCAAATGTTTTTTCCATTACTCCATGACTCCAATACTCCAGCACTCCAAATGTTTAATTCCAGAGTTTCCCATAGGGTGCCGCTTAAAGCTGATCAAGTTGACTCCGTATTTATTAGCCCAGTTGATTCAGCAGCTTATCGAGCTCCCGTTCATCGAGGCTGTAGCTGTGCTGTGCCGTGGGAAACTGACCCGATTCAACCTCGCTGCGAAATTGGGTGATAGCGGAAACCGTGACCTGCTGCAGATCGGCGTAGACTTTCAGAAACCGGGGCGACAGCTCCTTGAACAGACCCAGCATGTCATGGGTCACAAGGCCCTGTCCATCGCAATGCACGCCGGAACCGATGCTGATGACGGGTATATCCAGGCTGCGGGTAATAATTTCGCTCAGGCTCACCGGTAGGCACTCGATGATCAGTCCGAAGGCTCCACTGCTTGCCATGGCCACGGCATCGTTGATCATTTGTTTGGAAGATTCGGCGTCCTTGGCCGGCAGGCTGATCTTGCCGGAAAGTACGATCCGCTGTTTGGTCACCCCGATGTGGCCCAACACGGGAATGCCCGATTCCACGATGCCGCGGACAATCTCGGCTGACCGGGCGGTCCCTTCCAGGTGGACGGCGTCCGCCCGGCCCTCCTTCATGATGCGGGCGGCGTTGCCGACCGCTTCGCTGACGCAATTGTATGAACCGAAAGGCAGGGTCGTCACAACCAGAGCGGATTTGACGCCATTTCTGACCGCCCGGGTGTGGTAGGCCATTTCATCGACCGTGACCGACACCGCCTCGGGGCGGCCGTTGCCGATGGTTCCCACCGCATCACTCACCAGGACAATGTCGATTCC
>CAYTBC010000214.1:0-6785 GCA_964435765.1 uncultured Desulfosarcina sp.
TTGCCGTCGATATCGCCCGTGGCAATCAGCAGCGGACTGCTGTTGTGCAGCTTCAGCCAGCTCGCGTCGTTCATGCGCGCCCACAGGCCGATGCCGCCAAAGTCGATTACCACGTCGTCACGGCCGCTGTTATCCAGATCGCCCACTGCCATCAGTTCGGCGCTGAAGTTGTGCAGCTGTGTCCGGCCAGCAAGGTTGCGTTTGATGAAAATACCACCCAGCGTGGAAGCAAAATCAGCGATCACATCGTCCTCGCCGTTGCCGTCCACGTCACCCACCACCACCTGGTCGGGTGAACTGTTACTCAGCTTCAGCCAGCTGGCATCGTTCATCCGTGCCCACAGGCCAATATCACCGAAATCGATAACAATGTCAGATTTGACCGGGCTTGCCGCAGAAACCGCGGCAAATGCATCGACAAGGCCGGCACCGGAGCGCGTATCGACTCCCGCCGCCTCAATATCGGTCGCGGTGTCCATCAAAAGATCCACAAGCCGGGCCGGAGACAGGTCATAGTTCCGATCGCGCAGTAGAGCCGCAACCGCTCCGGCGTGCCCCACTGCGGCCGAGGTGCCGAGAAAATTCGGATAACTGTCCGGATCATAATCAATGTCGCTAAAGAAGAAGCTCGTGTTGCTTCCGTCTGGCGCCACGATCTGCGGCTTGAATCGCAGCTCCGGCGCATTGGGCAACGGGCTGCCGCTACCATCAAAATAGAAAGGTAAGTTGCCGCCAAGCGCACTGAACGGTTCGACATTGATCACCCCATAGGGCAGCGCGACGTTCCCGCCCGTGTCGATCTCACCATAGAAAGCAGCGCCGACCGCCGCAACACCCGCAGCTGCTGCATGTCCATAAATCGGCGACTTGTTGAAGATAGTTGTCTCGAAGCCATACGCACCGGGCAAGTTGCATCCTGGCTCCAGGGCGAACACT
Source organism: uncultured Desulfosarcina sp. (assembly GCA_964435765.1). Lineage (GTDB taxonomy): Bacteria > Desulfobacterota > Desulfobacteria > Desulfobacterales > JAFDCJ01 > JAFDCJ01. The sequence continues at coordinate 937 of CAYTBC010000214.1, forward strand.
GCAATACGAAAACGAACGGCTTCGCTTCCGCAATGGTGCTCGACGGCTACGTGAATGGGCGCCGCCACCGCGCCGTCGTTCACGACACCAACGACTTCCAGCGGGTCGCCTGCACTAACCCCAGGGGCAAACCCACAACCCTGAATAGTTGAACTGCTGAAAATGCAGGCGGATGCGCTCGGCTCGGTGCACAGGTAAAGGTCCAGGTCGCTGGATGCCCCGGGGCCAAGGGTTCCATCGAAGGGTTCATTCCACTGCAGTACCAAGCCTACCCCGCAGCCGGGCGGAACGGTAATCGTTGCAAACCGATCGCCAGCGCCGAAATCATGGAAATCATCTCCGCTTGGCGTCGTTGTGTCTATGGCCGGATTCGCATCCAGGTAGAATTCATCCACGCCAAAGGTGGCTTGATTGCCGGCTGCGGAGAGATACGACACGCCGCTATTCACGGCCGCCTGCGCGGCCTGCGCAATGATGCCGTCCTGGAACATCGGTTCGCTGAAGTAGCCGATATCATCCAGTATGACGTCGGCTCCGCAGTCCCTGAGTTCGCTGATGCCCTCGGCCATGGAAGCGGGAGATCGGGTAGCTGAATGGAACAAAAGGCTGGCTCCGGGCGCGAGATCGTGAACGAGTTCCGCCAGCGCGGCGCCCTCATCCTGTCCAATCTCGGCCTCCGGGCCGTTATCGAGTAATACCACCGCAGCCGGCAGGTCACCGGAAAGCTGGGGACTGGAACCGGTAAGTACAGAGGAACAGCCGGTTCCACTGACGCTGCCGCCGAGGGTGTCGTTGAAACTGTCCGACAACACGCCCACACCGATCCCACTGCCGTCTACGCCGAAGCTGAGACGGGCGAGGTCAGCATTGATAGAGGCATCGGCCTGATCGTAGACTGAGCCGGTATTCAGCTGCGGTCGGTAGTTGGGATGAACCGCGGTCACCTCGGGGATCGCGGCAATCTCATCCAGCAATTCCGGATCACACAGCCCATAAATTCGCGCAAAGCGATATTGGATATCAGTGACCTGGATACCGGTTGCCTCGACCTGGGCAGCAATGTCAGGCGTCAGGCTCCGGAACCGGACCTCAATATCGAGTCGACCATCTTGACCGGGCAGCAGGGGGGCCACCTGCAAGGCCTGGTCAGCTCTGTCAGCTCTCACGCGTCTGGATGCAGCCTGGCGACGTTCAAGTAAGTTACTGGAAACCTTGCCGAGCAAGGCATTGCCCTCGTACAAGGGAGTTGCGACCTTGCTCTGCTCAGCCCTGCCGGCTGCGAATTCAGCCCCGCAAGCGGGCGGCAGGCGAAGTACCGCGACCAATCCCATGCTGCAGAGGAAAGCTGTAACGGCTCCCAATGCCGAGTGAAAATGGCCCGTTGGCCCGAATCCAGACTGTCTCGGGGCGCGATATTCACTTCGTAGCCAATATGTCATCGCCTGCACCACAGAAGGCGTCTAAAACTGCCTTAAAGCTACCGTTCAGTCTACGTATTGTTTACTCTTTGCATTATGAAAAATGCGTTTTTTCTACCGTTTGTTGCCCACGAATTTCCAGGAAGCCGTACCCGCCTCCTCGGCGCATTTTGCCACTGCTTTCACAGTGTCTCATGCGTTCTTCCCCGTGTCTGCATAAAGGCGCCCTCAGAAGAAAGCAATATGGGGGCAAGCATGATGAGGTCGTTGCAGAGCACGCCACAGAATACCGGCCAGTCGGATTCCGGACCTAGAGGATCCGGCACCCCATGGCAGGTCAGCTAGAACAATACCGGCGAATCCGAAAGTCTTCTCGGCACGGTGAGCAATGCCAAAAGCGCGCTTGGGGTTACCTGAGGCAGGTCCGACCCGGCCTCGATAAATAATGTCTGGCGATGAAACAAAAGCCGTGCCCGAGTCGGCTCGGACACGGCAGCCTCTAACAGCCGAACGCCCCTCCCCGGATCAGTCCAGATTTCCGACTGCGATACCTTGCGAGGTGCTGTTGTGCAGCTTCACCCAAGCCCCCTGGTTGCGACGCACGAAGAGCCCGCTGACCGCACCGCTGACACCGAAGTCAGCGACGACATCCGCCGTGCCGTTACCGTCGACATCGCCGGTGACGACCTTCTCGGGTGTCACCGTGCTGATGTTGCCCCAGCCACCCAGGTTCTTTTTCACCCACAGACCGGGGGCACTGGCGAAGGTTGCCAGCACATCGTCGGCACCGTTACTGTCGATGTCTCCGGTGGCTACAAGATCCGGGCTGCTGTTGTGCAGCTTCAGCCAGCTGGCATCGTTCATACGTGCCCACAGACCGATGCCACCAAAGTCGATCACGATGTCATCCTTGCCGTTGTTATCCAGGTCACCCGTCGCCAGGGCCTGTGCGCTGCCATTGTGCAACTGGCTCCAGCCGCCCAGGTTGCGTTTGACGAAGATACCGCCGAACGTTGAGCTGAAATCCGCGATCACGTCATCCTGGCCGTTGCCGTCAACATCACCCACCGCGATAAGGTCCGGCGAGCTGTTATTCAGCTTCAGCCAGCTAGCATCATTCATGCGCGCCCATAGACCAATACCGCCGAAATCAATAACAATATCGTCCTTGCCGTTGCCGTCCAGATCGCCGACTGCCATCAGCTCCGGACTGAAGTTGTGCAACTTCACCCACGCACCCAGATTGTGCTTGATGTAGATGCCACCAAGAGTGGAACCAAAATCCGCGATGAGGTCGTCCTGAGCGCTTCCGTCTATGTCACCCACAACCACCAGGTCGGGCGAGCCGTTGTTCAGCTTCAACCAACTCGCGTCGTTCATGCGCGCCCACAAACCGATGCTGCCGAAGTCAATGACGATATCGTCTTTGACTGGCGGCGGAACAACAGTTGTGGATGTCAACAGTTGTGTTTCCGTACCCTCACTGTCCGATGTCACGATCTTGACCGGGCCTATGAAGCGCGCCGCCCAGTAGGTCTCGGTAGTGGTTTCGTCGACTGGCATCCCGCCAGCGTTGCCGAAGATTCGAAGGCTCATTTGAAGCCTGACCGTCTTGAAGGTGCCGGCCGGCACTGTAATGGATTCAAAGGCCTGTACCGCCGAAGTTGCCGTGTAACTCAGCACAAAAGGCGTCGGACTGATGGCCGGTATGCTCAGCGTCGCCGTTCCTGAGCTGTTGAACGTATCGGGCATGTTCGGCGCTGGCCCCACGAGTACTGCCGGAGGGCTGAAGACACCGGTACTCGCCGGAGGGGACGGATCGTCATCCCTGTGTTCCCTGATACCGTTGCTGTCACTGGTCGCATAAAGGATTTCCCCAAACGAATCCTGGAGACCCTTGGTGGCAACACCATTGACCAGAGTGGTGCCTGTCAGCACTCTGAGCGTGTCGCTGTAACTGTTGTCGACAATATACGTCCACGAGTTGTCATCGACAAGCGGGAAGTAGTCGGATGGCGTAATAACTGCCGCCTGTGCCCTGCCCAGCGAGACGCTGAATAACACAAGGCCAACGACAATGTATCTCTTGCAATCAACACTAATCATGAGGATGCTCCTACTAATATGCTTTGAATTGTCTCCCCATTCCGCTGAAGTTGGCCTTCCCTGTAGCGGCAGCGCAGAAATATCGCGGATGTGCTCATGGTCATAAGCACTCCCTCGACAGACTGGCAAACACCCGCTGCCGACGCCACGTCCTCAATTTAAAGTTTAGTTGCCAGATAACTCAGCGTTCAGACAAACGACGTTGTCGTTGAGCCAAATCAAAAAATAAACGGTTTTTGATCGGCGGCGTGGAGTCCGGAACTCAGCCGGACGTCCCGCGCAGGTAGTTCACGGCATCGCTCAGATCGAGCGCAACACGCACACCATTCGGCACACTACCATCATCCAGCGGATGCCCCGAGCGCACCAGGATACAGGTGCCCACCCCCGCCCTGATGCCGGCCTCGATGTCGCTCAGCTTGTCGCCGACGACGGCCGACGCCGCCAGATCGATGTCGAGTTCATCGGCCGCCTGCAGGATCATTCCGGGTTCCGGCTTGCGGCAGCGGCAGTCGCTGAGGTATTCGCCCACACCCGCGGTCGGATGATGCGGGCAGAAATAGACGCCGTCGATGATTACTCCCTGCTCGGAAAAACGCTCCAGCATCCACCCGTTCAGGGCATGGAAATCCGCCGTTGAATAATAACCGCGAGCGATGCCCGCCTGGTTACTTATGACGACCAGCTTGTAGCCCATCGCACGCGCCTGCCGGCAGGCCGCGAACACACCGTCGATGAACTCAAAATCCTCCTTGCGGTGTACATACCTCTTTTCCTTATTGATCACACCGTCCCTGTCAAGGAACAGTGCCCGCGCCTTTGCCAAGACCCACCTCCCGCGCGGCGCGCTGGTAATCCTCCGGTATGCCGATATCGATAAAGTAGGCGTCTGACATAAACGCCTGCGGCCTGATCTCCTGCAGATGCTTTTCCAACAGGTCGGACTCGAAGGAAAAGCGCTCCGGGAATTCGGCGACGCGGAACAAATCGCGATCGATGGCATAAACCCCGCCGTTGATCAGGCCCGGTCCACCCTCGCCCTTTTCCAAGAAGCCAGTCACCCTGTTGTGCTCATCGACAAGCAGGCGTCCGAAGCGTTGCGCATCCGGCACCCGTTTGACCGCCATGGTCAGCAGCCCATGTCCCTCATTGTGCAGCCAAAACATGCGCTGCAGGTCCACCGGGAACAGCGTATCGCCATTCACCACGATGACGGGTTGCTCTCCCAGCTGCTGCAGCGCCTGCCGGATGGCGCCCCCGGTGCCCAGAGGGTGTTCCTCGACGGAATACCCCACCGGAATGCCCTCGAAGCGATCCCCGAAGAAGTCGCGTATCTGCTCCCATTTATAGGACACGGCAAGCACGATTTCCTGCACGCCGCAGCGCACCAGATGTTCAAGCACATACTGTAGGAACGGCGCATCATTCACCGGCGCCATCGGCTTGGGCATATCCCTGGTGATGTGCGCCAGGCGCGTACCAAATCCGCCAGCAAGCACGACCGCTTTCATGCTCACCGGTACTGCTCGAACAGCGCTTTCTCGACCATGGCGCAGATAATGTGGCCGACGGTGATGTGCGCTTCCTGGATGCGCGGAGTGCTTGTCGAGGGAATACAGACGCAAACATCGCATGCCGACGCCATTTTTCCGCCGTCCGCGCCGCTCAACCCGACCGCGAGGATATTCATGTCCCGCGCTTTTAGCAGTGCGTTGACAACATTCTGCGAGTTCCCGGAAGTACTGATCCCTACGAAGACGTCGCCCTCCACCCCGTTGGCCTCCAGTTGCCGCTGGAAGATCTTTTCATAGCCGTAGTCGTTGCCGATCGCCGTTAGCATCGAGGTGTCCGTGTTCAGCGCAATGGCAGGCAGCCCGGGCCGTTCAACCTCGAAGCGGCTGACGATCTCGGCTGCAATGTGCTGGGCATCCGCAGCACTTCCGCCATTACCGGCCAGCAGCACCTTGTTTCCAGCACGGAATGCGTCGACGCACTTCTCCGCCACCGCGACAATACGCTGGAGCATCGCTTCGTCGTCGACCAGCCGTTGCTTCACCGCTATGGACTCGGCGATCAAGTCGCGGACCACCCCGATGTTCAAACTGTCCAAGCCTGCGCCCCCTCTTTGGTGAAATGGAAACGGAAAAACTCACCGTCAAAGCCGGCCAGCGCCCTTTGTACTTCGATGCTCGACGTCGGTTCCACAAACAGCATCATGAAGCCTCCCCCGCCGGCACCCGAGATTTTCGCGGAAATTGCCCCTGCCCTAAGCGCGGCTTCGTAGAATTCATCGATATGCGCATTGGATACCGAGTGGGCAGTACT
>CAYTBC010000215.1:0-6742 GCA_964435765.1 uncultured Desulfosarcina sp.
CGGTCGGGTCGAAGCGGTAGCGGACGCTCATCGCCCGCGCCAGCCGGTCCAACGTCGGCGTCGTCCAGGCAGGCCCACCATACGACCCGAGGGCGTCGGCACGCACGGTGTCCAACGTCACGAGCAGCACGCTCGATCCCGCCAACCGACGGTCCCGTCGCGTACAGCCGACGTCGGCCAGGGTAAAGAGGAAGAGAGAAACGGCGAAGACCGGAGAGGCTCGCCGAACGAGTCGAGAGCCGCGACGCAACGACGACTGCGAGCTGCCGGACGGACCGACGGCACGTCGTCGCCCCTCGCCGATCCGACCCACGCGACCCATCCGCTGCAGATAGTGCGTACGCCGCTGCACGGTCAAGAAAGGAGAGGAACAGCTCCTCGAAGCAGCGTCCGGTTCAGGCGGCGGTACCGGGCGGGCTCGGCGACGTGGGAGAGGCGATGGTCTCGGCGCCATCCACGTCGGGGATCAATTGATCATTGCTCGTGTTCAGCGGAGACAAAGGCGAAACAAGAGCGAGGATCGGAGGAGACCTTTGGCAAGACGCGCTGCTTGCCGATCCGGTTCGCGGCATGTACTAGACGCGCTTACGTTGCACGGTCCCAGCGGGGGCGCCCTCCGCACACCACGAAGACGACACCAAGATGGAACACTTCCCCTCCTCGACGGTCGGCAGGAACCGATCGATCTGAAGGGGCGCGACTGGCGCAAGGAGAGTGCATGCCGCCCGACACCGCCGACGCCGCGAGCAACGCGGACGCGATCTACACACAGCTCTTCCTCACCGCCGAGGGGCGCGCCAACCCCTATCCGCTCTACCACCAGCTCCGGCAGGCCGGCCCGGTGCACCGCACCAGTGTGGGGATGTGGTTGCTCAGTCGCTACGACGACTGCTGGGCGGCCCTGCGCGATCCGCGCCTCGGCAAGGACTACGCGCCGCAGATCGCGCAGCGCTTCGGCCCCGACTGGCGCAAGCATCCCTCGCTGACTGCCGGCGAGCACTCGATGCTCAACACCACCGGGCCGGAGCACACGCGGCTGCGCAAGCTGGTCACCAAGTCGTTCACGCCGCGCATGATCGACAACCTCAAGCCGGTCATCGAGCGGGTCGTCCACCAGCTGCTCGACCCGGTGGCCGAGGCCGGCGGCGGCAACGTGCTCGAGGCCGTCGGCTTCCCGCTGCCGGTGACGATCATCGGCGAGATGCTCGGCGTGCCGGAGACGGATCGGCCGCAGTTCCGCGCCCTGGTGCGCGATCTCGTCGCCATCTTCGAGATGCAGGCGACCGCCGAGCAGCTGGCGGCGGCCGATGCCGCGCAGCTCGTCATCCGCGCCTACTTCCTCGACCTGATCGCCGAGAAGCGCCGCCGGCCGGGTGAGGACCTGCTCAGCAGCCTGGCGACAGCGGAAGTCGGCGGGGACCGGCTGACCGACGACGAGCTGGTTACGCTCGCCTCACTGCTCTTCGGGGCGGGCTTCGAGACCACCACCAACCTCTTCGGCAACGGCCTCCTGGCGCTGCTGCGCCATCCGGACCAGCTCGACCTGCTGCGCCGCGACGGGTCGCTGTTCGCCAACCTGCCGGACGAGTTCCTGCGCTACGACGGAACCGCGCAGCTGGCGAACCGCGTCACCGAAGCGAGCGTCGAGGTCGGAGGCGTGACGATTCCCGCCGGCGAGCAGGTCTTCGCCCTCCTCGGGGCCGGCAATCACGACCCCGCCCGCTACGCGAACCCCGACCGGCTCGACATCACGCGCACCGAGATCCAACCGTTGACCTTCGGCGGCGGCGTGCACTTCTGCCTCGGCGCCGCCCTGGCGCGGGCGGAGATCGAGATCACCTTCCGCACCCTGCTGCAGCGCTTCGGCCACATCGAGCTGGCCGGCGAGGCGCCGCGCTTCCAGGATCGGCTGACCCTGCGCGGCCTCGCCGCCCTCGAGGTCGCCTGCAGCGCCACGGCGGTAGCGCGCCCCGCGGCCGCCGTCACCGCGCCAGCCGCGCCGGCGGTCACCGCGGCTCCGAGCGAGCGTATCGAGAGCGGGCTGCGTCCGCGGGCGGGAGACGGCGGGGCGGACCTGCGCTGGCGCGCCGAGCTGCGCCAGCGGATCGAAACCGAGCCGGCGCGCCGGGATTCGGTGCCGGTGCGCACCGGGGCGCGCCTGGCAGCGACGGTCGCCCTGCTGTCGGGCAACAGCCTGTTCGCCCGCTGCACCACACCGGAGCTGGAGCAGCTCGCCGCCACCGCCTATCCGATGAGCTTCGAGCCCGGCGACCTGCTCTGCACGGAGGGGGGTGAGTCGCCGGAGTGCTACATCGTCGAGGAGGGGCGGGCCGTCGTCACCATCGGCCGCAAGGGCGTCGGATCGGTCGGCGAGCACGACGTGGTCGGCGAGCGTGGCGTGCTGCTCGACACGGTGCGCGCCGCCACGGTGACGGCCATCACCCACATGATCACCTACGCCATCTCGCGCGAGCGCCTGCGCGCCCTCGTCGCCGCCAACCCCGCCGCGCGCGATTGGATGCTCGCCGAAATGACGCGCCGCTATCCGAACCTCCAATGAGGATCCGTCAAACCCGGGAGGGCGAGGCTCCCGCCGAGCCGTCCTGCGCGCGTACGAAGGCTCGGGCGGGAGCCTCGCCCTCCCCGTGAGCCTCGCCCTCGCATCTTCGGAGTGACCCGATGAATTGCCCCAAGTGCCAGTCCGGGAATCTCGACGATTCCGTTTTCTGCGAGGAGTGCGGTGCGGCGCTGGAAGCCGCCTGCCCGAGCTGCGGCGCCGGCAACCGGCCCGCCGCCAAGTTCTGCCGCAAGTGCCGTGCGCCGCTCGTCGCACGCGCCGCCGCGGCGCCTACCCCCCGGCAGACGGCGAAACACCTCGCCGACAGGATCCTGGCGTCGCGCTCCGCCCTCGAAGGCGAGCGCAAGCAGGTGACGGTGCTGTTCGCCGACGTGAAGGGCTCGATGGAGCTCGCCGAGCAGCTCGACCCCGAGGAATGGTCGCAGATCATGGATCGGTTCTTCCGCATCCTCGCCGAGGGCGTCGAGCGCTTCGAGGGCTTCGTCGACAAGTTCACCGGCGACGGCATCATGGCCCTGTTCGGTGCCCCCGTCGCGCACGAGGACCACGCCCGCCGCGCCTGCTACGCGGCGCTGCACCTGCTCGACGGGTTGCGCGCCTACGCCAACGAGCTGCGCCTGAGCCGCGGCCTCAACTTCTCGGCCCGTCTGGGCCTCAACTCCGGCGAGGTGATCGTCGGCAAGATCGGCGACGACCTGCGCATGGACTACACGGCGCAGGGCCACACGGTCGGGCTCGCCGCCCGCATGGAGCAGATCGCCGAGCCCGGCAAGGTCTACCTCACGGCGCACACCGCCGCCCAGATCCAGGGCTACTTCGCGCTCGCCGATCTGGGCGCGATGGAGATCAAGGGCATGCAGGGGGCGATGCACGTCTACGAGCTGCAGGGGCTCGGCCAGATGCGCACGCGCCTCGACGTCTCGCGCAGCCGCGGTTTCTCCCGCTTCGTCGGGCGCGGCGACGAGATGCAGGTGCTCGAGTCGGCGCTGGCGCGCGCCCGCGAGGGCAACGCCCAGATCGTCGGCATCGTCGGCGACGCCGGGCTCGGCAAGAGCCGCCTGTGCTACGAGTTCCTCGAGCGCTGCAGGGCGCGCGGGCTGATGACCTACGAGACCACCGGCGTCGCGCACGGCAAGGCGGTCCCCTTCCTGCCGGTGCTGCGGCTGTTCCGCGCCTTCTTCGGCATCACCGAGCAGGACAGCGAGGCGACGGCGCGCGAGCGCATCGCCGGCCGCCTGCTGCTGCTCGATGAGCGCCTACGCGAGAATCTGCCGCTGATGTTCGACTTCATGGGCGTCGCCGAACTGGAGAACCCCGCCCCGCGCATCGATCCGGAGGCGCGCCAGCGGCAGATGTTCGACATCGTCCGGTGCGTGGTGCAGGCGCGCGGGCAGAAGGAGACGACGGTCACCCTGCTCGAGGACCTGCACTGGTTCGACGGCGGCAGCACGGCGTTCCTCGAGCCCCTGATCGACGCCGCCGTGGGGACGTGCGCCCTGGTGCTGCTCAACTTTCGTCCCGAGTACCAGGCGGCGTTGATGGGCAAGTCCTACTATCACCAGCTGCCGCTGGCGCCGCTCGGCCCCGACGCCATTCGCGAGCTGGTCGATGCGCTGCTCGGCAACCACCCCAGCACCGCCGGCCTCGCCGAGGCGATTCACGCCCGTACCGCCGGCAATCCGTTCTTCACCGAGGAGGTGGTGCAGAACCTCATCGAGTCGGGGAAGCTGCAGGGCAGCAAGGGCGCCTATCGCCTGATGACACCGGTCGACAAGCTCGAGGTGCCGACCTCCGTGCACGCGCTGCTCGCGGCGCGCATCGATCGGCTGGCGGAGCGGGAGAAGGACGTTCTGCAGACCGCCGCGGTGATCGGGCGCGAGTTCGACGAGCCGACCCTGGCCGCCGTCGTCGAGCAGGACGCGCCGCAGCTGCGCGAAGCGCTGCAGAAGCTCAAAGACACCGAGTTCGTCTACGAGCAGTCGCTGTATCCGGTCGCCGAGTATCTCTTCAAGCACCCGCTGACGCAGGAGGTCGCGCTCGCCACGCAGCTGCAGGAGCGGCGCAGACGGCTGCACGGGGCCGTGGCGCGCGTCATCGAGGCGGCGCACGACGACGACCTCGATCAGCAGGCGGGGCTGCTGGCGCACCACTGGGAAGAGGCCGCCGATGCCGCGCAGGCCGTGCGCTGGCATCACCGCGCCGCCGAGTGGGCCGGTGCCCGCGATCCCGTCGAGGGCCTGCGGCATTGGTACAAGGTGCGCCACCTCGGCCAGTCGCTCGACGATGCATTCACCAAGGAGTCGCGACTGCGCGCCTGCGGCATCATCATGGCGAGCGGCACGTGGCGCCTCGGGATGAGCGAGGACGAGGTGCGCGCCTGCATGGACGAGGTCCGGTCGCTGGCACGGGAGCTGGGGCGCCCAGCTGTCGTAGCTACCGCACTCACCGGCTCTGCGTCGCATCTTGGCGTGCTCGGTCGAGCGGAAGCGGCGCTCGGTGTCGCCGAAGAGGCCCGGGGGATGCTCAACGACGCCATGGGCCCTGGGGAAACCTTCGCCGTTGAAACCTCGCACGCGTACTGGCTCTTTGTCGTCGGGCGCCTTCCGCAAGCCCTCGAGGAGTTCGATCGCATCGTCGACCTCAGCGGCGGAGATCCGCAAATGGGCAGTGAATTGGTCGGCTACAGCCCCTTGATCTTTGCCGAAGGCCTGGCGGCCTGGGTGCTGGCACAGGCGGGCCGTTTCGACGAGTGTTGGCCGCGGGTCGAACACGCCGTCCGTTTGGCGCGCGAGCACGGCGCTCGAGAGAACCTCGGATGGGCTCTCTCGGGGCTTGGCCATTGTGCGTACCTCGCGCGCGGTACTTCTCGGGTGCCCCTCATGGAGGCTCGCCGGGCAAGCCTCGAGTATGTGGAAATCGCCGAGGCCGTCGGCAGCCGATACTCGCAGATCGGCGCCTCGGCAAATCTCGCCATCTCCCATTTCGTAAGCGGCGATTACGACGCCTGCGAAGAGCGCTTTACCGAGGCCCTGGCGCGGGCGCGTGATGCGGGCACCGCGCTCGACTGGCGAAGCTATAATCTCGCCGTGTTCGCTGACGCGTGTCTGGCTCGCGGTGACACCGAGACTGCGATCGGCAAGGCAAGCGAGGCAATCGAGTTCGCGGATGCAGGCGGCGCCTGCTTTCAAGCCGCGGTGGCCCGCGCCGCGCTGGCCGACGCCCTCGTCCGAACGGACGCGCCGGAGCGCGTCGTTGCCGCTGTCATTGCCGCCGCCCGCGAGCTGGTGCGCAGGACCGGCGGCAACTCGCTGCTGCCGCGACTGCGCGAGGCCGAGGCGCGCCTCGACGGCCGCGGCGATCGCGCGATCCTGGAAGCGGGCCTGCGCGACGCCGAGGCCATGTACCGCGCCATGGGCGCCCCGGACCCCGCCGACCGGCTGGCGCAGGAGCTCGAGTCGTGAGCCGGCGAATCGCCACGATCTGCACGGCACTCCGGCGCACCCCGCTTGGTGGGCGCCTCCCCGGGAGGGCGAGGCTCCCGCAGCCTGCAGCCGCTCGGCACGTTGAGCCATCCCGGGGCCGGCGGTGCCAACGTCTGGGTCGATCGCCAGCACGAGTTGGTCGGCGCCTACTTCGAGGTAGCCACGAAGGTCACCGAGAACTGGGAGTTCCTGTGGAACTTCGACCTCTTCCAGAACGCAATCACCGCGGCGGTGGACGACTGATGGGAGATTCCGCTGCAGAGCCCCTCGCCAAGCGGGCATGCTCCCCTGTCACGCCGAACGCAGATCGATTCCAATATGCATGAAGACGCGCTGCTCGCCGAGCTCGCGGCCGACCGAGCCGAACGGTGATCTACCTCGAAACGTCGGTTGCGCTCGCGCAGCTCCTGGCGGAGGACCGCATACCGCCGGCAGCGCTCTGGGACGAACCGATCGTGTCGAGCCGGCTGCTGCAATACGAGCTATGGACAGGCGTGCATGCACGTGGACTCGGTCCGACGCGCGCCGCGATGCCGCCCTGCGCCAGGCGGCTGGAGTGAGGGACCCGTGATCTGCGCGCGCTGCGGCCACGTGAACCCCGCGGGCGCGAAGTTCTGTCTCGAATGCGGCGCGCCCTTTGCCGCGCGCTGCGCGAGCTGCGGCACCGAGCTGCCGCCGGCGG
>CAYTBC010000216.1:0-6718 GCA_964435765.1 uncultured Desulfosarcina sp.
GCCAGCCAGTGGCGGTTGATGGTCTTGGCCTGATCCCAGAAAAATTTCTTTTTCAAGCGGATGCCTTCCACGCTTTTGATGAGACAGCCGGGAAACAGGTTTGTGTAGGTCCACAGAATTTTGTTGACTTCGCCATCGAGGCGTTCAAAATCCGTCGCGGCATTTTTTACATACTCGCGGGCTTTTTTGGCCTCTTCCCCGCCCTTGAATTCGCCGTAAACGATTTCGCCGTCATCGATGTATTGGTCGGTGATAACGGCCGGGTTGCGCACCCATTTGCCGTTGTCTCTGATGACCGGCAAGCACTTGGATATCAGGCCCAGATGCTTCATTTTGTACCCGCTCCACATTTCGCAGGAGACACAATTCCACATAGCCAGCTCCATCGGCAGCATCCAGGGAAGAAAATCCGAACTGCCGCCGTCCGGCGCCGACCCGTGGCGCGGACCCGCCTGACCGAATATGGCCAGATCGCTTGCAATCGTAGTGTCGCATGCCATTCCGATTTCCTGCCCGCCGGCGACCCGCATCCCGTTGACACGACAGATCGTGGGTTTTTTACAGTTGAGAATGCTGTCGACCATCGCATTGAATAGGTCCATGTAGCTGCCGTATTCCTGGGGGCGGCCGGAATAGTATTCGGCATATTCCTTGGTATTGCCTCCGGTGCAAAACGCTTTGTCGCCCATGCCGGTGAATACGGCAGCGACAATCGAGGGATCGGCCGAGGCGCGTTGAAAAGCGGCAATAACACCTTTGACCATTTCGGTGGTATATGAATTGTATTGTTGGGGGTTGTTTAGTGTGATCCAGGCGGAATAAAGATCAACGATCGGATTTCCTTGAGGGTCAAGGATGGGTTTTTTTTCGAAAATGACACCGGGGGCTTTGTCCGAAAAGTGCTCTTCGCCCCACAGAAAGTGATCCTTGAGTCCTGACTCTCTTGGCAACCAGTTTAAATCGGCCATCGGTACGCTCCTTTTTTAATTAGGTTTTATTGAATTTTGATGGTTTAATAATTATCTCGGGGCCACCTTTTGTACGAATCGCCTAATTTATTTTATAGCTATATATTAGCTACATCAATGTTAAGTCAAGAAAAAAAACGGTTTGGACGGTTACTCCGCCCCATAGATAACGATGCCAGTTTTGGATAAAACATAGTCGTCCAATTGAAATTGATGGGAAGGCTCAAGGTTGCCCGGGCGGATTAATTAGCTTGACAGCTTTTTTCATGCTGATATTTTGGGTCATTGATCAATGACTCGGAACAGGTTTCAATCGGGTTCCCATGGGCGAAAATCTTTCAAATGAATCCTTCCGGGCAACGCGATTCGGCAACGTGCGGATCCGCCCTTTTTGCACCCCGGCTGCTATAGATCGGCTAGATTTGGATCCCGGATTCGCTGCCGATGCTGAACATCGATCCCTTATCGGCGGGCGCGGGAATCTGAAGTTGCAGGCCGAACTTCCCGATGCCAACGTCGTGCTTGCCATTTCCAACGACAAGCGTATCATCGGATTCGCCATTCTGGCCTATCCCGAGCCTGGTGAAAGGTGGGCTGATCTGGGACCGCAAATCATGATGGAAGTTAAGGCTATCGAAGTGGTGCGACAACGCCGGTCGGCCGGAATTGCAGCGGGAATGCTGGAGACGATGCTGGGCGATCCCGGCTGTGACGATAAAATTGTCTATATGGTCGGGTATTCATGGACCTGGGATCTTCGCGGCAGCGGCCTGACGGCCGCCCAATACCGCCGGATGCTGGTCAATCTTTTCGAGCCGCATGGTTTTAAGGAATATCAGACCAATGAGCCCAATATCTGCTTGCGGCCTGAGAATTTGTTTTTATGTCGAATCGGCAAAAACATCACTCGCGTTATCATAGACCGGTTCAAATGGCTGCGGTTCGGGCTGTCGCCCTGGAAATGGGTGTAAGTTGCGAAACGGTGACCAATAAAAAGGCAGGTTCTATGTTGCCAAAATTTCCTGAAATTCTCGGCCTTGGAGTCTCTGCCGGCGTCACCCCCAGACGTGACTGATGTGTGACTATGGCAAGACAGGCTGGAGGGGTGGAGTATTGGAGTGTTAAAAAAAAAAGACCCCCATCCTTTATCCATTATTCCAACACTCTAATACTCCCCAATTAATCGAGAGGGGTATCATTTTTGATGCAAAAAGATGTGGTTCAAAAGATCATTCAGGGGGATCAGCTGGCGGGCGCACGCCTGATTCGGCGTCTGGAAGAGCAGGATCCTGCCGGGATCGAGATGCTCAAGCAAATTTATCCCCACGCCGGCAACGCATTTATCATCGGCATTACCGGGCCGCCGGGGTCGGGTAAATCCACCCTGGTAAACTGTATTACCGGTGAATTCCGGCGGCGAGGCAAGCGGGTCGCCGTGCTGGCCATCGATCCTTCCAGCCCGATTTCCGGCGGTGCGCTGCTGGGCGATCGCATTCGCATGCGCCGTCATACGGAAGACGATGGGGTTTTTATCCGCTCGATGGCCACCCGCGGCCACCTGGGCGGGTTGAGCAAAACCACCCGGGAAACGGTGCTGGTGTTTGATGCCATGGGATATGACATCGTCATTATTGAAACCGTGGGGGTCGGTCAGGACGAGGTGGAAATAGCACAATTTGCGCACACCACCGCCGTGGTCAGTTTGCCGGGAATGGGGGATGACATCCAGGCCATGAAAGCCGGCCTGCTCGAAATCGGGGATATATTAATCGTCAACAAGGCCGACAGCCCCGGGGCGGACGATGTTGTCGAACAGCTGAACTCCATGCTCAATCTGGGGGCCGCATCCAAAAACGACTGGCGTCCGCCGGTGCTGAAAACCGCAGCCGTAAAAAGCGAAGGTATCACAGAACTGGTGGATGCCTTCTGGCGCCATCGCCAATTTCTGATGGACAGCAGCCGGTTTTCCGAACACAACTTTAAATGGGAATTTCAATTTTTTCGTCAGCTTGTGATGGAAATGGCCGCCGAAAGGATATTTGGCGGAGTCAAAAATTCGCCTTTTTATCTGGCGCTGCTCGACGACCTGAAAAACCGCAAAATCGACCCCATATCTGCAGCGGAAAAGATGCTGCAGATGTTTCTTTAGGCCGGTTTCAGCAACTGATACAGCCAGCTGCTGTGCAAACCGATGGCCTCTCCCGGGCACATCTCGTGGCAGCAGTAGCAGCGGATGCATTTGTCGTCATCGATAAAAGCCCGCTCGTTGACGAAGCTGACGGCTTCCATCGGGCAGCCTTCGATACATGAGCCGCAGGCAATGCACCGGTCCCAGATCACCTTGGGTCTGACGGTAAACGCGGTTTTAAAGTACGGCTCGAGCATTTGCTGGTACCACGGCAGCGGTTCCAATCCCAGACTTCCGGGAGTGACCCCGGACCGTCTAAAATCTGCGATCTTCACCTCGTTCAAGTCAGCCCCGATGACCTCGATTTCTTCCGGCCGGTTGGGTTTCAGCGCTCTGCTTTCAGCCTCCACGATGATCGGATTCCGACTTCGATCGATGCCCATGATCTCGCCGGCGATTACATCCAGCGCCAGGGGATTTTCGGAGCCGATGAGAAGGCCGACCTGCCTGGGGGTGCCGGCCCCGGGACCGTCGCCTTCCATGGCGACAACGGCGTCCATGATGGACAGTCGCGGGGAGATGTATTGGGCCAGATCCAGCAGCATGCCGGCAAAACGCCGGGTATCATGGAGTTTTGCATGGTAGCCGGTCTTGGACAATCCCGGAATGACGCCGAAGATGTTTTTGACTGCGCCGGTCATTAGTGTGAACAGATGGGTTTTCATTTTACACAAATTGAAGACCGCATCCGCCTCATAAACCGGCGTGATGATGTCGAAGTGTTTGGTAAGAATTCCATCGGCGAAATGCACCGGTCTGGAAGTGGTGTCGCGGTTGACCGCGATACCGGCCTGCCGGGCGGCCTGATCCATGCCGCAGGTGCGATAGATCTTGTCCAGGGTTTTGGCGGTATAGCGGTAACCGCCGCCGGGCGAGTCGGCAATGATCGGATTGGCTCCCTGGGCTTTGGCCAGACGACCGGCGGCCGCCACCAGGGAAGGGTGGGTGCAGACCGCCTCTGCGGGGCGGGCTTCACGCAGCAAATTGGCCTTCAGCACAATTTTTTCGCCCTGCCTCGCAAAACGATCCATGCCGCCCATCAGATTGATCAGGGCATTCAACTTATCGTCGATTTCATCGTAATCCCTGCATTGAACAATATAGACTTTATGGTCCATGGTGTTCACCTTTGGCGGTTGAAGGTTTGAAGGCTGCAATATTCGAAGATGCTTAATTTATGCCACAAAGTGGAATCAATGTCAATCCGAGAGACTTAAAGGTTCGGGGCTGCGTCAGTTAAACAGGCAACAGATTTCATCAAAGCGTGCCGCTTAAAAAAAACATGAAAATTCCAAGCACCAAAACCCAAATCCCTGGCCCAGACCGAGATAACACCTGAATTATTTATTTTATTCACCTTCAAGCCCGAAACGGCTAATGGCATACACCACTCAACTCGCACCAGGGCGGGCTCAAACAAATCACAATAAGCCAAATTCAAAATCCAAAACAAAGGATTCGTCATTGCGCCACCGGCGGGCGCTTCCTCCAAAATCCGGTGGCTTTTTCAAAAGCGTGCGCCAGCTGCAGGACACCGAAGTCGTTGTTGTGCCGGCCCACGATCTGCATGCCGACCGGCAGTCCCTCAGGGGTGAATCCGCAGGGTACGGAGATGGCCGGCAGCCCGGTAACGGTAATGTAATAGCAGCTTTTCATCCAGTCGATGTAGCTGCCCATTTTGACACCGTTGATCTCTTCGATCCAGCGCCGGTTGATATCAAACGGCGGAACCTGGTTCACTGGACAAATCAAATATTCATAGGTTTCCATAAATTGCCGCACCCGGTGGTAGAGTTCGGTGCGTTTTATCTCGGCCCGGCCGATTTGCGGTCCGGTCAGCTTTTGGCCCTGCTCGACGTTCCAGATGACGGTGTCTTTGATTAGCTCCCGGTGCGTTTCCATCAAATCACCGAATTGCAGCTCAAAATCCCAGGCCCGCCATACTTTGAATATTTCATCGGCGTCCCTGAAATCCGGTTGGGCCTCATCCACGAGGCAACCCAGTTCATCGAATACATGGCGCTGGCTTTCCAACGCCTGCGAGACCCGGGGATCTACCGGCAGCTCTCCCAGGTCTTTGCTCCAGGCAATTCTCGTATTTTTAAAATCGCGCTCCAGCGGGCGTGCGAACCGGCTGCCCGGTTCGGCAATGGCGATGGGGCTGCGGGGGTCCGGACCGGCGATGGCGCTTAACATCAGGGCGACATCTTCAACCGTGCGGGCCATCGGGCCCTCTACGGATATGGGAAACCACGCCAGGAATCGCGGCCATACGGGGACGCGGCCCGGCGATGTGCGGAATCCGGCGATATTGCAGAAGTTTCCCGGATTGCGCAGGGACCCCCCCATGTCGCTTCCGTCGGCCAGCGGCAGCATGCCGCAGGCCAGGGCCACGGCCGCGCCGCCGCTGCTGCCTCCGCAGGTCTTGGTGGTGTCGTAGGGATTCAGGGTTTCTCCGAAGACCTGGTTAAACGTCTGGGAGCCGGCCCCGAATTCCGGCGTGTTGGTCTTGCCGATCGTGATGGCGCCGGCCTTTTTGAGCCGCTCGACGATCAGGCCGTCATGATCCGGTACAAAATCCTTATAGATGGGCGATCCGAAAGTGGTACGCATACCCTTGGTCGGGACCAGATCCTTGTGGGCGATGGGCAGACCGTGCAGCGGCCCGACCTCTTTGCCCTGCGCCAGGGCTTCATCGGCCGCATCGGCCCGAGCAAGCGCCTGCTCGTTGGGTATGCGCGTGACGATGGCATTGACGATCGGGTTGACTTTTTCGATTTGATCCAGGTGGGCTTCCATCACCGTGCGGCAGGACAATTCTTTGGCCCGGATTCGCCGGACCATTTCGGTCGCCGTCATAAAGCAAATTTCAGATTCGGTCATGATGTCTCCGGGTTGAGCAAAAAAGCTCAAAGTCAGTTGTATGTTGTTTGTTGTCGGTTGTTTCAGAATCCAGATGACAGAAGGCGGATGACAGAAGGTGTGAAGTGGAGAAGCTGGGAGGTTGAGAAGGTGACTCCAATCTCTAACCTCAAACCTCCAACACTAATACCGGGCACCGTGCGTCTTCCACCCTACGCCGTTAGCAATTCCCCTATCAACTCCTCAGCTAGGTTCACCCAATTAAATATTTCGCAGAAATCAAGCGTAGCGAATTTAACTAGGGAGCTATAAGCTGGTTGCGCCAGCGCCCTCCACCCCGAATTCCTTTATTTTTTCACCTTTTACCATTATCCTTTCCCCTCTAACCTTTATCCTTCGCACAAGCTTTCAGCTATGAGTTTTGAGCTATCAGCTGGTGCGATAGCGGCATATCCTTTCACCACCCCATCTCCAGCGTCTGAACCTCAGCCCGGCAGGGATTGCCCAGGGTGTAGTGAATCTGCCGCCGGCTCAGATTCATGACGATGGACAGGCAGGTGATAATCTGTCCGATTTTGGCCAGCTGGCCGGCTTCCGTGAAGGTAATCAGAGCCGGTTTGGTTTCGCGCGGCCCGATCTTCAGGATCACCTGGCAGTTGACAACCTCACGGTACCAGTCCCAGTTTTGGGCCAGCAGCGT
>CAYTBC010000217.1:0-6597 GCA_964435765.1 uncultured Desulfosarcina sp.
TGAGCGTTTTTCCTTCGATATTCGATATTCGCTTTATTAGTCCCTTTTCAACTCATCATACGCTCTCTGGATCTCCTTGAAGCGTTTTTCAGCAAGTGCTCGAAATTCTTCTCCCAGGTATCCCACTTTGTCAGGATGGTATTTACCGGCCATTCGGCGAAAAGCATGTTTTATATCCTCTTGCGATGCACTGCTTTCGATGCCTAAAATTCGGTACGGATCCCATCGGCTGGATGACTCCCGCCCAAAACCCTGATCACGGTAACCATTTTCATCTGTGGTGTTACGATCATCATTACGGGCGCCCTGAGTGTTCTGATAATATGTCCGGTAAGCTTCCCGCTTTTTCTTCTGCAGGTAAAAAAATCTCACCAGAAATCCGAGAACGATAATGTCATCGATCCATCCCAGGCCGGGCATCAGATCCGGCAATAGATCGTAAGGATTCAGGATATAAAGTATGGCCAGTATGATTAGAACAATTCTCCACATATCCGGGAATATAAATTAAAGTTACGGTCCGGTCAACTATAGTATAGTTTGAGATTTTTCCGCATCGGTTGTAAAATGATATAACGCTAAAGTTCCTGAAATATTTTCCGATCTATACAATCCTGAACAACCTAATAACCGACTCGCCGTTCCGGAGATTAATTTTTATATGCGCGTTTTCTTCAAAACACTCGTGCTGGTTAGCTTCCTCGCGGTTGTTGGCGCCGTTTTGTTTGTATTATTTACGGATGAAGACCTCCTTATTTTAAATGACGGCACCGTCAAAACCGTTGATGAAAACTCCCTGGAAGAGTCTGGGGATTCCGTTTTCTTTAGATCTGAAGGCCAGATCGATTTTTACGATAAGAACCAGATTAGAACCTATGGCAAAAGAACCTTAAAAAATTCCCTTCTGGCAATTAAACTGACGGTCATTACCAAATGGAATCAGGTTGAAACCCGCCTAAGTCCGTACTTTGAAAAGTTTCGTATCCCCGCCAACTTCAAATTAATCGTCGCTTTGATCGGAATGGGCCTGTTGATTTTCATTCTGATCCGGTCCCAATCTAAACGCAGGGCCCGAAAAATCCCGCCGGTTCCTGAAGGACCGCAAAACAAGGTGATGACCGCGGAAGTCAAAGATGAACTTCCTGACCGGCTCGACATCGTGCGCTTCTTTTTAAACCTGTTTAAACACCAAATCGGCGCAGAACCGGATGCTCAGGTTGAGTTTGTGCCGCTGATGTCCAAATCATCGGGACCCAACCATATATATGAATTGCGTGTCAAACACATGGCGGATTGGGCCAAACGCCGCATGACCATCGGTCCGCTGGGTGAAGACGCCGGCAGCAAGAGCAAGTGTTACTATGTCATCTATGATGTGCACATGGTTGTCAAGGTGCCGGCAAGACCGATTACCAACTTTGAATTTTATATTGAGAGTATTAAAAAGGAAGTGGCGATTGTCAACAAGCTGATTCCCAAAGAGTGCATCATTCCCAAAGTGTCGGTTATTTTAGGACTGATTCATTCTTTTCCCTTCAGCGAAAATACCCCTGCCGAACGCCTCGAGGAAAAATACATCGACTGGGTGCGAGGGTCGGCGGACTATCAGGAATATTTAAAAATTAAAAGCACGTTTGTATATTTCATGGATTTGTCCCAATATTACTTTCTGGGCCGGATTCTTGACGAACTGCACGACATTAAAAACCTGATTGGCGGGGAAATCTTTGAAAATGCCGGGATCATATTTGAACCAGCCAAATTCAAAGGACGCTACGGCGTTGAAAACGATGCAATTTTTGAAGTCAGGGAAGTTTACAATCGGGCTGAGGCCGACATTCGAGAACTGGTTGACACGTCCGGCATCAACGCCAATATACCGATTTATCAGTTTCAATCCTGGTTTTACACCCATCTGGCCGCCAGGGAAGTGACAGCGGACAGCGGTAAATATCCCGAGGCCTTTATCAAGCAGTTGAATATCCTGTTAAAAAAAGCCATGCAGGACAATTCAAAAGTCATTGAGGTATACCGCAAAACAATAAGGGGCTACGTCCACCTGTCTTCCTTTGAACAGAACAGCGCCCAGATGGCGGCCATCAGTGTCAATTTGCTCGATCTCCTGGCATGGTTTCAGCAAAAAAGGGTTTCGATGCGTGATCTCAAACCCGACAACCTGTTTGTGGCCGGTGATCCAGCCAGATATCCGCTGTTCCTCCGATCTGCCAAAGAATTCTCCCTTGGCATCATTGATGTTGAGACTGCCGTTGACTTTGAAGAATCCAAATACATAAAAACGAAGCAGCCCCTGTTGGGCGGAACCCCTTTTTATGCGACGCCTTCCCATTTTACCCGCAATGAGGTTATAACCCTTAAATTCAGTAATCTGGGCAAAATATTGCATCTTCAGGATTGGCACGCCACCCTGGTAATGATTTATAAAGTGATCACAGGCGAACTTCTTTTTGATCAGAC
This sequence comes from uncultured Desulfosarcina sp., assembly GCA_964435765.1. Lineage (GTDB taxonomy): Bacteria > Desulfobacterota > Desulfobacteria > Desulfobacterales > JAFDCJ01 > JAFDCJ01. Next base: position 2,476 of record CAYTBC010000217.1, read on the forward strand.
GGCCAAACTGTTTGGTGAACTGCGCAGCATGATGATCAGCACCAATCGGCCGGAAAACTATCAGAGCAACATCTTTGAGGAAGCCAGCCGAAGGTTCTGGCATAGTGCCGCCGTTGAATTTCAAGTAAAGACCGGTGAGAAGGAAAAGACACTGAAAGCCATTGAACTGATTCTGCCCGAATCCGTCAAGCAAATGTTTGGCAAGGTTTTAGGGAAGGAGCGCCAATCAATTGCCCTGACAATCAAAACGCGCGTCGAATCACAGAACATTTTCGAAAAAGAACAAATCCGTGAACAATTAATGAAATCTTCCTACGCCAAAACCTGCCAGTTCAAGGCCGATTTGGAGATCAACGCCCGGGGTTCTCAAAACGGTGGGGGGGTGAGAACGGAGGCCATCACCTTTTTGCACCAACTGGCGGATCTCAAGGCCTTACTCGGACAGCATGTCTATATGACGAGACTCTTATCCCAACCTGAATCCCGGGTATCGGCCCATGATGTTCTGACGTTTATGTTCAATGTGGTGTTGAACAATATGTATCGACCCCAGTGGAAGCCGCTGCCGGGCAAATCCGTCAATGCCTGCGAAAGACCGAATGAAGAAACGGTCAGGGAGATGACCATCTAGTCTTATAGGGCCACCGACATTTTCCTGAAAAAAAAGATACCCCCTAAAGAAAAAATCAATAAAATTCCAAGCACACAAAAAACCAAATCACAAACAAATACGAATAACCGAAATTCAAAATTCAAAACGAGTCAAATGATCACAGAAGATCGAACCAACAATTGAATTGTTTTGTCTGGTTAGGCAGAAAGAGCAAGTTCAGCGAATGTGGGAGCGGTTTTCAACCGCGAAATCAAATGCCGCGGCTGAAAGCCGCTTCCACATTTATAAGGATATGCCAGATCGATCAAATCGCGGTTGAAAACCGCTCCCACAAGCTGTAATCGTGCATATTCGTCTAACAAGTTTCTTTTTCGATTAAACCGGCCGCCCTCCAGAGACGGGTAAACTTTTCAGGACGGCGGCAATGCCCGTTGGGAACACCATAACCCGTAAACCACAGCTCGCAAATGAAGCCAACATCATCTGCCATCGCAGCCGAATCGGTCGAGGGCCCCCTGATCCTTGCGATCGATGTCGGCACATCCGCAGTCAAAATTTTACTTTTCGACCGCCGCGGCCGGGCGGTGGAGAATAAACAATGGCGCGGTGCATTCGAGGTCAGAACATCGAAGGATGGAGCCTCGGAAGTTGACCCCGACGCTGTGCTGGAAGTCGTCTGGCAGGGAATCGACGCCGTGCTGGCTAAAGCCGGCCCCTTGGCCAAGAAAATCGCCGGGGTGGCTGCCTGTACATTTGTGGGCAATATTATGGGACTGGACCGCTCCGGTAAACCGTTGACGCCGGTTTTTACGTATGCGGACACCCGCGCGCAGGTGGAAGTCGCCGGGCTTCAGGCTGAATTTAATGAAAGCGAGGTTCATGACCGCACCGGTTGCCATTTTCACTCCAGCTACCTGCCGGCGCGCTTTTGCTGGCTCAGCCGCACCCAGCCGCATTTGATCGACCGAGCCGAACGCTGGCTATCCCTGGGTGAGTACATGGACCTAAAGCTGTTCGGTCAAGCCTCCGTCAGTTATTCGGTGGCTTCCTGGAGCGGGCTGCTGGATCGGCATAAACTTGTCTGGGATCATCGTCTGCTGCAAAAGATGCCGATCGATGCGTCCCGACTTTCTCCCCTGGTGGATTTTGACTTTTCCAGACGGGGCCTGCGGCCTGAATTTGCTGCCCGTTGGCCAACCCTTGTCAGACGCCCCTGGTTTCCGGCCATCGGTGATGGTGCGGCCGCCAATATCGGCAGCGGCTGCATATCACCATCCCGGGCGGCGCTGACCATGGGGACCACCACGGCCGTCCGGGCGGTGGTAAACCAAAAAATCAAACAGCTCCCACCGGGGCTGTGGTGCTATCGCGTGGACGCACGCCGCTCCTTGCCGGGGGGCGCCTTGAGTGAGGGCGGCGGCCTTTTTGCCTGGATGAAACATATCCTGCGAATCGATGACGAGAACCGTTTGAAAGCTGCTCTAAAAGCGCTGCCCCCGGATGGGCACGGGCTTACCATTCTGCCGTTTCTATCCGGTGAACGCAGTCCCGGTTGGAAGGGCCATGCCCGGGGCACCATCCACGGCCTTTCCCTGGCAACCACACCGGAGGAAATTTTGCGAGCCGGTATGGAAGCGGTTGCCTGCCGCATTGCCCTTGTTTTTGAACGCCTGTCGCAATTGTTGCCGGATCACGTTGAAGTCGTGGCCGGCGGCGGAGCACTTCAGGGCTCCCCCGTCTGGTCCCAGATCATCTGCGATGTCATGAATCGACCGATTGCAGTTGCAGAAGTCGGTGAAGCGAGTGCCCGTGGCGCTGCATTGCTGGCATTCGAAGCTTTGGGGGTGATCAATGATTTAAAGGATATCCCGGTGGCAATCGAGCATACCTGCCGCCCCGATTCCGGCCGTCATCAAATATATCAAAAGGCCTTGGAGCGTCAGAAACGACTTTATCAAAAGCTGCTTGAAGATGAGAAAGACTGTTAAATTTTTAAATCGCAGACGCACACAGACAAAACGCAGACAATTAGTTCTACTTTGTCATATCTCTTTTTATAAAATTGACAGCATACCATAATTTTAGCTCATTCTCGTCAGCCAGTTCTTTGGCGGATTGGTTCATTTCAAATTTTAGATCATTTTTTCAATAAAGATTACAACTTGTAGACTATTTCGATGTCTCAATGTTCACCCTATAAACTCACCCTGCTGGTCTGCCTGGCGGAAATATTCGGCCTGGCCACCATTGCCGTCTTTCCGGCTCTGCTGCCGACGTTCCAGGCAGAATGGCAGTTGAGCAACACAGCCGCCGGCTGGATCAGCGCGGCCTATTACGCGGGCTACATGATTCTGGTGCCGGTGCTGACCAGTATCACCGACCGGATCGATGCCCGCCGGATTATGGGGCTGGGAGCACTATTCGCTGCCCTGTCGGCCGTTGGCTATGCTTACCTGGCCCAGGGATTTTGGTCGGCCCTTGTACTGCGGTTTCTTTCCGGGGTGAGCCTGGCCGGCATCTACATGCCCGGGCTCAAGGTGGTCGGCGATCACACCGAAGGGGAGGGGACGCTTCAGTCCCGGTTTGTCTCTTTTTACACCGCAAGCTTCAGTATCGGCGCCAGCCTTTCTTATCTGCTGGCCGGTGAGATCAATGCGCGGGCCGGGTGGCGTTGGGCTTTTATGGCATCTGCCATAAGTGCCGTCGCCGCGCTGGTCATTGTCATTCTGTATGTGCCCCCGGCGCGGGTGCGCAGTGCTGAAAAGAATGGAGCCCTATTGGCGGATTTTAAGATCGTATTGCGATCCAAAGCGGCCATGGCCTACGTCCTGGCCTACGCCGCCCATATGTGGGAGCTTTTTGGGCTGCGAACCTGGATTGTGGCTTTTCTGGCCTTCAGCATTCAGCTTCAGCCGGCCGGCGCCTTTACCTGGCGCCCGACCCAGATCGCCTTTATTGTCAACCTGATCGGGCTTCCCGCCAGCATCGGCGGCAATGAGTTGTCCCGTATTTTCGGCCGCAGAAAGGTTATAACGATCGTGATGATCGTATCCGCGGCCTTGGGAACGATCCTCGGTTTCAGCGCGGCCCTGCCGTATTTGCTGGTGGCCATCATGGCGATCTTATACGGTATCACCATTGTCGGTGATTCGGCGTCGCTGACTGCCGGGGTGGTCGCCGCCGCACCCGCGGGCTACCGGGGCACGACCCTGGCCGTTCACTCCACCATCGGATTTTGTTCGGCCTTTCTCAGCCCTCTGGCTGTCGGTGTCGTGCTCGATTTTTTCGGCGGCAGCCGCCTGGCCTGGGGGATGGGTTTTGTTTGCATGGCCGCCGGCTGTTTGCTGGGGCCGCTGTTTTTAGCTCGGCTAGACTCGGATATGAAGGGGACGCTATATGTGATATAGATGTATACCAATTTTCTCTGTATCACACCACCAATACCGGGATTCCCACCCTGTGACGCACCGGATCAACCGTTTGTCCCCAAAGCAGATCGCCGATCAAGC
>CAYTBC010000218.1:0-6580 GCA_964435765.1 uncultured Desulfosarcina sp.
AGCCGCGCATGACGGTTTTCTCTTCCGTCTTGTATGAGATGGCGGTCTTTCTGCGAATCAATGGGTCTCTATCCATTATTTCCTCCTATATTATTTATATTATTTTGCCATTTGGAATTTAGTTGATCAAGAATTGACCCAAATAGCCCGTAATTCTGAAACTAATTGTATTATAAGTCAAAATAATATTTTTTATGTTTTTGATAATTTTAGGTAATAACCAACAATGTTGGCAGCATCACAGGTTAAAAATAGATACCTGTGTTGCTCATATGAAACTTAGTGAACACCGACGTCATTTTAGGTTGAAGTTAATGCTGGGTGGGAGTGGTTTCCAACCACGATGATAGATGTTGAACCTGTCGATTTAATCGCGGTTGGAAACCGCTCCCACAACATCTTTAAGCTACGAACTATGAGCTTTCTTATCTGACACCTTCAATTACCCACTAACCCGATGATAATGACGCCGGCCATGATCAGGATGGCCCCGGTTATTTTTTGGGCTGCATGTTTTTCCTTGAGCCAATGGATTCCAAAAAAAGCTGAAAATAAAATACTCACATTTCTGACCGCCACGACATAACTCACCGGGCTCATGCGCATGGCAAAAAGAATCATCGTATAGGTGAAAGTGACTAAAAAACCAACTGCCAGAATTGAATTTCGGTTCACCAGCCACTCAGTTTTCAGTTCTGCTCGTTTTTTTATCAAAATATAAGGTGCTAAAATCAGCCAGACGCCCGTAAACATGAGATAAATATAGACCGGCGGGTAAACCGCACCGACCCCCACCTTGTCGACCAACGATCCGATTCCGTTGCTTCCTCCGGTGGACAGGGCCCAGAGCGACGCACCGCCGTGCAAAGCCTGAAAGGGCTCAAGGAATGATCGGCCGGCAAAAGAGCGCAGATGAATGACATAGATGCCCACAACGACCAGGATGATTCCCGATATGCCGAGCACGGAAAGTTTTTCGTGAATCAAGAGCACGGCCAGAACGGTCACAAACAGGGGCATCGAACCCCGGGCGATCGGATAGACCAGCGAGAGATCGCCACCTTCATAGGCCTTGCTCAAGGTCCAAAAATAGAGCGTGTGCAAAAGTATGCTGCCGATGATGCAGGCGACCCCCTTGGCCGGAAGGGGAGTCTGCGGCCAGAAATAGACAACCATGGGCAGGTAGAGAACCAGGGTGACCAGCAGAAACCACCAGACGAAGACGATTTTATCGAGGCTTTTTTTGGTCAGAAAATTCCAGCCTGCATGGAAAAAAGCGGCAAAGAGAACAATGCCCAGGGCCAGACTGCTCATAATCAGAAAATTATTAGTTATTGGTTATTGGTAAAAAGGCCTTGAGGCTGGAAGGCTGGGAGGCTATAAAGCTTAAAAGCAAAAGAATACCTGGCTTTGTGAAAGTCCAAGCATCCTCGCTTCCCAGCTTCCCAGCTTTTCACCCATGGATGCAGGGCAGCGTCTTTATATTCAACTAAAGCCTGTCTGAAATCCTACGAGCATCCCGGCATCAAGGAAGCACTGCAACCCGCACGGCTTTGCCGGATTCGGCCAGCCGCATTCCCTCGTTGATGTCCGCCAAACCGACCCGGTGGGTGACAATATCTTTAAAGGGAAACCGGTGGTGGGTCATGGCCAGAAAATCCACGCCCGCCTGCAGATGCCGGACATCATAATTGTGGACACCACTGAGCGTCAACCGGCGCCAGACGATATCGCAGGCATCATAGGTAAAATTGGCCCCCGGCGCGGAGTTGCCGATTTCCACGAAGCGACCACCGATTCGCAGGCATTTTAAACCCGTTGCAATGAGGTCTGGAATACCGGCCACTTCCATGGCGCAATCCACACCGAAACCATCGGTCAAGCCGCGGACCGTCTGCACCACCTGCTCGGCGGACATGCCCTTGACGTTGACGGCATCGGTGGCTCCAAAAGCCTTGATGAAGTCCAGGCGATGGTCTAAAATGTCGGTCACGATGATGCGCCGGCATCCATAATGCTTGGCCAACGCCGCCGCATAGAATCCGAGCGCGCCGGCCCCCTGGATCAGGACGTTTTCGAACGGGTTAACGGCAATCGCCTCCCAGCCGGCGACCACCGTCGCCAGCGCGCAGTTGGCCGGCGCAACCTCCTCGTCGCTTAGAACGTCCGGGATTTTGATGACGCAGGTTCCCGGTGTAATGTAGCAGTATTCGGCAAACCCGCCGACAAAATGCGGCGGGTCTTCGCAGCTGTCATGGCCGTACTTTTTAAGATGCCGGCACTTCATCATGAGCCCTTTTTCGCGGCAGTAGTAGCACTTGCCGCAGTTGTCCATGATGGTCCAGGTAATGCGGTCGCCGGCTTGCAGCGGCCGGTCGCCGGAGTCATGGGTCACTCCCTGCCCGAGTTCGACAATTTGGCCCACGATCTCATGGCCCAGGATAATGGGCGTCGGCGCTTTTCTGCGGCCCATCCATGAATGCACATCCGATCCGCAGATCGTACAGCAGGTGACTTTGACCAGAATACAGCCTTTTTCCACCCGGGGCAGCGGGTACTTTTTTATTGCCAGATCCTGGCCGGCGGCCGTCATCACAGCTGCCTTAGCGGTTTTTGTCATCTTTTCATACCTTTGTATCACTCACAATTATTAGCGTTTATATTCGACAGGGATTGCCGGATGAAAGCCTCACAAATCCGCGATACTCCGTCCAGGCGGGGATAAACCCCGCCACGACATTGCTGCTGCCCTGGAGATGTTTTCAGGATTCATCCGGCAGCACTGCCAACTCCTTGAGTCTGGTTTCCAGCCGGGAGGCATCTTTAAATGCAATGACCTGCATCCCCAGAGCTTTGGCCGGTTCAAGATATTCAGGTTTATCGTCGATGTAAACACATGCGGCGGCCGGATGTGAAGCCTTGTCCAGTAAGAGTTGATAGATAATGGGATCCGGCTTCCTGCGTTTAACGATATGCGAGAAAATGCCGCCATCAAATTTTTGTAAAAAAGAATATTTTCTGTCCAGGTAGTTCACCCGTTCCCTGGTGTTGTCGGAAAGGTATAATAGCTCATGGCCGGCCGCCTTCAACCGGTCGACCAATCGAACGGTTCCATCATTGGGCTGATAGCTGGAGCACCAGAGCCGCGAAAGCTCCTCAGAGGAAACCTGAATATTCCAGAATGTCTGGGCCCGCTGCCAGAATTGGTCGGAAGATATCATTCCGACCCGATATTGTTTGCCCGGATCGCCGTTTAAAATTTCTTCCACCGCACCCCGGTGGATTTTGTATTCAGCAGCGATGGTATCGACTGCGATCCGGCTACCGTCGCTGAAATAGACCCCGCCCAGATCGAAGATGACGGTGCTTTTCATAATAATTTGGAGATATTCACTCAATCCGGTTCAAGGCATTCAGCGGGGCCCTTTTTCCGGATACCCTATTAATATTTTCAACAAAAAATTCATAGCGTTTTTTATGAAACTTGAGCCCATCGGGCATCCCGGCGGTGTGCGGAGAGAGGATCACATTGTCCAGCCTGCGCAGCGGACTGTCGGCCGGCAGCGGCTCGGTTTCAAAAACATCCAAACAGGCGCCGCCGATTTTTTGCGACTGCAATGCCTCGATCAGGGCGCTCTCGTCGACCACCGGCCCGCGGGAGGTATTGATTAAAAGGGCCGCGGGCTTCATCATTTCAAATTCGTCATGGCTGATCAGGCGGCGGGTCTGCGCATTGAGAAAGATGTGCAGGGTGACGACGTCGGATCGTTTAAGCAGCGTTTTAAAATCAACCGCTTCGACCAGGTCATCCCCGCCGGCCGGCCGGATATCATACCCCAGCACCTGCATGCCGAATGCCCGGGCAAAGCGGGCCACCTGCCGGCCGATGTTTCCCAGACCGACAATGCCGATCACTTTCGCGGCCAGCTCGGCACCGCGGTAGTCGACCCCGTAGGCGCCCGCCTTCATCATGCCGTCGAACAGGATCAGGTTTTTGTACCAGCAAAGGATGAAACCCAGCACATGCTCGGCGACGGCCGCCGCATTAATCCCGGCGGCATTGGCCACGTAAACGCCGCGGGCCGCACAGGCTTCGATGTCCACATTGTCAAAGCCGGCGCCGGTTTGAACGAGTTTGAGATGCGGGGCGCGCTTCAGAAACGGGCCGTCAATCCTGACGTGTTCGGGAATAATTACCTCGGCGTCGCCGACTTCGGCATCCAGCTCGTCGGCAGCCGCAAAGGCTACCTGCCAGTCCGCTGGAAAAACGGATCCAATTTGCCGGCGGGAAGCCTGCGAAAATTCACCCACGATGACGACTTTCATGATGTTTCCTGACCCGGGTAAAGATAGTTTATGGTTTAAACCACAAGATTTTTAAAGCACTAAATTCGAATATCGAAATACGAAACAAATCCCAATATCAAATGCTCAAATGACCCAAACATAGAATAGTAATTACGTCGCATAGAGCTTGTTTCGATCATTTGAATTTGAGTCATTGGCTATTGCTCAGGCCGCAACAAGTACTTGCTATATCCCTAAAACCTGGTTCATACACCTCAGCTTGAATCACGCCCAACACTCCAGCACTCCAATACTCCAACACCCCGGTTCAACGTTGCCGACACAGTCAACTATCTCCGACCTGCCCTAAGGACCAGGTTTTCAAGGTTCGGTACTATACCATCGCCCAGGCCCGGGTGAAGTAGCGTTTAAGATTGGCGACCACAACTTCGGGCGGCTCACCCATGTAAGGCCCGGCTTCGAAACTGATCACCGGCAGGGTCGCAAAAGATTTTTGCCCCCAAAAACCGATCTCCCTGAGTTTTCTGATAAAAGCGGCCAATTCGGCCACCCCCACATCCGAACCCGGCACACCGAAAGGCAAATGCTTGTCACCGAAATAGGGTTTGGAACGGTCCTTTGAATAGCAGTTCCCGATATGAACATGGGTCAACAGACCTTTGGCCGTTTCCAGAGCCTGTTCCGGATCCTCCTTCATCAGGGGGAAATGGCCCTGATCCAGCAGGATGCCGCAATTTGAAAACTGCCGGCGGACCTCCCGCACGACTTCTACGGTTTCTGCGGTGGGACCGAGCAGGGCCATGCGGTCAGCCTCCCGATCACTGTTTTCCAGGGCAAGCACCAGGGTGTAGTCGGTGGTTTGCTCCTGCGCGTAGCGGCAAAGCTGCTCCAGTGAATCGATCAGCCGGCGCCCGGCTTCCAGCCGCTGCGACGGCCCGGGGTCCGGACCGCTGACGCAGTGCAGGATTTTAGCGCCGAGAAAGTAGGCCTCATCGATAACTTTTTTCAGACGCTCCACCGATGTCTGCCGCTGATCCGGATCCAGTGCACAAAGGTTGATCTGCAATTCCCGAATGGCCGGCGCGCCGTTGAAGAGCACCGCCATACCGCTTACCTGCAAAAGATCCCGCGCCTGCCGGCGCACGGCATCGTCCTTTATCCAGGTCACTTCAACAGCGCTGAAAAAAGGATCCTGCAACAACTTTGTAAGTGTCTCTAGAATCGGCCCCTGCCCTGAGTTGGCATGGGAAAAAAGCTTGGGATAGACGATGCCCAGATGAAAAAAACCTTCCCAGCGGCCTTCCATATTACCCTCCCGATGACGACAGAAATTACCCGGCAACCTCTCACAGCAATGGGTCGCTGCAAGACAGCCGAGGACAAGTTTAAATAAATTCCGATTTGATCAACTCCGGCAACTCCTTCACGCTTTCAATCACATGCGTATGCCAGTATTTGCCCCAGGCCGTTACCGGACGGGGACCGCTGAGCACTCCCACCACGCCGCGACAGCCGGCGTTGCGGCCTTCGAGCATGTCGGCCGGCGTATCTCCGATTTTAATGACTTCATGCACGCTCTGGACATCCAGTTTCTCCATGGCGTAAAAAATCATATACGGTGCCGGCCGGCCTCTCTCACCGGAAATAGATTCAACATGCACGGAGCAGTCCACCAGGCCGTCCCGCACCCAGCCCAGGCCATCCATGATGGCTCCGGTGATTTCGCCGTGAAACCCGGTGTCTGTGGCTACTTTGATGTCGTGGTCGTGGCACCAGCGAAAAGTGTCGGCGGCGCCGGGAACCTCTTTGACCTGGGTGCGGTAGTGGGCGATCATGATCTCTTCATAGCGGTCGAAAACCTTTTTGGCCAGGTCATAGGTTTTGGGATCCTGGATTTTCTCGAAGTCCTTGAAGTCAATGTCCTGGCCTTGGGAGCGGGCGATCAAAAACTGATACAGATGAATTTTATTGGTGCCCATGTGAAGCAGGATTTCATCGGGCGTGGTGTTGAGATTGTATTCCTGGGCTGCTTTGTACAGACAATCCCGCACACCCGTGTCATCGTAAACTGTGGTTCCGGACAGATCGAACATGACCATGCTGATTTTACCCATTTTAGCTGTTCCTCCTTGTAATAATTGAATATTTTCAATTCCGGATCGTCCGGGTATTGATCACTCTTGGATGGGAATATACCCCATACGCATTACAATCTTCTGCCCTTCCGGACTCAAAACAAATTCGATAAACTGCCGCGCTTCGCCGGCGGGCT
>CAYTBC010000219.1:0-6523 GCA_964435765.1 uncultured Desulfosarcina sp.
GGATCTCGACCGCGCACTGGATCGCGCCGATCACGCTGCGGAACACGGCGAGGATACCGTCGCCGGCCGTGTCCATGATGCGGCCGCCGTGGCGGGCCACCAACGGCAGGATCACGGCCTGGTGGCCCTTGAGGTCGCGGACGGTGGCGGCCTCGTCCTGGCCCATAAGCCGGCTGTAGCCGGCGATGTCGGCCGCAAGAATGGCAGCGAGCCAGCGCTTGATCGAGGGTTCTTCGTCCATCACGTCATCTCCATGGTATAATGCGAGGCATTTCGTTCGTTTGTCCGTCTATCAACCCTTGCCGCACCCTTTATAGAAACCAAGTATCTCACAAACCGTTAGGTCTCCCGGCAAATCCTGGAGGGCCTCTCATACGGCCCGGCAAAATTATCCGCTTCCCAGGTATCAGGGCTTGATACCTGGATTGCGTTAGAAGGTAATATCACAATGCTGAGGATTCAAGTGATTATTCGGATGATATCCGACATATTTTTATCAACTATAGAGCTTGTAAAATGCTGCCAGAGGTACATCCATAAAAAAAGTTTCAAATGAATTTGACTTAATATTATTTTTTTACTTTTACTTCATTTTGCATTGCTTGTCCATTTTTAACCTTATTTTACAATATTTGGCGGGACTTTACGGATTTTGCTAGTAGTAAAAAAATATTTTTGATTAGCTCCTATAAAGATAGTAAAAAAATACTTGACAGCCTTTGATTCATTCCATTAGGACTGTTGGGGAAATTATCGGCGAGCATTGGGAAGGCAATTATCTCTATCGAGACAGGAGGAAAGGACATGAGGAAAATGAGACTTTTTGTACCGGTGCTGGTGGTGATTTTGGCCTTTTTGGTGAGCGGGTTCAGTGTATATGCCGGCGACGCAGTCAAGATCAATATTAACACCGCCTCAGCCGAAGAGCTGTCGCAATTAAAGGGGGTCGGACTCAAGAGTGCGGCCAAAATCATTGAGTTTCGTGATAAAAACGGCCCGTTCAAAAGCCCCGCCGACATAACATTGGTCTCGGGCATCGGTGCCAAAACCTACGAAAACAATAAAGATATGATTGTCATTGAATAGACCGAGCGTACTTTAAAAAAATTGGAGTAATGGAGTGCTGGAATATTGCATTTTTTGCCATCACTCCACTACTCCTGCACCCCTGGCTATGTTTTTGTACTGCTTAAAGAGGATGCAGCCGCCCCAGGCAAACGCGCCGATCATCAATATCGTTCCCAGGGTGTAAGCCGAAATGGCCAGGACATGATCGTAGCGGGCTAATCCGGTTTCCTTCAGAATGAACTCCCAGTCATGAAACCCATAGGGGGAAGTGCGCCCGGTATTTCCGCCTAAAAGCGGCAGCCTCAGCGAGCGGGCATCATTGATGTAAGGGGCCAGGTCCATGAAATTCTGACCGGTCCACCAAAGAGCAAACGACGCCGCAAATGCATCGCGGGTCTTGATTAAAAAAACCACCAGACATACGAGCGGCAGGCCCACCTGGGCGATGCTGCCGCCCAAAGACGTCATCAGCCGGCCGAAAGGGCGGAAAATGATGTGGCCAAATTCATGGAAAGGAAGGTTCACCAGGTGCCAGAACGAATCCATCACGGCATTCGATGAAAGGGATGTAAAAATAAATTTGCTCCCCCAGATTAAAATTATCAGGAAAAACAGGGCCCGGCCGGCAAAAATCAAGGGGTTGGTTTCAGGCTTGACATAAAACAACAACTCTTTGATTATTTCTCCGGCGCCGGTCGCCGCTGCGGCCTGATTCTCCGGTGAAGGTTCCGCTTCCGGTTTGATTTCCTGGAGCCGATGGTATTTCGCAAAGATGATGCCGCAGCGCGCGCATTCCAGGTGCCGGTCGGGCTGCACGAAACTGCACTTCGGACACTGCATAGTTAATAATACCCCTACTGCATGTCCATCACCGCATCCAGCCCGCGTCTGAGACCGGTGAAGCTGTTTACTTTTCTGATGGCCAGCAGAGCGCCGGCAACGTAAGGCTCGGCACTGGCGCCGGCCTCGTGGCGCAGGATCAGTTTCTGGTCCGGCAGGCCGAATATGACTTCGGCGGAAAGAACATATCCCGGAAGGCGCACGGCGTGCACCTGAGTCTCGTTGAGACGGGCGCCGCGGGTCTCCACGGGACCCTGGATCGCTTCAAGGGGGACGTCCAGCATTGATTTGCGCACGCGGCCCAACCGCTGCGCCAATTCCCGCACCGTTCCGCTGGGCACGTCGGCTTTGCCGGCACCGGCATAATCGATAATTTCACAATGCGGAATATAGCGGGCGGCCATCTCCGCAAATTTTTGCAGCAGCACGGCGGTCATGGCAAAATTGCCGGCTGCCAGAACGCCCAGGCCCTTGGAGGTTGCCGCTTGATTAATAGTGCGGTAGTCTTCGTCCGTCAGCCCGGAGGTTCCCACTACAACATGAGCCCCGGCTTCCAGGGCCAGCAGAATGTTTTGCAGGGCAACCGCGGGTTGGGTGTATTCAACGAAGACGTCGCATGGGGTCTTCAAGGCTTCCGCGGCCGTGGCTTGGAGAATAAGGATATTTTCGACGTCCGGGAGGACTTCACCCAGTGCCCGGCCCGCATGGGTTCGGGACACCCCGCCCACCAGTTCCATGTCGTCGGCCGCATGAATGGCTTTGGCCAATGCGGATCCGGCCCAGCCGGTTGCACCGGCCAGACACACTTTGATAGTCATTTGATTAATTCCTCTATGATTCATCCTCCGGATCCGGGCATACGCTCGACCAGTCGCTAACCGGGATGCATCTGTCCCGGCGTTCACCTTTCCGGCGGCGTTCCTTGCCGCTTCTTCGTTCACTGCCGCCGTTGGGAAAGTATTCCAAATCATAGCCTTCACGGCGGTCTTCCCCGGAGCGTCGATCCACGAAAGGATCTTTTTTGCGTTTGGTTTTCACGAAATTAGCCCTCGTATTTTTAGCACGCGATTGGCGAACTGACCCTGCCTCCTTATCGGTCCGGCGACGCTGCAGGCAGGCAGCCCTGATGCTTGATTGCATTCTATGTTCGGCCGCTGAGAAATGCCGGGCAAATACCGATAGTAAAATAATATCAAAAGTTTGTTTATGTGTCCAAGTTTTTATACCCAGCGTCGCAATGAAGTGCTTATTCTCCTTCAAATATCATTTTTAAAAACCGCCATAATTTGATATGTTCTCCAATTCCATTCATAATTCACAGAAAAGCTTACAAAATTACGTTACGCTATTTTTCAGGGCGGATTAATTAAATTGATCGTTTCGGCCGCCGTCGTTGAGACGTTGCGGCTGCCGACAGGAGATATTATGTTAGCTGAACCTTACAATTTGCTGTTCGACCGTCTGAGCGCAGAAATTCCACCGGCCAGAATAATTACCGATCCCCTGCGAACCCTGGCTTACGGCACCGATGCCAGCTTCTATCGACTCGTGCCCCGGCTGATTGTAAAAGTCGAAAATGAAACCGAAACCCTGGCGGTCTTAAAAGCCTGCCGCCGGCTCGAGATCGCCCTGACATTCCGGGCGGCGGGCACCAGCCTTTCGGGACAAGCTCTGAGCGATTCGGTCCTGGTGGCGCTGGGCCCCGAAGGCTGGCGCAATTACCACATCAGCACCGACCGGAGTGAAATCACCCTGGGGGTGGGTATTCTGGGGGCCGAGGCCAACCGTTTCTTGGCCCCGTTCGGCAAAAAGATTGGACCGGACCCGGCTTCGATAAATTCCGCCAAAATCGGCGGTATCGTATCCAATAACGCCTGCGGCATGGCCAGCGGCATCACCGGCAATAGCATGGGTACGGTCAGCGGCATGCGCATTATTTTCTGGGACGGCACCGTGCTGGACACGCGGGATCAGGACAGCCGCAGCGCGTTTCTGCGGGCCAAGAAAGATATGGTCGATCAGATCATGAACCTGTCCCAATCGCTGAAAAACGAGCCGGAAACGACGGCCCGCATCCGGCGCAAATACCAGATAAAGAATACCACCGGATACAGTGTCGGCGCCCTGGTCAATTTTGACGATCCCATCGACATCATCCAGCATCTAATGATCGGGTCGGAGGGAACCCTGGGTTTCATTTCGGAAGTTACCTTCCGCACCCTGGACGAGCCGCCCCGCAAAGCTACCGGACTGATGCTGTTCCCCGATATTGCCAAAGCCTGCGAGGCAGTTTTGGTCTTAAAGGACTGCCGGGTGAGTGCCGCCGAACTGATGGACCGGGTCTCCCTGCGATCAGTGGAGGATAAGCCCGGTATGCCTGACTATATAAAATCCCTGGGCGCTACGGTCACGGCCCTGCTGGTCGAGACCGCCGCCGACGACCCGGCTGTTCTGCAGCAGCAGGTGGATGAAATCAGGGTCAGGTTTAAGGACTTTCCCATGGCCCGCGAGTTTGAATTTACCAGCGACCCGGCCCGGCAGGCGGACTTGTGGAACATCCGCAAAGGCCTGTTTCCTTCGGTGTGCATTGCCCGCCCAAAGGGTACGACGGTCATCATCGAAGACATTGCCGTGCCCATCGATAATCTGCGTGACTGTCTGTTGGATCTGCAGGATCTTTGCCGAAAAAATGATTATAAGGATACGATCATCTGGGGGCATGTTTTCGACGGCAACGTGCACTTTGTGCTGACGCCCGACATGGGGGATGCCGCCCAGATCGAAAAGTACAAGGCCTTTATGGAACAACTGGCCGCCATGGTGGTGGAAAAATACGATGGCTCATTAAAAGCCGAACACGGCACGGGCCGCAACATGGCGCCTTTTGTGAGGCGCGAATGGGGGGATCGGGTTTATGGGGTCATGCAGGCGATCAAGTCGATTTTCGATCCCGGCTACCTGCTCAACCCCGGCGTGATCATTAACGATGACCCCAACGCCCATGCCAAAAATATCAAGCCCATGCCCCCGGCCCACGATCTGGTGGACACCTGCACCGAGTGCGGGTTCTGCGAACGCAATTGCATGTCCCATGATTTCACCCTGTCCGCACGCCAGCGCATCGTTATTTACAGGGAGATGACGCGTTTGGCCGCCACCGGCGAAGATCCTGTGCGCCTGGCGGAGTTGAAAAAAGAATATGTCTGGTACGGGGAACGAACCTGCGCCACCGACGGTTTGTGTGCGTTGACCTGCCCGGTGGAGATCGACACCGGCAAACTCATCAAAGCCCTGCGCCACGATCAATTGACGCCGGCGGCACGGCGGATCGCCGCCCGGGTGGCCAAACGGATGGATACCGTCACGGCGTTAAGCCGCATGGGATTCAATCTGCTCAACATCTGCCGCGTGCTGCTGGGTACCGGACTGATGAAGGCCCTTACCGGCCGACTGCGCAGCCTGTCCGGCAATCGGATACCGTTGTGGACGCCGGCCATGCCCAAAGGGGCGGAGGCTGTCACCCGGCGCAGCGCCGGCTCGGGCGCAGCAGATCAAGTGGTCTATTTTCCGGCCTGCATCAACCGCGGCATGGGGCCGACCGGGGGTGCGAAGGCGGAATCGCTAAACCGCAAGACCGAATCGCTGATCCTCAAAGCCGGCTACGGAATCATTTACCCGGATCGCATGGACAAGTTGTGCTGCGGCATGCCCTTTGCCAGCAAAGGTATCACCGAGACGGCCGCTGAAAAGGCGCGGGAATTGGGCGATGCCCTGCTGAGCGCATCCGACAACGGGCGCATCCCGATTTTGTGCGATATGAGCCCCTGCCTGTACCACATGAAAGAAACTCTGGATCCCCGTCTGCAGTTGCTGGAGCCCATCGAATTCACCCTCAAATACCTGACCGGACGACTCGAATTTACGAGGGTTCCGGAGACCATCGCCATTCACACGGTCTGCAGCGCCAAAAAGATGGGGCTGGAAGCGGACTTTCTGCGCCTGGCCGCAATGTGCGCCGAAAGTGTGATTACCCCGGATGTGATCTGCTGCGGTTTTGCCGGGGACCGGGGATTCAATGTGCCCGAACTGAATGCCTTCGGCCTGCGGCGTTTGAAGCAGCAGCTGACGCCGGAAGTCAAGGCCGGCTATTCCACCAGCCGCACCTGCGAAATCGGCCTGACCACCCACAGCGGCATTGACTACAAATCCATCCTGTACCTGGTGGACCGCTGCACGCGGCGGAAAGGCGGTTGATTAGTTGATTAGTTGATTGGGTTGTTGGTTGATTAGTTGACTGGTTGATTGGCTGAAAAAGTTTAGATTATTATTGGACATATGCAATGGTTTGCAGTTGTGTCTTCATAGCCGACATCCACAATTCAGCCAAAGTGTTGGTTACGCATAGCGAATATACAATTTACCATGAACATTTGCCGGGGAAATTAACACAAGATGGGATTGCAGATACGATTGCAGTATCCAAACAAAATCGGGTAGTGTTTAACCTGTGATTAGTTGGAGGTATCGGTAATTTTGAGTTTTGTAAATATGGAAGATTACCAGAGGATATACGTCTTGTAATTTTATCTGTCCGACCTATGAATCCTCTCCACGT
>CAYTBC010000220.1:0-6477 GCA_964435765.1 uncultured Desulfosarcina sp.
AAAATCGAATCCATTCAACACCCAGTGTCTTTGTAGTGAAAAAACATTCTGGCAAATACGTCACCGTAATTATGAATAGGAGCACTAAGGTAAAATCCTTGGCCTTGCGCCTATAACTGCATTCCCAAATCCGAAATCGCAAATCCAAAATATCCAAAATCCCCGGTCTATCCCAGACGGCGGTGTAATTCGCGTCCTTCCTTCCGGCGCTCCCGGCGCGGATACTTGAGATACGGGATGATGACCTCGTTTTTATTGCCGCCGGTTCCGTCGTAGGTGATGGAAACGACCGGGGTGTTGGTTTGGCGCTCGATTTCAGCGGCCATGGCCTCGGTAATCAGGGCGGGACAGCAGAAAGCCGGGCTGGCCTGAACAAACAGGGCAACGTCCGGGTGTTGCTTTTTGATATAGTGGATTTTGAGAATGTTATCCATGGACTCCCCGGTGTTTTCCAGACGCACATGATACCGGGCCAGAATGTTTCCGGCCGGCTCGTCGTACACCGGCTCCGGTTCGTTTAAAATTCGTGCAAAATGGCTGTTGTATATTTTTTCCTTTCTTTTTAAGGTGGCCATCAAGGCCTGGGAAGAAAGCGCGCTTAGATAATGCCCCTCGATCAGCCACTTTCTGAGATAGGGGCCTGAAACCATTTTCAGATACTCGCTGTAGGGCGTCGTAAGGACTTCCCCGCCGTTTTCCTCGATGAAGTGAATCAGGTTCTGGTTGAACACGTCATTGTCCCGGGCATAGAGATCCCCGAAAACCGCCACTTTCGGCCGCTGCGGATGGGGCCTGCGATCGCCGGTTTCGATCCCCTCAAAGCCGGTCACCACTTCGGCAACGGCCTGCTCCTTGGAGCGATTCCCCAAAAAAGCGTCCCGCAGAATATCTTTGGCCCGGGCGATCACCCGGTCGGTCTGACCTTTGTGGCGTTCATAGGGTCTGATTTTACATCCGATTTTGCGGATCATGCCGCCAAACATGTAGGCAAAATAGTTGTTGACCGGCAGTTTGACGGAAAGGTCCATCATCGACAACTGCCCCAGATAGACCGTCGCCTCGTTCATTCCGCGGCCGTAGGAATTTAGAATGCTTTGGATGTGATGGGGATACAGCTTGAGGTTGCAGGCGATTTCCCCCACGGCCATCCACAAGGCCGTTTGGGCAGGGTCCAATCCGTGGGCCTGCACGTAGTCGATAAATTCCTGGGCAATTATGTTGAGCGGGATGCATTGACCGCTGTTGAAGCGCATGCTGCGCCGGATAGCTGCCGGGGACTCCTGCAGGCAGCGCGCATCGAATCCCGCCCGCCTGAGATTGGCGGCCATCAGGTCACAGGTGATCGGATCCCAGTTCGGCAGAATCAAAGTTTTGTTCAACACGTCCCTTGATTTGCGGACGACCGTCAGCGGCATATCCGCAGCCGGCACTGTGGTTTGGCGGGCGACGTGGTGATTGCGAAAGGCGCGGATGGCCGCTTCAATGCGCGTCTCATAGCCGCCGGTCGAATCGTGGTCATCGAGCTGCAGGATCAAATACGGTTTGTCACGGGACTGCATGATTTTTTTAAAATACTCGATCACAAACGAATCCGGCGAGCATTTGAAAGCGGTCATCAGGATGGGATAGGCGCCGGGAGTGTTCGCCACCACTGCGGCGGCCTCCAGAATCCCGGCGGCATAGTGCCAGTGCAGTTCATTGAGCAGGGGTTCAATCGGCTTTACATCCTGCCGGGCGTAGGACAGCATGTCCTGAAAAAAGGTCTTGATGCCCATGGCCGCCGTAATGTTCGGGATACCTTTGTGCATGGCACGGGCAAGCACGTTGTACGGTCGGCCCAGCAGCACCACGTGCAGGTCATCGGAGCGGCCGGTGTGCGTTCGATAAATTTCCCGCCACCGTGACCGGCAGGCGTCCATAAACTCCCGGGCCCGGTCGTAGGCGGATGAGACCTCGAAATAGCTGACGCGCCGCCTGCATATGGCTTTGACCATCCGGTAAAGTTCGGCTTTGGTGTGAAAATGGCTGTAAAGGTAATGCACCACGGGCATCAGAAATTGGCGGCGATCCCCGGCCTCCGTCATAAAGGTGGTCAGGCCGGGCACAAACTGGGTGTAATAGCAGTATTGGCGCCGCGGGCCCTTTTCGCGTCCCTTTTTATCGAGATAATACGGCAAAAAGATGTAATCCGAACGGTTGATCAGTTCGTGGACGTGGCCATGCAGGGCGGTCAGCGGCGCACAAAATTCGGCGCCGGCCAGGCGCTTGCCTTCCTTGAGACTGCTGCGGGTCCCCTCGCTGATTACGGTTTTAATGCCCAGGGCATCGAAAAAGAACTGCCAAAACGGCAAATCTTCCAGCAGATGCAAAGCCGCCGGAATGCCGATGGTAAAGGCTTCCTTCGGTTCATTGGCGCTTTTAAAAGAAAATACCCGGGCCTGCGTCTTGAGCAAGTCGAATCCCGAACGGTTGTTGTTGACATAATGGTGGGTGTTGTAGTCCCGGCCGCACAGAAAACCATAGGCCACCTGCCGGCCGTCCAGTTCGGCCACCGTCAGCTTGCAGTGATTGGTGCACAGATCACAGGTTTCAGAGCGCAGGGGAATCTGTTTTTGATAAAGGTCCAGTCCTCTGAAACGGGTGGCGGCGATCTTCTGATCCAGCAGCATCAAAGCGGCTCCCAGGGCGCCGGTAAGGTGGCAATAGCGGGAAACGTTGATCGGCCGGCCGAGTCTCTTTTCAAAAGCAGCCACCAGGGCCTTGTTTTTGGCCGTCGCACCCTGAAAGGCAACTACCCGGCCGATACTTTTTTCATCGGCCACCCGGGTCAGATAGTTCTCGCAGACGGAATGCAGCACCGCGGCCAGGACGTCATCGACCGGGTAGCCTTCATTGAGATAGTGGTTCAGATCCCTTTCCATGAACACCGTGCAGCGGTCGCTGGCCATCGGAGACCGGCGGTGGGCCGCGCGGGCGGAGAATTGGGACAGGGGGCAGCCGAGTTTCTGCGCCTGTTCCTCGATGAAACTCCCGGTGCCGGCCGCACAAACATTGTTCATGGCCGCAAAGTTGACGCGGCCGTTTCGCAGGGTCGTAAACTTGGCGTCCTGCCCGCCGATCTCGATGATCGTGTCTACCTGCGGATCGATTTCAACGGCCGCCCGGGCATGGGTGGTTATTTCATCGACTGCCAGATCCGCCCCGATGATGTTGCCGATAAATTTGCGGCCGGCACCGGTCGTGCCGGCCCCGACAACCCTCAAATTCAGGCCGTTTTTCGAAACCAGGTCACGAATGGCGGCAAAAAGCGCCTGCACGGCGGCCACCGGCTTGCCGGCCGTGCGGGTGTAAAACCCGGCCAGGACGATTTTGGCCCCGTCCAGCAGCACGGCCTTGGTGCTGGTGGAGCCCACGTCGATGCCCAGGTAGGCGTCAACGGTTGCGGAAGGGTTCAAGTCTGCATAGATGTCGACTTCCACCCGGCCGGTATCCTTCGAATCCGCGCCAGGGTAACAATAGGATTTGAGACCTATAAAATCCTGGTAGTCCGACAGGGTCAGTTCCAGAGGTTCATGAACATACTGCAGTCGGGTCTGCTTGGCGACGAGCACATCATCCGGCGACCGCAGCCCTAAAGGCGCCGGTGAACGCAGCTCATCGGCCAGACTCAAGGCGGCCCCGACGGCTGCGTACAGCAGTGTTCCGTCGGCCATGATCTCCCGGCCGGTCAACGACCGCAGGTGTTTGACGACCGCCCGGTTTAAGGAGACGCCGCCGGTAAAGACGATGGGCCCCCGCACGTCCTCGGCGCTGAACAGCGTGTCCACGATGTTGCGCGCCAGACCCAGGCACAGGCCGTCGCAGATTTCAGCCAGGGTGCAGCCCTCCTGCTGGGCGTGGACTAGATCGGTCTTGGCGAACACGGCGCAGCGCGAGGCAATTTGAGGAACCGCCCCCGGGTTGCTGCAGGCAATGCGGCTGATTTCGGCGGCACCGCTCAAGTTTAATCTGCGGGCCTGCTGGTCCAGAAAGCTGCCGGTACCCGCCGCACACCCGGTGTTGGACTTAAAGCCGAGATAATTGCCGTTTTCATCCAGGCGGATCAGGCCGAATTTTTCACCTCCCACGACCAGAATCGAACCCACCTTGGCATGCAGACGGTGGACAGCCTTCAAGACCGCAACCCGGCTGTCATAGCGGCGGGTAGCCTTCAGGAAGCCGGGGGTGGCACTCGTGGCGGCAATGCCGCCAACCACCGTCAGATCAAATGGGGTCAGAAGGTCCTTGAGTTTTTCGGCCGGATTTCCCCGGTGAAACCCATAAGCGCTTTGCACAATTTCTTGCCGGGAATTCAGGAGTGCCGCCGAAATGGATACCGAACCGATATCAATGCCGAGGATGTGGGGATGCGCAGACATGGTCAATCTCCTAAAATTTTCAATGTTTAAAAATTATGAAACTTCAGGAAACCAAATGATGCTGCTAAAAAACCGAGTCACTGCCGCACCCGGGCACCCAGGAGAAACGGGTTGGGCTCGGCTTGTACGGCTCTCAATCTATGACAAAAAAAAATAACTGTCAACCAAACTATCAGCCACCCCATGGCAGCGTCAAGGTAGACTCTAAGCAACTCAGATAAAAGGATATTTATACTCCAGTTTTAACGACTGACAACTCACAAACCACAACTGACCTCACCCATTTCCCCGCGACCTGACCTATACTGAACTTTACTAAGCCGCTTGCTCGATGCCTTTTTAATCCACCTGTCCGGCCTCGGAGGCCAGGAGCCGCCGGGTGAATTCATTGACAAATTTGCCTTCCGGGTCGTGGGCCGCGGCCAGCTGCCGGGACCTGTCGAAGGATTGCCCGTGCAGCCGCTCCAGATCCCTGCTGTCAAAGTTTTCGCAGTACTTGCCCAGGTGGGGCCGGGCATCGACCTGCTTCGTCAGCTCTTCGGCGGCGGCGTAGTAATGCTCGAAGCCGGCCGAATCATTGCACACCAGATCGATCCAGGTGCTGCGGCGCTCTCGGCGGCCGGCCCCGATCAACGTCCGGTCGTGGCCGTCCGGCGTGAAGCGCACTTCGAAAATTGCATACGGCAGTCCCGTGGCGTACATTTCCTCATACAGCCCGATGAAGCGGCGGCACATCTGAAAGGTGTCTTCAAAGGGCACGGTGAACTCCAGTTCCTGGTGCAGGTGGTAGATGGTGCGGTTGAAGGCGGCGTTGCTTTCCAGCACGAGATGGGTCCCTTTTTTGAGACTGTGTACCAGACTGGAGACCTTCGGCAGAAGTCCCACGTAGGCGATCAGGTTGCCAAGCCAGGCCGCCAGCAGGGCATCGAGGGAGATGCTCGCAAACTCCCGCACCGACCCCAGAATGGATTTTTTCCTCTCTGTGCGGTTCCAGGTGTTGATCTGGCATTTTCGGGTAAAGGGAAAAAGGTATAGACTGAAGTGGTCGTTTGATCGCAAAAGCCGTTCCAGGTTGACCTCGACGTCGGCCAGTTCGTAAAGACACCATCACAAGTTTTACTAAAGCAAGGTTCCAAGCTGATTAAGCCCTATCTTGAAAAGGGCAAATTTTCATATTGCGTCAGCAAATCCAACAAATTTTCGACCTCGCCAAAGTTCATGTTCAGGCACGAAGTCCAACAAAAATATTATCTGAAAAAAGTGTATGTTCGCCCTGGCTCCCACCTTTTTTACATTTGTCTAATGTTTTCTAATTTTTAAACTCTTACTTGAATCTGAATAGTACTGCATTATGCCTTGACAACAATATTATCGAGAATATTTTACTGATAATTATCAGACGATGTCCGACAGGGATTAATCCACGATCCTGCGCCTCTATAGCCAACTCGAATCCTTCTTCACCAAGACCTGGCGGCCGAGTGATATTGAACTGGTTCGTTGAGGCACGGCATTGACCAGCTAACAAATCGGTGAACCGGAGTTGATTCGTCTCAGGCTTTGCAACTCCGGTTGCTTCATTCACCGTGTTTGGTGTGGCAACGCCAATCACGTTGTTCCGCCAACCCGGTTACCGTAGCCGGTAGTCAACCAAATGTTAATTAAGAACCTTATTCAAAACCCAATTATTCAAACACTAAACAAGTTGTTGAAGGATAAAACAATGATAAAAAGATTCAGTCGAATTACATTGTTTTTGGGTATCGGCTTACTGGCCTTGTCTTGTTGGTCGATCGTGCGGGCGGACAAGGTTAAGACGGCCATCGTCGTCAATGTAGACAATTTTGATAGAGCGCAGACGGATTTTGAATACGCCGGCATAGTTAAGCAAGCAGGTGGTATCAACAAGGTACACAGTAACCGTGCGCCCACACCGATCGACAAACAGAATATCATTCGAATGAACCGGGATACCCTTTACAGCACGGGCGTTATTAGCATCTCTAAGGGCGCTACTGTAACGCTACCAGATGCCGGCAAACGCTACATGTCGCTTATG
>CAYTBC010000221.1:0-6383 GCA_964435765.1 uncultured Desulfosarcina sp.
ACGACCCGGACGCCTTTACTTTTTATCAAATGTCGGAATACATATATTCTCAGACTATTTTGAACAATATCTTTTTCGGTAAAACTAAAACCACCAATCCCCAGACCCAGGAAAGAATCGACCAGAGCATTATTCAGCTTTTAATAGAAGAAGATTTTTTGGAAGCCATAATTGAAATCGGCATGCATTATGAGGTCGGAACCAAAGGTGATAAACTGTCAGGCGGGCAGCAGCAAAAGCTGGCGATTGCCCGGATATTTCTCAAGGAGCCCAGGATTTTGATAATGGACGAAGCGACCTCGGCGCTGGACAACAAATCCCAAACCCGCATTCAAAACTTGCTGGAAACCCGCTGGAAGAATAAAAGCACCGTGATATCGGTCGTTCACCGGCTGGATACCATTAAAAACTATGACAAGATCGCGGTCATGAAAGCAGGCAAAATTCTTGAAATGGGCACCTATCATGAACTGATCGCCCGGAAAGGAATGTTGTATGAGCTTGTCGGAAAGAAATAAGACATCGCCTTCGAGTGAATTTCAGGAAAACCTGGAAATATTGAGACAAACCTATTTTTTCTCAGGACTTCCTCTTGAAACCCTTAAAATTTTCGCTTATCTTTGTACGAGGGAAAAATTCAGGCCGGGAGAGTTTATTTTTCGCCAGGACGAGGACGACGGCCAGGCTTTTTATATTATTAACGGCAAAGCCGGTCTCGAACGCGGAGACAACGGCAAAACCATCCAGGTTCGTGATTGTGAAACCGGCGAATTCATCGGGGGACTGACTTTGCTGGGCGAAACGAGCCGGTTGTTTTCTCTTAAAGCAGCTACGGATACAACCTGCCTTGTATTGAATCGGGAAAAATTCACCAAAACCATGGGACAGTTTCCCGATTTAATGCTGAAAATCTGCAAAGCCGTTGCCCAAAGTGTCGATACCTGGGAGAAAAGATTTCTCACCGATCAAGGGGATCAGTGCGGCGGATGCATACGCAAATTAGGGGTAACCCTGATTTGAGTGCCGGCGACGGGGTTGAATTACAACACGGGGGTGATGGGGCGGCACGACTCGGGTAGCTTAGCGCGTGTCCTCGAAAGGCGGTCGTTTATGGCGAAAAAAGAGTATTCATTTGAACTCCGAAGCAGCCTGTCCGAATTAGACAACTTATGCCAGAACCTGGAAGATTTCGGCCAAAAAATCGGATTGCCCAAAAAATTAATATTCGAAATCAATCTGGCCTTGGATGAATTGTTCACCAACATCATCTCCTATGGTTTTAAAGACGATGAGGAGCATATGATCAAAGTCACCATCACGCCACGGAAAAAAGAACTTTGCCTGTGCATCGAGGATGACGGCATCGCCTTTAACCCCATCGAATTTGATACTCCCGATGTCGCCTGCTCCGTTGAGAATTGTAGAATCGGGGGACTGGGTATTCACATTATGAAAAAACTGATGGATGAGATTTGCTATCAAAGATGCGACGATAAAAACGTTTTAACGCTGAAAAAAATCTTGAAAAATGATTCTTAATACCAGCGCCTAAAACTGAATGAAATTATGC
Organism: uncultured Desulfosarcina sp.; assembly: GCA_964435765.1. Classification (GTDB taxonomy): domain Bacteria; phylum Desulfobacterota; class Desulfobacteria; order Desulfobacterales; family JAFDCJ01; genus JAFDCJ01. Next base: position 1,571 of record CAYTBC010000221.1, read on the forward strand.
CGAATCAGAAAACATCATATTTGATGACGGGGAATACACACCAACTGGGAGGATGGTAATGGAAATTATTGAGGAAAAACAAAGCGGCATCAATATCTTTAAACTCAATGGTCGCCTGGATTCAAACACATCACAGGGGTTCGAACAAAAGATTTTCCAGGCGATCACCGACGGGTCCAAAAACATGGTTGTTGATTTTAAGGACCTGGACTATATTTCAAGCGCCGGATTGCGTGTCATCCTGAAGGCCACCAAGGCCATCAAACGCGAGGAAGGCCGCATCATGCTGTGCTCCATGCAGGATTATGTCAAGGAAGTCTTCGAAATCGCCGGATTTGACTCGTTTTTGCCGATTGTTGCCACCATGGACGATGCGCTCCGGTCCTTCTAGACGCGTTAGCTCTAAAATTACCGCAGGCCGAGGAGACCGCGTTTGCCCAGTTCCCGTATGAAGCCGGTAACCGACACCTCGGCCTCCTTATTTTCCAAACGATGGGTTTCGGCAAAGATCCGAACGATTCGGCGTACCGAACGGTTGCCATCCACAAGGTCCCATACAGCGGTTCCCATTGCATCCAACTGAAGCTTTTTGGTTTGGACACGCGCCGACGATCCTCTCAGGCGTTTGGCCACCGCAGCGATCCAAGGCCGCACCGTCAGCGGATACTCTATCAGCACCTCTCCGGTTGCCAAACGGGTTTCGCTGATCCGAACGCTTTTGGCCGGCCGATATTCAAGTGCTTGGGTGCGTGTTAAATGCGGCGTTTGACGCTTTCTTCTAAAGACTTTCATAATCCGCACAAATTCGATTCAAAAGTTGCCCATCGAATGGGGTCTTACTTTCGGCTCGGACGCTCAGAATGCGGTTTTTTTCTTCCAGGTGCCACAGACGGCACCAGAAAAAAGACGGCTTAATTTTCAATCGGCAAATCGCCCGCCGCCAGGTGCCGGTGGGTGCTTTGACGGCTTCAACGGCCTTGCCATCATCGCTGGCCACCCAATGCGATTGGGCGGCCTCAAAACCGCGGATCGTCCCGCTAAACCAGATAAGATCCCGCCCGTCCAAAATTGCGGCGGCCGGCGCCCAGCGGCAGAGATAAACATTTTGTTTACCGTCGTTAAATCGGAGTTCATATTTTCCAGCTTCAAACCGGTGGCGCGCAAGACGGAATTCTGCGGGCAATTTTGCCCGGATATCGAAAACCGACCATAGCGTGCAGCCATCCTGCCGATGGTCTTGCAACGATTTGAGAACGCTCAGCAACACCTTCTCGCTTTTGGCCGAGCTGTCCCTGAAAAATTGAACCAGGGTCGCAGTGCGGCAGACCCGGCAAAACAGGATGGCACCGCGGCCGCTTATCTGTTGACCCTGCCATAATAAGCCGCTGGCCTCAAAGCCTGCCAGCGCCACTTGCCAGGGCGGGGGCAGGAACCATTCGGCCAGTCCGCTTTTAAGTTTGCCGGACTGCGAGGCCGTCAATCGCTTCAGAAGGGTCTCGTGGGAAAAAGACCCCTTTACAGGTCCCCACTTCACCTCCATCACCGGTCCCGTTTCATCCTCCAGTATCAGGTGACGGGCGCCGATTTTGCCTACCTCCCAGTCCGTCGGGGCCTTAAAGCGGATACCGTTCCAGGCGACTTGTCTCCAATGATCAGTCAATTCTTGGTTTCGTGAAAGCTGAATATAATTGTCCTTATCTTGTTTCCAACGATATGGAGTGGTGGAAAATATCATGCAATTCCCCAAAACGCCATCACTCCATTACTCCAATTTAATCTACCGCGGCAGATAAAGATCCCAACCGCTTAAGCCCGGCGTCATAATCGTATATTTCTGCTGACGGAGCTTTTCCCTTTGATCGAGCCCCTTGGCCTCGTAGCAGTGCTCATCTTCCTCCATCAGGTTGGTCATGGTCAGCTTGATGGCATTGCCTATTTTCTCCTCGGTATCCATAGAATTGTATTGTATCGTGAGGCTGATGCGATTGTTGTCCTTGTCGGTAAAGGACCATTTCCAGCTGATAACGATATGAAAGGGATCGCCCCGGTATTCATCCGGTTTCCCGTATTTTTGTTCGATCCGTTTGAGCAGCTTGTCAAAAAAGTCCTTGCTCGAATCTTGATACTTGAGCTTAATGCGGACGATGCGACCGGGTGCCGTGCAGGTGGCATAGGCAATCAAACCGCTTTTGATGCCGTCAATCTGCTTGATCTCTACCTCTTCAATGTTCTCCATATACCGGATCGGCAGGGCCGTTTCCATGATGACATAATCTTTAACCTCGGCAATATCGGTGTTTAATTTAAACACCGCCACCTGATGCGGTGCATCAACGGCCAGACAAACATCAGCAATCCATAATAATGCTGCGCTAACAGCTAAGACAAGTATCTTTTTCATACGACGTTCCCCCCCATTGTAAATTGAAAATTGAAGATTTAAGGTGTTCCGTCTTTTGATTTTATTCAACCTGCTATTTTCCTGAAGAAGCCAAAAATACCATAATTATTCAATCTACAACATTATATACAATATTCAATTTAAAGAGGCAGTTAAAAAAGATAGAATACCACAAATATTCAATCTGCAATCTTCAATTATTTCTAATAGGCCAACCTCCCCAATGACTTGAGAATCAGCGTAACCCCCATCGCAAACATGCCGGTCAGACCCATGCCGCACGAAAAACCGGCCAGAAGTACCGGGGCATACTGGCGCCACATGGCACCGTAACGTTTCATAAAAAAGAAACGGCCCAGCAATGCTCCGGCAACTTCCAGTATGAGCCCGTGCGGTGTGCTCTGTCCCAACCCGCGCACCATTCCGTAGACCAGCATAATCGGCAGCCCGAACAGCGTTAAGATGCCATAAGTAACGACTCCCAGCCCGATGCCCGCCAGCACATAAATCCCGTTGAGGGCCTGGTAAAATAGTGAATTTCCCTCCAGGGTCGAAGTTTGCATCAACAGTGTGTTCAAGGCCTGCAAATGCCACAGTTGTTGGGCATAGGGGTAGGCGCTGGACGGAATCGGAGCCAGGCGCCAGATGAATTGGGAAAACAGCAGGCTGGCGACCATCACGATCGGAAAAACCACGATTTCAGCTTTGATGATTCCGCGAATGCTGGTGCCGGTCAGCTCGATCTCGCGAAAACTGACCGTGGCCTGGCCGTAATTATGGATCGGTATGGGCGCATACCAGATCTCGATGCCCTGGTAGCCGAAATACTTGGCGCCGGCAATGAAACTGGCTTCCCGCACCAGGGGCAGGCTGACAAACTGCCCGGCAATGCCTTCCATGCGCGCGGTAATATACGAGACAACCGGGGTGTAGATAAACCCGTAGGCCAGGAAGAACATCACCGGGAAATTGGGAACCAGCCAGAGGCACAACGTCACATAGGAGAGGGTTGAAAAAACATAGATGCCGATCGAAATCCAGAAATTAAAATCCCCCCGGCCCTTGGGCGGGCGAAAAAGATCCCTCAACGTGCCCCGCTGGGAGGCACTGGCTTTGCCGAAGGAACGCAGCACATGCCAGATACCGATCAGGGCAATGGCCAGCCCCAGGCCGATACCGAAACTCAGGTAGAAATCAAAATTATTGGCAAAGATTGTGTCGACGGTTCCCATCCCCGGATGCCAGCGGGTCAGAATTCCATGGCGGAACAGAATCGGATTGGCCACAATGGTGATAACCAGCCCCACCAACCCGCCGATGACCGCCCAAAAAGGCAAGACCATTCCGATAAAAACCAAACCGAGATCAAACTGAATACCGGTGGCCACGGCCGGAAGGATATCCTCGGTGTGGCCGGTTAATTCAACCCACGGAATGGGTATCAGCCGAATCGGCTCCATTAGTATCAGTCCGGATACCGTGGGCAATAGAACATAGATTCCCCCGAAGGCCAGGCCGATGACCCCGCCGATGGAAAATACCCGCCACTTCCAGCTTTTCTCTTTTTCCTCGGTGGACTCGGCCAGCGCCATGGTTCCCAGAGCCGCCACCGGTGCCATCGGAAAGGGCAGTTTTTCCACATCGGAGGTGATGCGATACAGGGCGTAGCCCAGTCCGAACTGGTCGATGCGTTGGATAATCTGGGTGCCGATAAGCAAAAGAATAGGAATCAGCCAGTCGCGGTGATAAAAAGTGCGCTCCACCAGCGCGGAAGATTCCGGCGGCGGGGCTACCCAGCTGGGAATAAAATCCGTCAGCCCCAGCATCCGGGCGGCATCGGATTGCACCAGATACTGGTTCCACAAAAGCCCCTGAAACGGCGTGTGCAGGGCTGCGCCGGCCATGTAGTAGAGCAGGAAAATTTCCTGCTGTTTCAATTCGCTGTAGGAACGCTTGGCCATTTCGGCAAATAGAATGATTGTCACCCAGCGTGCGGCCGGCCCGATACCCTGCCCGATCACCAACTGCAGGTACATACTGCCCGGCATCATGAGAAAGCCGATAAAAACGGCCCCCACAACGGTCTTCCAGTCAAACCCCTCCTCAAAATGATCCGGGGTCTTTAGAAGATCTCTATATTCCTGGAGTTCCTTGTCTTCGTACATATCCGGGTTCCGTGTTCCGTGTTACGGGTTGCGTGGTGCGAGTTGCGCGTTACGCGTTACGCGTTTCGTGGTGCGTGGTGCGCACGATGAGTTGCATGTCGCGTCTCCTGTGTTCGGCTTAATTCTAATTACTTTGCATTTTATGCACAAAAAATTTTCGCCACCAAGACACCAAGACTCGAAGAAACATATTTAACCCAAGGTTTCCCTTTGTGTCTTGGTGCCTTTGTGGCAATCTTTTCCGGCT
>CAYTBC010000222.1:0-6355 GCA_964435765.1 uncultured Desulfosarcina sp.
TTAACCCAAGGTTTCCCTTTGTGTCTTGGTGCCTTTGTGGCAATCTTTTCCGGCTTGTCCGGGTTAGGCATTACGTTTGCAACTTTGCTTGTTATCCCGCTTATTTCCATTCCTTTCCAACGGATTGAATGCATTTATTAATTTTTTCAATGCGGTTGATATTGATGAAGTTTCAACGAGAATTTATGCACTTGCACAGCTGAATCATCTGATAGCCGATAAATTTCCCGGTCTTTTTAACTTCTCACGTTATTTCTTAAAATATTGGACACCTTTCATTAACCGAATGTCTCACTTTGTGCCAGGCAGCACGATTTGCGAACCCCGCAACGCGCAACCCGCGACTCGCAACTCAATTCGGCAACACCATATAACTCGAATAGCTGAACAGCCCGTAAATGGCCCAAGACCCGGCCATCAGAAAATCTCCAATGATCAGGCCGATAAAAAAATTACGCAGCTTCTTAAACAGCTGCACACCGCCGTAGCGCATGCACAGGGCGTTGCATAGCCATCCGACGAAAAAGCTGAACCACAGAATCCACATGGCCGAGCTGTAAGCGGTTAAATAGCCGATGGGATGGATCGGCCACCAGTAAAAGCGGTGATAGCAGACGACCAAAGCCAACATCACGCAGGCACCGGCCAGGGTGAATATCGTCACCCATTTGCTGGGTTCGGCGACCGGTGAACTGACCAGGCTGTACACGTTGTCGTAAACGGCCACCGTAGTCCGTGTGGCCCAATCCAGGTCCAGTTCGCGCACGCCGAATTTGTAGCACAGCGCGAGCATGGCTATAAAAGATACAACAACCCCGGCCAGCAAGGTCAGCATGATAATTAAAAAAATCCGGTGATTGTTCTTCGTCTGGTCCGTTACCTTGCGGGCATGCAACAGGGACGGCATCAGGGATTCGCGCAAATCCACAAAGAGCACTTTTTGGAGCACACCGGCGACGACAATTCCCGCACCGGTGAAGAACTTGGTGCCGAAAAAGGCGATAATAGCGTCCAGCGGCGCCGCCGTCAGCGTAAAATAAGCAATACCGCCCTGGCAGATCACCCGTGTGGCCACCAGGGTAAAAAGAAAAAAGGCGCCGATCACCAGAAAGGATAAAAAAAACGGCATCCCGAAAAAATGGCCCCAAAGAACGATGGCAAATCCGCCGACGGCGGCCCCCCAGAAAGCCTGCCGGGTGGAAAGCCACTCCTGCTCATTATCACCATCTTTTTTTAGACCGAAACTTTTCAGAAAAATATCTCGAAAGTGAAACCGGGCCAACCAGGCCAGAAACCCAAAAAACACCAGATAAGCGCCGATCATCTGGGTTTCTTCGGGTCGGGATATGGTGGGTCCGAAGGTTACCCCCAGGGCCGCTGCCGGTATATTGAAACCCAAAAAATCAAAGAGTCCGATCAGCAGCGCTCCGGCAATATAGAAAAACCAGAAAGAAAACGATATCTGCTTGGAAGTCAAAAAAGCGAAGCCGATAAAGGCCGGGTAGATGTAGATTTTCAGTTTATTAAAACCTGAAAAAAGTCCCTGTTTAGGAAAATATTGTCCGGCCAGAATCAAGGTGGGAATCGAGGGAATGGACGGGTTGTAAAAATTGAGGCCGTTGAGCAGGTGCAGACAGACCGGGATGAGCAAACCGGCCAATAAAAATCGATTGGTGAAAAGGCGCCCCAGTTCGTTATTGTCCAAAGCCTCCTGCATCAACAACGGCACCCGCAGCAATGGAAAATTCATCCTTTCGTTGTACAACCCCTGTTTGCTCAGCAGACTGACGATGCAAGCCATCACGAAGTAGCAAAGCAAAATAAATACCGCCCAGCCAAGCAGCGGTCCCAGCCACGCACCCCATGGGATATGGTCAAAGACCTCCAGCCAGCTCATCTGCCGGCCACCGGTCAGGCCGTTATAAAAGGCAACGATCGCTTCCTCGCTCTGGGGATACCAGCTTTGGGGCAGCAGCGGGTGAAGAACTTCCTGCCAGCGGTTTTCGACCGTGGAGAAGTAATAGGGAGTGGTTAAATTGATAAAAAAGGTGCGTGCCAAACCCGTCCAGGCGATCCCGGACAACAACACCATCAGAGACCAGGATACCAAAAGCTCCTTGCCGGTCAACAAATTGCGGCCTTTGAGCAGTTTCCGCAAAAGAGCCGTAAGGATCATCAACCAGATCAATAAGTAAAATGGCGCCAGCGGGAAATTCCCCCCCCCCAGCGGCGTGCCCTGCCGGTAGGCATTGTTGAAGGGTGTGATCAGGCAAATTGCCAGGGCAAAAATGGATCCGATCCAAAGAGCCCGCCAACGGATCTTTGCGCCGGATGTTTTCTGATTGTCTTTCGCAGTTGCATTTTCCGTCATCAGGATTGTATCCCTAACTCTTTTTCCGCTCCGAGCAGCAGCTGCTCATAATGAACCTTCGTCGCGTCTTCAAAGGAGCGCCATATCAACAATTGTTTGCGGATATCATGCAAAAAAGATTTGTTGATCCGGTACCAGGCATTGACTTCACCGGACTCACGGTAGAGCTGAACCTGGATCTCGAGAAAGCCGGCCTCATCTTTAGCCGGCCTGAATTGAATCGATACCTGCTGCATAATTCCGAGGTCAAAAGGCGCCAGCCAGACCCGCGATCTGATCTGCAGACACTGCTCGGATTCAAATTCGCCTTCCGGGCTGGCAGTCGCGTCGCCGGCCGGACCGGGCGGTTCGACGCATATAAAGTCGAAGCCGACATCTGCAGTGGAAAACATGCCGTGGGTTATATCCTGGTGACCCTCAAAATATTCGTATAGAAAGCCGCCGACACTGCGGTGCTCCTTAAGGGTCATTAAAAACGGCAGGATGATCTCAAGTTCATTTCCTCTGGCTGCCGGCAGGGTCCAGGAGCGGTTCACGTCGGGCATTGCGATCTCCCCCGCCACTTTTGAGGGATAGATTACCGAGATCAGCACCACGGCAATTACCAGAAGCATGGCCGCAACACCCGACATGGATGAATAATTGACGGTAATCCCGGACCACAGTGAGGTTTCGGCAAAAAGTTTGGCCGTAATTTGGGCCAGCAGGTAGCCGAACACCACACTTAAAACTGCGAAGGCCATGGCCTCGGCGATGAAAAGAAAGGATACATGCGAAGGTGCCAGTCCCACCGACGTGTAAATCCCAATCTCCCGCTTGCGCTCATAGACACTGCTGATCATCGTATTTAAAACGATGAGGATCGATATGATCAGTGGGATGATTATATTGGGAACGCCGCTGTAGCTCATTGAATCGCTGGCATTGTAAAGATAGGTGCCGTCCGGCTCTCCACTGAACAAAGAAAGTCCAAAGCGGTCAATCAAATCGCGGGCGGTATTCTCGATCGCCGCCTGGGACCGCAGACGAATGGCCACGCCTTTCAAATTGCCGCCGGCCGCCATCAGGGTGCGGTAGGGCACGATGACGGTCAGATCCCCGGCAATGTGTTGATAGCGGCTTTGAAATTCCCGGACGTCGTCGCCGGATTCCAGAGCTTCAGCGACCTCCTCGGTCATCTCGGTGGACGTTTCCCGCGGAAATGTCACCGGCGTCAGCGGCTCGCCGTCCAGATCCACGCGTTCCTGAAGTTTGTCCCCGGAAAAAACGCCCCGAACTTCAAAGGGCATTCCCCACAGGAAGACCGTGTGACCTTCGGGGTTGAGAGGATCAATACCCAGATTGCGCGTCAAGCGTTCCGGCAGCAAAACCGCCAGACGGTCATCGGCCGTCAACCAGCGTCCACCGATCAAAATCTTATCCATTCCGGTTACGCGGCCTTCCTGATCGGACAGACCCACCATACCCTGAGCGATAAATGTGCGATCCTTATAGCCAATCGGTATGCGGGTGGCCCTGGTCTTGTCTTCATCTTCCAGCCACACGCGCGGTACCGCCGTTCCCTGGCCGGCAAACGCATTGGATATGGTGCCGAAGGCTTGGGGCGGCAATTCTCTCCAGTTCACATTTTTGAGCAAAAATCCGATATAAGGTGTTTGGCGATCATAGAGCACTCGGACATGGCGCCGCATGGATTTGGCCGAGGTAAAACTCATGATGGTAAAGGTAAGGATGACCAGTGTGACACAGGTCAAAATGGTTCTCAGGCGGCGACGCCTCAGGTTGCTGACACCCAACAAAAATGCCGCTACAAACGCTTTCCAGCGGCCGATCTCACCGGACTGCGTCAACTTGGCCCGGCTTTGAAGCCGGGTCACTTCATCCTCAAACCGGAAGAAAATAATCAGCGTTACAATCACCGACAGTCCCATGATGAAAAAAGCCAGAATGACGACCATGGGGCTGTAGGCCAGCCGGAAGGCCGGATGAACGTTGTAGATAATGACGATCAGCACAACCAGAATGGAACTAAAGGCAATGATGCGTTTGTATATATTTGAGTAGGAAAACAGCAGGCGTTCAAGACAAAACGCAAAGGGCACGAACAGGGCAATGTAGAAAAGCACGCCGTAAAGAACATCTTTTTGCGTATTCTCGACATCATCATACACCCGGCTGGCCAATGCCCAGGATTTGGCGCTGGCTTCACTGAAAATATCATACTGCTTTTCGGCCAGGGCGCTGTCGGCGGTTTTCAGGGCCGCCAGCCCCTCATCCTCCAGGCTGCGGATGCGCTCATTGAAAATTCCGCGCTTTTCCAGATTGGTGATGCGCGGTTTGATCAAGGCCCACATATCCCGCGCCACCCGATATTGCGTGCGGTACAGAAACGGCCATTTTTCAATCATGTAGCCGCTGCCCTGGGGATCGTCCCGGTTTGAATGCAGCAGAAGCATTTTTTTGCGCAGCACCGTGTCGGACAACGTCATTTTAAGCGGCGTGCCGGGTTCCAGAAAAACCGAGGTCAAAGTCGATTGCCAGGTATCCAGCCGGCTGTAAAAAAAGCGCAGCGGATCAGCCTCCCGGCGACCGTCGATGACGTTGCCTTTGGTCAGGTATCGAAAGGTTCGCGGCTCCAGCAGATTAAATATGGTGGTGCCGTTGCCGGCAAACATGACCAGGTCGGTTTCCATATATGGCCGAAACATTTTAACGCGATAAGCGTCTTTGCCGGTCTTCTTTTTGTCAATGGTCCAGATCACCGTGCCGGTCTCATCGTCAAATTTATAGCCTTCGAGAATGACCTTATGGAAGCTGTGCTTTTTGTCGGCCAGTCCATTCAGGTAAAACATTCCCATGTGATCGACGATCACGTGGTAGCGGGCCGGCCCCTGATAGGCCAGCAGCACGGTCCCCGGTGCGGGCTGGTCGGCGAAAAGCTCTCCCTGCCTCAGGAATTTAGCCCGGCCGGTCACGGATGACAATCCGTCGCGCGGAAAAATACCTTCGTGCAGTTTGGCAGCCTGGGCCAGGTGCTGGACCAGGCCGCAAACGACCGCGCTTTGCTTAATCGCAAAATCCAGATTGACCTTTTCAAGGGTATCATGGGGCGTCCCCCAGCTGGCACGGGCATCATGGGTGGTCGCAAAAGTCAGCCCGTGATAACCGGCCAGGGCCGACACCTCCCCGCCCAGGTAGGGTTGATCAATAAAATAGCTCTGCCAGGATTGACGCCGACTGGGACGCAGCGTGTCTTTAAATAGTCCGGTATACTCAGGGGATTGTTCGATCTGCTCTCTACCCCGGCGCAAAACTTCATCCAGCAGGCTGTAGGCGGCCACCCGGTTAATTCGCGGTCTGAACGGATACAGCCAGCCGAAATTAAAGGCGCCAAATCCGTCTCCATGGCTCGATAAGTGCAGGGAAACGACCGTCATCAAATCATAGATTTTGGCCTGGCCCCGAAAATTGCGGGCACTTTCGACCAGAGTCAGCTGCGTTAGGGCGTCCGCTAAAACAGCCTTCTGGTCCGCGACGGCCAGAGGCAGCAGCTCGGAGAGCTTCTGCCGCTCTTCGGGCACAAAGTCGACCGCCGTATAGGTCGTGCGCCAGAGCAGACGACGCAACAACTGGCGTTCTGCGGCCAGCTGCTTGATCGTATCCCGATCGACCTGCTCCGGGTGCTGCAGCCGCAGATGCATCAGTCGGCGCGATACTTGATCGGCTTTGGTTTTGACACGTTCTTGGAGGGCCGCATCCGCCAGGGCCGCCGCACCGTCGGATCCGGCAACGGTCGCGGGCCCTTGGCCAAAAGCTGTATTTTTGAGTGCTTCGAGCGTCAAGCGGGTCTTTTTTATCAGATCTTTGAGCTCTTTACGCTGGTGACGCAATTTTAAAGACCGGGAGGACAGGCTCCAGATGAGCTCCCGCATGCCGGTCAGGGTCTGGGCATGGCCGGCAGTTGCGACCAGCAGCACGGTTCGC
>CAYTBC010000223.1:0-6303 GCA_964435765.1 uncultured Desulfosarcina sp.
CCCCGGTCGTGGCGGCATTGATGGCCAGGCGCAGCGATCCGAAGTCGTGATCGGTGGTGTTCGTGACCGTGATCGTGCCAGTGGCGGCCCGGACGGTGACCGCAAGAATGCCGACGATTCCGAGTAGCAGGGAGCAACCCGACAACCACAACGGCCTCGTCGGCCCTCCAACCACGACGTCACTCTCTGCCATTCCTCTCCCCCTTTCGGATGTAGTTGCACCGAACCGAACCCTGATCACCGCCGGTTATGCGAGAACGAATCCGGATCTTATTCTCCGGGCAGCGGGGTGCGCAACCGATCGCCGGGGGAGATCACCTCGAGCCGTCGGGCGAACTCGTCGAAGCGCGAACCGCGAGCGACTGTAGGCTTCGCGGAATCACGACCGGGATGCCCGCTAGTGGATTGCGGGCATGACGGTTGTGCGCTTCGCTTCCCTCCTCCGAAGAGGAGCGGCAAGAAATTCGACAGCCTCATGCGGGAGAGATCTGGAGCCGGCTCACGGGCAGCCGGCGAGGGCGTTGTTCACGGCGGTGATGAGCTCGTTGATCTCAATCTCGCCGTCGTCGTTGATGTCGAAGGACGGGCAGCGGTCGAGCGGCAGGCCGCCGAGCGCGATGTTCACGCCCGTGATCAGCTCGTTGATCGCCACCTCGCCGTCGCCGTTGCAGTCACCGACGCAGCTGGAAACCAACGGCGTGGGCGTCGGCGTCGGTGTCGCTCCGCCGCTGAACTCGATGGTCAGCATGGGGTGGAACGACGCAACGTTCGAGTCTCGGCTGAGAAGTTGTCTCGCTGTCGTTTCGGTGGACTCGTCGCCGATCATGATCCAGCCGAAGTTCGATTCTGGTGAGTCGAGCCATGCTTGCACGTCGGCAGTCATGGCAGCGGAGTTCCAAGTGTAAGGAGCGGGCGGAGGGAACCCCGCGCCCATGAGCGTCTGTGTCGCGCTCGCGTCGGCGACGAAATCCCCCCCAGGGGTTGACCACTGTTCGGTGTCGAACATGGCGAACGTCCATGTAGCGTCACTGGCTTCAGCCGGCGCTCCTCTGCCCTCCATGGGCATCACCGTGGCTGCATCTGAGGCACCTTCCCCCCAATCACGTGTTAACCGATACAGCGACACCTGTAGCGACGCGGAGCCGGGAGCACTTTTGGACACGAAGAGGGTCAAGGACGTACTGTCGATCGTCGCGCCAGCGGGAACCGATCCCGCGACGTCGAAGGCCAGAAGAGCGCGGCGCCGACTATTACCGCCGACTGAGGAGGTCCGGCCAACGAACAAATACTGCCCCTTCCCGTTGCTCAGGTCCCCCTCCTCGTAAATCGTGTTGTCCTTCGACGGCTCTATCGTCACGCTCTCCGCCGCGGCGCTGCCCGCCACCAGGATCGCGCACAGCGCCGCGCCCCAGGCGAGGCGGCGTCCCCGGACGCCCGGCTTTTCGCTGCTTTCCAACCCCTTCCGGCCCACGGCCGGCTTTTCTTCCGTCCCTCGAATCGCCAGCATGTTTCCTCTCGCTCCTTCTTGATTGTAGATTCCCGCTTTGCACAAGGTCGGGCCACCGGGGCCGGCCAGCTCCAATGAGGGGAAAGATGACATGAGCCAGTCGACTTATGACGCGCTGATCGTCGGCGCGGGGATCTCCGGATCGTTCGTGGCGAGCACCTTATCGCAGGCGGGAATGAAGTGCCTAGCCCTGGAGGCGGGGAAGTCGTTCACGCGCGACACCTACCCGCGCAACGAGCTCGACGCCAACTCGCAGCTCTACTGGGGCGGCGGCATCGAGCTCAACAAGGACGCCAGCATCGGCCTGCTGCGGCCGAAGGCGGTCGGCGGCGGGTCGATCGTCAACCAGGCGCTGCTCGACCGCTTCGACGACAGCGCCTTCGACGCCTGGCAGGAGGCCTCGGGCGTCGGCTTTCTCAACCGCCGCGACCTCGACCCCTGGTACGACGCGGCGGCGAAGAAGCTGCAGATCCGCACCGTCCCGGAGGAATACCGCAACGGCAACGCCGAGATCTTCCGGCAGGGCTTCGCCAACAACGGCTACCGCTACGCGCCGCTGACCCGCGCCCAAGGCGACTGCCGCTTCCAGGACGGTAACTGCTGCATCGAGTGCCTGATGGGCTGCCGCATCGACAGCAAGCAGAGCACGCCGGTCACCGTCCTGAAGGAAGCCCGGGAAGCGGGCCTGGAGGTGATCCCCGAGTTCGAGGCCAACCGGGTCGAGCACTCCGACGATGCGGTGGCGGTCACCGGCGTCGGCGCCGACGGCGCCACCGCCACCTACCGCGGCCGCATCCTGGTGCTGGCGGCGGGCGCCATCGGCAACTCGCGCCTGCTCCTCGCCTCCGGCTTCGACAAGCGCCTGCCGGCCCTGGGGCAGAACTTCTACACCCACCCGCAGTACATGCTCCTCGGCCTCTACGACGAGCCGGTGAACGCCCACCGCGGCCCGCTGCAGTCGTACAAGTCGAACGACCCGACCTTCCGGCGCGGCGGCTTCAAGCTGGAGAACGTCTTCGCCCCGCCGGTGGGCATCGCCATGCTGGTGCCGGGCTTCGGCCGCTGGCACCAGGAGCGCATGAAGCGCATCACCCACCTGGCCTGCATCGAGGTGGCGGTGCGCGACACCAACCCGGGACGCATCCGGGTCGGCTCCGGCGGCCAGCCGGTGATCGAGAAGCGCCTCAACGACGAGGACTGCCGGCGCCGCGACCGCGGCCGGCAGGCGATCCACAACATCTTCCACTCCACCGGCGTGAAGGAGATCATCGAGGGCAACGTCGCCATCGGCCTGCACCTGATGGGCGGCTGCAACATGGGAACCGACCCGAAGCGCTCGGTCACCTCGCCGGACTTCCGCCTGCACGGGTTCAAGAACATCTACACCGCCGACTCGAGCATCTTTCCCAACGCCCCCGGCATCAACCCGTCGTTCACCATCATGGCGCTGTCCCTCCTGGGGGCGGACCGCATCGCGAAGGACGCCGCATGAAGCCGCAGCTTCTCAACGCCACCCAGTACGCCGGCCTGCTGAAGATCGGCGACGTGCTGATCCCCGGCGACGGCGAGCTGCCGTCGTTCTCCAAGTCGCGCTGCGCCGAGCAGGCCGACCGCATGCTCGCCCACATGTACGAGGGCGACCGCAGCGGCGTGAAGTTCCTGCTCTCGCTCTTCCGCTACCTGCCGCGCTTCGCGGTGCGCGGCCTGTTCCGGCTCAGCGACCGCCACGAGTCGCTGCCCGGGCCGGTCGCCGCCGCCGCGCGCCTGGTCAACCTCGGCGTCAAAGGCGTGGTGATGACGCTCTACTACTCGGACGTCGGCGAGGGCGCCGCCGTCTTCCCGGTCCTGCACTGGGACGCGAAGGTGGTCGAGACCCCCGGCGCGTCGGAAGACGGCGCCGTGAAGCCGTTGCCGCCCCCCGCCGAAGTAGCGGAACGCGGCGCGGTCGAGAGCGCCCGCGCCGGCTTCGCCTCGCTGCGCCGAGTCGGCTTGGACGAGCGCCTGGCGCACCTGTCGAGCCTGAAGCGCGTCATCCTGCGCCGCCGCGAGGAGATCATCGACCGCATCCAGCGCGACACCGGCAAGTCGCGCTCCGACGCGCTGATCTCGGAGATCTTCGGCGTTCTCGACAACTTCGCCTGGCTCGAGAAGCACGGCCGCAAGGCGCTCGCCGACCGCAAGCAGCACACGCCGCTGGCACTGATGGGCAAGACGTCGTGGACCTGGTACGAGCCGCTCGGGGTGATCCTGGTCATCGCGCCGTGGAACTACCCCTTCTACCAGGCGATCGTCCCCATCGCCTGCGCCTTCGCGGCGGGCAACGCGGTGGTCTTCAAGCCGTCGGAGTGGACGCCGCTGGAGGGCCTGATCGAGGACCTGCTGGCCGAGGCGCAGTTCGCCCCGAACTGGGTGCGGGTCGCCTACGGCGACGGCGCGGTCGGGGCCGACCTGGTCGGGCAGAAGCCGGACAAGATCTTCTTCACCGGCAGCACGCGCACCGGGCGCAAGATCCTGGCGCAGGCGGCGGACCTGCTCATCCCGGTCGAGCTCGAGCTCGGCGGCAAGGACGCGATGATCGTCTTCGACGATGTCGACCTGCGCCGCGCCGCCGCCGGCGCGGCGTGGGGCGCGCTCACCACCACCGGCCAGTCGTGCACATCGGTCGAGCGCCTGTACGTCCAGCGCTCCATCCATCCCGCCTTCAAGCAGGCGCTGGTCGTGGAGGTGAACCGGCTCGAGCAGCGGATCGACTCGGACGGCGACGCCGACCTCGGCGCCATGACCACCGACTTCCAGGTGAAGATCGTGGCGCGCCACCTCGACGACGCGCGCGCCAAGGGCGCCGAGGTGCTGGGGCGCGAGTGGGACGGCGTCTCGCGGCTGGTGCCGCCGGTCGTGGTCGACGGCGTCACCCCCGACATGCTGCTGGCGCGCGAGGAGACGTTCGGCCCGGTGATCCCGCTCATCCCGTTCGACGGCGAGGACGAGGTCGTCCGCCTCGCCAACGACTCCGAGTACGGCCTCACCGCCAGCGTGTGGAGCAAGGACCTGGAGCGCGCCAAGCGCGTGGCGCGCGCCCTCGAGGTGGGCGGCGTGTCGATCAACAACGTGATGGCGACGGAGGCCAACCCGGCGCTGCCCTTCGGCGGCGTCAAGAACAGCGGCTTCGGCCGCTACAAGGGCGAGCACGGGCTGCACGCCTTCTGCAACGTCAAGTCGGTCCTGGTCGACAAGGACAGCTCGAAGATCGAGGCGAACTGGTACCCGTACACGAAGGAGAAGTACCGCCTCTTCACCAACCTGACCGTCAACCTCTTCGGCGACGGCCTGCGCTCGTTCGTGCGCTTCGCCCTCGCCGGCCTCAAGCTCGAGCGCTACTCGAACAAGGCGGCCAAGCGGGGGCGGAAGGGCGGCTCACGTTGAGCGCCGCGGGCTGGGACTACGAGCGGCTGCGCGAGCTGGTGCGCGGCGAGCGGCTGCCGCTGATGGTGGTCGACCTCGACATCCTCGACGACAACACGCGTCGCCTGTCGCGCATCGCGCACGAGCACGGCAAGAACCTCCGCCCGGCGGCGAAGTCGGTGCGCGTGCCCGACCTGCTGGTGCGCATCCGCGACGTCGGCGGCCCGCACTTCCGCGGCCTTATGTGCTTCTCGTGCGAGGAGGCGCGCGTGCTGGCCGGCTACGGCTTCGACGACCTGCTGATCGCCTATCCGACCGTGCAGCGCAGCGACCTCGAGATCGCCGCCGAGATGAGCGCGGCGGGCCGCGCGGTCACGCTGATGGTCGACGAGCCGGCACACGTGCGCCTGCTGGCGGACTTCTGGAAGGAGAGGGCGGCGGGCGCGGCACCGCTGCGCGTGTGCATCGACCTCGACATGTCGTGGCGCCCGCTCGGCCTGCACGTCGGCGTGCAGCGCTCGCCGGTGCGCGACGTGGATGGCTTCCGGCGCCTGCTCGACGAGGTCCTGAAGAGGCACGAGCTGCGCCTGGCCGGCGTCATGGGCTACGAGGCGCAGGTGGCGGGGCTCGGCGACGCCAACCCGTTCGCGCCGCTGCTCAACCCGATGAAGCGCTTCGTCAAGCGGCGCTCGACGGTCGACGTCGCCGCCAAGCGCAAGGCGGTGGCGGACCTGCTGCGCGAGCGCGGCGTGGCGCTCGACTTCTTCAACGGCGGCGGCACCGGCTCGATCCGCACCACCAGCGAGGAGGCGTGGGTGACCGAGGTCACGGCGGGCTCGGGCTTCCTGCAGTCGCACCTGTTCGACTACTACGCCAGCAACGAGAACCGGGCGGCCTTCTGCTTCGCCCTGCAGGTGACGCGCAGCTCGCAGCCGGACCACGTCACCTGTCAGAGCGGCGGCTTCATCGCCAGCGGTCCGACCGAGGCGGACAAGGCTCCCGTGCCGTTCCTGCCCGAGGGCCTGAAGCCGACCCGCGGCGAGGGCTTCGGCGAGGTGCAGACGCCGCTCCTCGTTCCGCCGGCTCTGCGCGGCAAGCTGCAGCCGGGCGACCCGGTGTTCTTCCGGCCCGCCAAGGCGGGGGAGATCGCGGAGCGCTTCCAGGAGTACCTGCTCGTGCAGGGTGGCCGCATCACCGGCCGCGCCAAAACCTACCGCGGCCTGGGCTACTGCTTCCACTGATGTCCGATGGCGCCGGCACGGGAGCTCGAGACCCGAAGAGGGAAGAAAAGGCAACCGCGAAGTCGTCACGAGCTGCGCTCGGCCGAAGAAAGATGAGAAATGCAACCAGTAGAGTAGAGGAGTGAGCGACAGTGGAGAAGACCTGCGACTCAC
>CAYTBC010000224.1:0-6289 GCA_964435765.1 uncultured Desulfosarcina sp.
GCGACCGGGCGGCCGAAGGTCCGCACGAGGCGGCCGCACATGGCGGAGGCGCTGCGGACGCTCACCTGCTGTCCGAGCACGGCGCGAACGGCCACTTCGAACGAATCCCATGCCCCGGGAACCCGCATGCCGGGGCGCGACCGGACCAGCCGTCCCAGCGCCGGGCAACGCTCGAGGTGGGTGACGATGGGCAGCGGGTCTGCTCCGACGTCGAACAGCCGCCGCGCCTGCTCGACGACGCCGAAGATGTCCCCGTAGTCGACGCCGCGCACCCGCAGAAGGAGAGCCGCCTCGTCGGGGGCCGGCCTGACCTCGATCACGCCGGTCGATCCGTTGTGCGCCACCGTGCGGCGATACGCCGCCGGCGAGACCACCTCGACGCCGGGGATGGCCCGCGCGGCGAGGAAGGCGATGACGCCGTCCCAGTCGTAGGGCTCGCGATACGGCATTCGCAGGCTCAATCCGCCGCCGCCTGCCGCCGACGGTAGGTGCCGGTGCCGCCGGATCTCCGTCGGGCTCTGCCGGAAGGCGCTGCGCACCGCGTGGTTGAACTGCCGGATGCTCCGGTAGCCGGAGGCGAACGCCACCTCGGTGAGGCGCAGGTCCGTCTGGTCGATCAGCGAGCGCGCGAAGTGCAGGCGGAGCCCGCGTGCCACCGCCGCGGGAGAGGTGCCGAGGTGCTTGAGAAACAGGCGGCGGATCTGCCGCTCGCCGACGCCCAGCCGGGCGGCCAGGGCGGCGACGTCCTGCTCGTCGAGCGCTCCCTGGCGGATCAGGCGCAGCGCCCGCGAGACCAACGCCGAGCTGCCCATCCAGGCCGGCGTGCCCGGCGCCGTCTCCGGGCGACAGCGCAGGCAGGGGCGGAAGCCGGCCTCCTCCGCGGCAGCGGCGCACCAGAAGAACTCGACGTTTTCGAGCTTCGCAGGCCGGGCGGGGCAGATCGGCCGGCAGTAGATGCCGGTGGTCCGCACGGCGACGAAGAATCGACCGTCGAAGCGCGCGTCTCGACTGACGAGCGCGCGGTAGCACTGGTCTCGGGTCAGCTCCACGAAGCGCACCCTATCACGGGCGGCGCGCCCCGGCTGGCAAGAAACGGACGCGAACGTGGAGAAGGGGCGACGGCGATTCTTGAACCCCCCCGGGTGTTTGTTACAGTCGAGCGGTGCCGGCGATGATCGAGGTCGACGACGTCTCGCGCAACTACCGGCGCGGGCCGGACGTCATCCATGCCTTGGAGCGCGTGTCCGTAGGCATCGAGTCCGGCCACTTCGTCGCCTTCATGGGGCCGTCCGGCTCCGGCAAGTCGACGCTGCTCAACCTCATCGCCGCGCTCGATCGGCCGTCGTCGGGCGACGTCTTCGTCGCCGGGCAACGGCTGAACGACCTCAGCGAGGACGAGTTGGCCGACTGGCGCGCTCGCCACGTCGGCCTCATCTTCCAGTTCTTCAACCTCATCCCGGTCCTCTGCGCGCGCGACAACGTCGCCCTGCCGCTGCTCCTCGCCGACTTCGACCGCGACGAGCGCCGCCGCCGGGCGGAGATCGCGCTGCGCGTCGTCGGCCTGGCGGAGCGCTCGGATCACTCACCGCGCACCCTCTCCGGCGGCGAGCAGCAGCGCGTCGCCATCGCTCGCGCCATCGTGACCGATCCCGACCTGATCGTCGCCGACGAGCCGACCGGCGACCTCGACGCGCGCAACGCCGAGGACATTCTCGACTTGCTGCGCAGGCTGAAGAACGACTTCGGCAAGACGATCGTCATGGTCACGCACGACCCGCGCGCACTGCGCTTCGTCGACGTGGCGCTGCACCTCGACAAGGGCGTTCTGCTCGAGGGCGAGGAAGCCGAGCGGGCGCACGAGGCGATCTGGCTCGCCGCGGGGGGGCGCCCGTCGACGGCCGCGGCGCGCCTGCCGTGATGAAGTACGCCGGCCTGGTCCTCGCCAACCTGAGGCGCAACAAGCTGCGCACGGCCCTGACCGGTGGAGCGATCGCGCTCGCCGTCCTGCTGGTGTGCATCCTGCTGACCATGCCGGTGGGTCTCGACGCGCTGCTGAACGCCGTCGCGAGCAACACCCGCATCTCGGTGCACAACAAGGCGGGTATCGTCTACTCCATGCCCTACTCGTTCACGCGCAAGGTGCGCCAGGTGCCGGGCGTCGAGGACGCCGTGGCGATGGTCTGGTTCGGCGGAGCGTTCGAGGAGGCCGGGCGCGTCACCTTTCCGAACTTCGCGGTGGAGGTCGATCACATCGGCGGCGTCTACCCCGACTACGGTATCGATCCGCGCCAGCTCGCCGACTTCCGCCGCTACCGCGACGGCGCCATCGTCGGCCACCAGACCATGAACAAATACGGCTGGAAGATCGGCGACCGCATCACCCTGCAGAGCGCCGTGTGGATACTCGATCTCGACCTGCGCATCGTCGGCGAGGTCCCCGACGAGCGCGCCCCGATGCTGTGGATCAACCGCGAGTACCTCGACCAGGCGCTACGGGCGCAGGGACGATCGGGTCTCGGCATCACCGGCATGATCTGGGTGCGCCTGCGCGATCCGAATCAGGCCAACGCCGTCATGCGCACGATCGACGAGATGTCGCGCAACAGCGAGGCGGAGACGGCGTCCGAGACCGAGAAGAGCTTCTTCGCCAACTTCTTCGGCTCCCTGAAGGGCTTCGTCACGATCGTGCTCATCGTCACCGGCCTGGTCGCCCTGTGCATCGTCTTCATCGCCGCCAACACGGCGTCCATGGCGGTGCGCGAGCGCGCCGGCGAGATCGCCGTCCTCAAGGCGTTGGGCTTCGGCCGGCGCGTCATCTTCGGCACGCTGCTGGCCGAGACGCTGGTGCTGTCGCTGCTCGCCGGCGGCGTCGGTATTCTGCTCGCCGTCGGCCTCACCGAGATGCTGCGCGCCGGCGCCGGCTGGGATCCGGCGCTCGGCCCGCTCGGCAACTTCAGGGTCACGGCGCCGGTGATCGGGCGGGGGGTGATCCTGTCGGTCCTGGTCGGGTTGCTGGCCGGTGTCCTGCCCGCCTGGGGAGCGGCGCGCCGGCCGGTGGCGGAGACGCTGCGCGACGTTTTCTAGCCATGGCGCTTCCGATCTCCTACAGCCTGCGCAACCTGGTGGCGCGGCCGACTCGCAGCCTGGCGACGGTGAGCGTCGTCGCCCTGGTCGTCGTCGCCTGCAGCCTCTTCCTCGGCCTCATCTCGAGTCTCAAGCACACGTTGGTCTCGACCGGCGACCCGCTCAACCTGATCGTCCTGCGCAAGGGCTCCGACAACGACGGCTCCAGCGCCCTGCCGCTCGAGGCGTATCAGGCGATCCGCTTCTTCGACGGCATTGCCCGCGACAGCGAGGACCGGCCCCTGGTGTCGCCCGAGCTGGTGGTGCAGCCGTTCTTCCGCACCCGCGGCGGCGGGCGCGAGAACGTCCTGGTGCGCGGCGTCGAGCCGATCGCGCTCGAGGTGCACCGCGGCGCGCGCATCGCCGAGGGGCGCATGTTCCGTCCCAGCTCCGCGGAGGCGGTGGTCGGGCGCGGCGTGCTCGGGCGTTACGCCGGCGCCGCGCTCGGCAGCGAGCTGCGCTTCGGGCGCGGCGTCTGGAAGGTGGTGGGCATCCTCGAGTCGGACGGGTCGTCGTTCGAGAGCGAGGTGTGGGTCGACGTGCGCGAGCTCGCCAACGACGCCAAGCGCCCGTGGCCGTACTCGGGCTTTCGCGTCCGTGCCGCGACGGCGGCGGACGTCGGCCGTCTCGAGCGCCGCATCGACGACGACCCGCGCTACGCGCTCGACGCGCAGCCGGAGGTGGACTACTACCGGAAGCAGTCGGAGTCGACGAACTCGCTCTACGTCCTGGTGATCGGCATCGCCGTACTGTCCGGCATCGGCGCCGGCTTCGGCGCCTCCAACACGATGTACGCCGCCGTGCAGGCGCGCACCGCGGAGATCGGCACTCTGCGTGCCCTCGGCTTCTCTCGCGCCGCGATTCTGCGCGCCTTCGAGCTCGAGGCCGTCGCCCTGTCGGCCTGTGGCTTCGCCTGCGGCGCCGCGCTATCCCTGTTCCTGCAATGGTTGATCGGCGCGCTGATGGGGGGCGTGGCGTTCGGCGCCGCGACCTTTACCACCAACGTCGTGACGCTGCGCGTCGGCGGCGGAGATCTGCTCGGGTCGCTGCTGATCGCTGTCCTGATCGGCATCGGCGGCGGCTTCGGCCCGGCCTGGCGGGCGGCGCACCTGCGGCCGATCGAGGCGCTGCGACACGGATGAGGTCGAGAGCGAGATGAGCGAGGCGGAGACGGATCGGGACACCGACCTGCGCCAGGACCTGGAGGCGCTGCGCATCGACCGCGGCGCCGCCCCGCGCAAGAGGCGCCGTCGGCCACTGCGCTGGCTCGTCCTCGCCGCCGCGGCGATCGTCGCCGGCGTCGCTCTGGTACGCACCCTCGCGCCGCGCCCGATCCGCGTGTCGATCGCCGCGGCCGAGCGCGCCGCTCCCGGCCAGGTGAAGACGGTGCCGGTCCTGTCGGGCTCCGGGTACATCGTCACCGGCGACCGCTACATCTCGGTCGGCGTACGCGTCGCCGGGCGCATCGAGCGCTACTTCGTCGAGGAAGGGCAGACGGTGAAGGCCGACGCTCCGCTGGTGCAGCTCGACGACCGCGACTACCGGGCGTTGGTCGAACGCGCCGAGGCTTCGCTCGCCGTCGCCAAGGCGAATCGGGACCTCGCGGAATCGGAGCTGGCGCGCGGGCGCAAGCTGCGCGCCGGCAAGGTGATCTCCCAGCAGGAGCTGGACGTGCTGGAGAACAAGGCGCGCGTGGGGCGGGCGACCGTCTCCGAGACCGAGGCGCAACTCGACCAGGCCCGTGTCAATCTCGACTACACGGTGCTGCGCGCGCCGGGCGACGGCGTCGTGCTCGCCAAGCTGAAGGAGGTCGGCGAGATCGCCGTGCCGGGCGGCTTCGCCGGCTCGGGCGACCTGATCCGTCTCGCCAACCTCGACGACATGCGCGCCGAGGTCGACGTCAACGAGGCCGACCTGCACCGCGTTCACATGGGCCAGCCCGCCGAGGTCGCCCCGGACGCCTACCCCGACGCCCACTACGCCGCCGCGGTGGTGAAGCTCTACCCGCAGGTGGACCGTCAGAAGGGCACGCTCAAGGTCGAGGTCCACATCGAGAAGCCGGACGACAAGCTGCTGCCGGACATGAGCGCCCGCATCACCTTCCTCGCTCCGTTGCCGCCGCCGGTGGACGGTGCGCCCCTGGTGCTCGTTCCGTCGGCGGCGCTGCGCCGCGACGGCGACGGCGGCGCCTTCGTGTGGCTGGTCGACGACGGCCACGTGAGCCGCACCGCGGTCGAGACGGCGGGAACCGGCCTCGATCCCGTCCCCGTGTCCAAGGGCCTTCAGGGCGGCGAGCGCGTCGTCGTGTCGAACGACGACGGCCTGCGAGACGGCAAGGCCGTCAGTTTGGAGTAACTCAACAGCCTGACACCCTAACCTGAAACTCACCCGGCTGCGCCCGGTTCGTAGGCAAAGGCGAAGGCTCGGGCTGAGGCTGAGGATTCGCTTGCCCGAGCCTGAGCCTCAGCCTTAGCCTGTTCCGAAAGTTTCTCGTCGAATGATCCGGCGTAGCGCGGGCGAAACCAACAGCCAAGAACCTGCTTCTATGAAGGAATTTCTCTCCCGTACCTGGGCCGACGACATCGTTCCCGCCCTGCGCCGCTACATCGAGATTCCCAACCAGTCGCCGGCGTTCGACCCGGACTGGCGCCGCGCCGGCCACATGGACCGGGCGGTCGATCTGGTCGCGGAGTGGATCCGCCGCCGCGACGTGCCCGGGCTGCAGCTCGAGGTCGTGCGACTCGACGGCCGCACGCCTCTGCTGCTCGTCGAGGTGCCCGGCGAGATCGACGCGACGGTGCTGCTCTACGGTCACCTCGACAAGCAGCCGCCGATGGATGGGTGGAGCGAGGGGCTCGACCCGTGGACGCCGGTGCTGCGCGACGGGCGGCTGTACGGGCGCGGCGCCGCCGACGACGGCTACGCCGCGTTCGCCTCGGTGACCGCGATCGAGGCCCTGCGCCGGCAGGGGCTCCCGCACGCCCGATGCGTGATCCTCATCGAGGCCTGCGAGGAGAGCGGCAGCGGCGACCTGCCGGCCTATATCGAGGCGCTGGCGGAGCGCATCGGAAGCCCGGAGCTCGTCGTCTGCCTCGACTCCGGCTGCGGCGACTACGAGCGCCTGTGGGTCACCACCAGTCTGCGCGGCCTGGTGAACGCCGACCTG
>CAYTBC010000225.1:0-5230 GCA_964435765.1 uncultured Desulfosarcina sp.
GAGCAACAGCACCTCCGTCGCCTCGGCGCTGATCTACGACAAGATCGAGCAGCTCCGCGCGCTCGACCCGAGCGCCGACCCGGCAGACATCGCGCCGGGGGAGCACGCCGACGCAGCCAACCCGATGACGCCACTCGGCACGCCGGGCGGTCAGTTCACCCGGACGTGGTTGATCACGCCGAACACGCCCCGCGCCGGCCTGTCCGAAGCCGTCGTCACCGTAACCTGGAACGAGTCGGCGCGGCGTACCGCGCGCGGCGTCACCTACATCTGCAGCAGCGCGTCATGCAGCTGAGATCGAAGCGACATCGCGGCCGCCGCGGGCAGTCGGGCTTCACCATCGCCGAGGTGCTGGTGGCGACCAGCCTGAGCCTGGTCGCCGTCTCGGCCTTCGCCAGCTTCGGTCGCTTGCAGCTCTCCGCCATGCGGAGCCAGGCGGCGCAGAACGACATCCAGATGACGACGCGCAGCATCGTCGACCTGTTCACCCGCGAGGTGCGGAGCGCCGGCGCCAATCCCGCCTGCAGCCCGGGAGTGACGGCCGTCGCAGAGGCGCGGGCGAGGCTGGTCCACATTCAGTCCGACCTCGACGGCGACGGCGCGGTCACCGGTCCCGGCGAGGACGTCATCTACCAATACCGCTTCTCGCCCGACGGCTTCGAGCGCGTGGAGAACGGCAGCGCCGACGTCCTCATCGACGGCGTCGCCCTCGAGGGGTCGCGCATTCGCTACTTCGACGGCAACGGCACGGAGATCATCCCCGGCAGCACCGGCCTCGACGCCACGCAGCGCGACGGCGTGCGCCGGGTGAGAATCGAGCTCAGCGTCACGACGACGAGCGCGGACCCGGGCGACACCGGGCCACTGCGCGTCCAGGTCGCGAACGACGTCGACCTGCGCAACCGGTATTTCGCCAATGCGATCGCCTGCCCGTGAGCTAGGAGCGCGATCATGAGAACGCGGCGGTCGTCGCACGACAGCGAAGGCGGGTTCGTGCTTCTGTCGCTCTTTCTGCTGATGTTCCTCCTCGCCTCGATGGGCGCCGCGGCCCTGCTGCTGAGCAGCATCGATCTGCGCTCGAGCGCTCACTTCAAGACCGGCCGCCAGGCCTTCTTCGCAGCCGAGGCGGGGGTCCTGCATGCACTGGGCACGATCAACGGGCGCGGCGTCCTCGATTTCCAGGCCGACATCGCACAGGCCGATCAGTGGACGCGGCTGTACGGCGCCGACACCAAGACGTTGCCGAGCGATGCGGCGAGCGCCTATCAGGTGCTCGTGGCGGCGGACCCGGTCGACCCGGTGAACGGCGGCCATATCACCGTCACCGGCTCCGCACCGCTCGAGGCGCGGCGCGTTCTGGACGTGCGCCTGCGCAAGGGCAACCGCGCCGATCAGGGGGCCCTGTACCTGGCGGGCGACGACCCGCTGAGCGATCTCGGCGACCGCGACCAGTTCGAGATCGACGGCAACGACCACCACGGCGATCTGACCCTCAACCCGGCCGGTCCGTCGAAGCCCGGGATCGGCACGCGCAACGGCGCGGTGGCGGACGCCGTGAACGGCCTGCTCTCGGAAGCGCAGAAGCAGAAGGTCCGCGGCCTCGGCTTCAGCCTCGATCCGCTCCATCCGAGCGTCGCCAGCTCGCAGGGCCCGGCCATCGCGGACCTGGAGCGGATGGCGGGCGAGATCCTCGCCGCCAATCCCGTCGCCGGTGTCCCGGACGCCGTGGTCCCGGCCGGCACGTACGGCACCGTGGACCACCCCCAGGTCACCCATCTGACGAACGCCGCGGCGCGCCTGGACGGAACGATGGCGGGCGCGGGCATCCTCATCGCCGACGGGGATCTCGTCATCGCCGGCACCGCCGACTTCATCGGCTGGGTGATCGTGCACGGATCGATGACCGTCGCCTCGCAGACGGTCGACGGCACGGCGGGCGACGGCAACGCGACGATCGCCGGCTCCCTGTGGACGGGCCATCTCGTCATCCACGCGGGCGGCAGTGCGATCATCGACTTCTGCAGCGAGTGCATGGCTCTGGCCGACGCGGCCGGAAACGGGAACAACGTCCCCCGGCTCATGTCGGTCGTATCCTGGCAGGAGGTTCTCTGATGAAGTGGCGCCGACTCGTTCCCGCCGCCGTTCTGCTGGCCTGCCTCTCCCAGCCATCCGTCGCCTCGAGCGCCCTCAACGGCGCCGGCCCGGCCGCGTCCTGGCCGAGCGAGCAGGAGGCGAGGCTGAAGCAGATCGACGCCCAGATCCTCATCCTTCAGCGCCAGCGCTTCGTCGCCGTGTTCGCCAGAGACCACGACCAGGTGGAGCACCTCGACCAGCAAATGAAGGAGCTGCAAGAGGAACGCCAGCGGCTCCTCGACGCGACAGGGCGCCTTTAGTCAGACAAGCGGTGCGACCGCCGTCCTCAGCCCGAGCCTCAGCCTCAGCCTCAGCCTTTGCCTGTTCCGGCAGTCCTTGCGTTTCTCAGCTCGAATGACCCGGCGCAGCCCGGGGGCACCACGAACAACGAACAACCTGGCGGGGCGGCTGGGCGGATTGTTGGGGAAAGCCCGGTTGCCGATCACGCCCCATTCCCCCGAAAAAAAAACGCCAGCCGAATGACCGGCTGGCGCCTTTTCGAGACTCGCTTCGCAATCAGGGAATGGTGATCGTATCCGGCGCGGAGCGATCGCCCTGTATGTGGACGTTGAACGAGTCGATGCCGATGCTGCCGTGGAACTCGGTCGCGACCGCCAGCAGGCCGCTTCCGATCGGGTTCAGACGCGTCTGCCCAGTCAGCGTTCCGGCGACCGCGACGCTGAAGATCGAGCGCGAGGGCTGCGTCGTGTCGATCTCCGACAGGTCGAGGTCCTGCTTGCAGGTCACCGAGCGGCTGGTCGAGAAGCGCTGTTCGAACTCGTTGAACACCAGGTACTGGACCACCGCCGAGCCGGGTACCTGGCGCAGGAAGTCCTCCGTGCAGGGGACCAGGACCAGACGTGTGGTAATGCTACCGCCGCCGATGGGGTTCTCGCCGCCGTCGAAGAAGTGGTCCAGGACGAGGTTCTGCGGGCAGCCGTTGTACTCCGCGTCCGGCCCGCCGAGCACCAGCGTCTTGTCGTCGTTCACCGCCCCGGGGATCGCCTGGATACCGATGGCGTTGCTCTTGCCAACGGTAATGAACTCGCTCTCACCGAGCACCGGGATGCTGACGCTCGGGTCGTAGACGATCAGCGTCGTCTCGCCCTTCAGCACGTTGCGGTCGATCGGCACGCCGGTGTCGTCCACCGCGATGCACTTCAGAGCGCCGTCGAACGGAGTTTCCGGTACCGGGGGGATGCGGCTGTTCGCGTTGCTGCTGCCGTCCGGCCCCTTGGTTCCCTGTCCCGCCTTGCCGCTGAGCGGAAAGTCCGACAGGCCTTCGCTCGCCCGCCAGCCGAGCGGCTGCCGCGGCGTCAGGCGGGCGCGGAAGTCGGTCTCGTTCCAACCCGGGGCGCAGAACCCGCAGCCCGGGGTCGGGCCGTCGCAGCATTCCGACCCGTCGAGGCAGACTTCGCCGGTGTTCGTGCAGTGCGCATTGGCGTTCTCGTAGAAGCAGTGCACGTTCACCGCCTCGGTCGACGTGTTGCTGAGCTGAATCACCGTATCCACGAGGGCGCCGCCTCCGAAGTCCTCGTACACAACGTCCGGCCAGTACACGATCGCCGCCGCCTGATCCGAGACGACGTCCGCCCGTGCCGGCCCCACGCCGCCGAGCGCCAGCGCCGCAGCGGCCACTCCAGCCATCCAACTCGCCCATCGCACCTGTCTCATGATCCTCTCCTATTCCAACCTTGGCGGACGGCTTGCCGTAGGCCTAGTTGTTCAACTGCTCGCTGGGAATCGTGATCTTGTCCGCGGTCGTGCGCTGTCCTTCGACGTGCAGGTTGAAGGCGGCCTCGCTGCTGAAGCCGTCCGACGTCTCGTGGTGCTCGGTTCCGACCACCATGAACCCGGAGGTCGTGAGGTTCGCCGAGCGCAGGCGCGTCTGCTCGTAGGTCGTGCGCAGGCCCGATGTGAACGCCGGGTTGATGTCCTCGAGGGCGAGATCGGCCCAACAGGTCACCTGTACCGACGAGGAGAAGGCCTGCTCGAACTCGTTCCAGGTCAACAGGTTGATGGTCACCGTGGTCGGGTCCTGCGTCTCGAAGTTCTCCGTGCAGGGGACGATGGTGATGCGCGTGTCGACCGACGAGTCGGTCCCCGCGACGGGCTCCTCGACGCCCTGGCCGAAGTGGTTGAGGATCCAGGTGTCGGGACAGGCATTGTACTCGCCGCCGGTCGGGCAGTCGCCGTCGTCCGGCTGGCCGCCCAGGCAGAGCACGCCGTCGCCGTTGTTGAACTCGTTCCCGAGGACGCCGATGGCGTTGTACTTGGAGACGTCGTAGAGGAGGCCGGTCGAGATCTGTCTCGGGAACAGCTGCGCGGCTGGGCTGGCATCGTCGTCGACAACCAGGCAATTCGAGTTCCCGTTCGGAGGATAGCACACGAAGCCGGACACCTCGCATTGTCCGTTGTTCGGGTTGCAGACATCGAGCCGCACCTGCGTCGCCTCGCCCTTGAGGTGGTTGCCCGACAGCGGCGCCCCGGAGGCGTCGACCTCGATGCACTTGAGCTCGCCGGTGAAGGGCTGGACGACGGGCGGCACGCGCCCGGGGTCGATGCCCGAGCCGTTGCAGTCCGAGTTGCTCTGGTTGCACGCCGGATCGGAGGGATCGATCAGGCGGCCCTCCGACACCACCCAGTGGGTCGGCTGCTGCTTGGTGAGCCAGATGTCGAAATCGAGCTCCTGCCACAGCGGCGGGTTGAAGGTCGGGTCCGGCGGCGAAAAGGGGTCGGCCGGCTCCGCGTTCACGTAGAAGCAGTGCGCGTGCACCACCGAGTTCGACGTGTTGCTGATCTGAATGATGGTATCGCGCGTCCCGTCGGCGATGACCTTCGGAAACACCAGAATCGAGGCGCTCCGATCCGTGGTCGTATCGGCCCGCGCCGCGCCGGCGGCCAGGCCTGCCAGCACCACCGATACCAACGCCGCTCTTCCCAGCTGCCTGCTCATGAAAACTCTCCTTTTCCCGCTTCCCCTGCTACCGGAAAATCG
Source organism: uncultured Desulfosarcina sp. (assembly GCA_964435765.1). Lineage (GTDB taxonomy): Bacteria > Desulfobacterota > Desulfobacteria > Desulfobacterales > JAFDCJ01 > JAFDCJ01. The sequence goes on from CAYTBC010000225.1 coordinate 5,132, forward strand.
CCGTTCCGCAAGGGGATTCGGCGACCTCTTCACGAGCAGTCTCGGGACCCGCTCGCGGGTGACGCACCTCTTGCACCCGCCGCAGAGCTTGTCAAGGGA
>CAYTBC010000225.1:5240-6253 GCA_964435765.1 uncultured Desulfosarcina sp.
AGGGAAAGACCGCGCCGCGGGCACAGAAACCCTTGGCAGACGCCGTCTTCGGCAGCGGGGCGCGGGATCCGGGTGGGTACTGGGCCAGCCGTCCCCCAATCCTCCCGACTTTTCTCAGCCTCAGCCTCAGCCGTTGCCTCAGCCTCAGTCTCCGCGGAAAATGGCTGGCTCCAGGCAGAGGCGAGGCACAGCCGTCTTTCGCCGTGGTCCTTCCTCTAGTAGTGAGGCCAGAGTGAGCACCCCCGAGACACGCTACGCGAAGAGCGGCGCTCGGTCTCGAGATCCGCGCCGGCCTGCACACCGGGGAGTGCGAGACGAGGGGCGACGACCTCGCCGGCATCGCGGTTCACATCGGCGCGCGCGTCGCCGGCCTCGCCGCGCCCGGGGAGATCCTCGCCACCGGCACCGTGCGCGACCTGGTCGCCGGCTCCGGCATCGAGTTCGAAGACCGCGGCGAGCAGGAGCTCAAAGGCATCCCCGGCCCCTGGCGCCTCCTGGTGGTCCGCCCCCCTAACCCCCTCCCTAACCCCCTAACCCCTTAGCAGCTAACCCCCTGCCCCTTTCACCATGTGCTCCATTTCCGTCACCACCCGGTCGAGCTCGTCGATCAGCGGCGTCGTTCCCGCCGCGCGCAGCGCATCGACCACCGAGCGGTAGTACCAGAGCGTCTCGTCTCGGCTGGCGCTGAAGCGGTCCCACAGCGTCTCTCCCTGCAGGCGGTAGTCGAAGACGATCGAGCGCGCGTTGTGCAGCTTGTCGGCGGCGGAGACCAGACGGGTCGACGGCGACGCCGTGGCGAGGTGGGCGATGTACGCTTCCTTGCGCCCGCGCCAGGGGGGCTTCGGTGCCACGTCGGTATCCGAGCACCCGGCGACGGTCTCCGCCACGCGCTCGCCGAAGCGGACGCGGATCTCGTCCAGGGTCGCCTTCTGGTCCTCGACGGCGTCGTGCAGCAGCGCCGCGATCGCCTCCTCCTCGTCGCCGCCGTGCTCCAGCACGATGCTGCACACGGC
>CAYTBC010000226.1:0-6135 GCA_964435765.1 uncultured Desulfosarcina sp.
TTAGATAAAATTGAGAATAAAACGTCGCCACGCCGTAAATGCGGCTGATCGGAACGCGCATCCCGCGCGCAATGCGTTGCAAGACCTCCCCCGGCAAATAGCCGTAAATCTTTTGGGCTTTTTGCAGCACGGGAATAATCGCTCCCTTTTGTCCGCGATAGGCCTGCAACACCTCTTCCAGCTGAGCCATTTCAAGTGGTTGCGCCGTGGTCATGCTGTCCTCCTTTTTCCTGCGTTGCGGTGGGCAGATCGACCAAAAAGATCGTACCCATTCCTTCCTCGCTTTCCACCAGAATCCGTCCACCGAGTTTGTCGACAAATTCCTTGACAATCGCCAGTCCTAAACCGGTGCCGGTTGTCTCAAGATTGCGCGCATTTTCGGCACGAAAGAATTCAGTAAACAGCTTGGATCGGTCGGCCTTTGGAATTCCAATGCCCGAATCACTGATCTCGATACGAATCATGCCGCCGGCCTGGGTAAGCTTGATTGAGACCGTTCCATCGGCCAGGGTGTACTTGATGGCATTGGAGACAAGATTTTCAAGAATTTGCTCCACCATTTCCAGATCTCCCCGGATTAACGGCAAACCGTCGGCAACTGTTACGCTAAAAACGATATTTTTTTCGGCCGCTCTCTCCTGAAACGTCCGACGGATGCGTTGTGCCATCAGTTCGGGTTCGGTAAATTTGATTTCCTCGGTTTTCTTTGCCTCTCTGCTGTTGGCCAAAGTCATCAGTTCGTTGACCAGCATGAGCATCGTGCGTGAGCGGCGGTCGAGGCGGCGCAGGTATTCCTGCTGCTCGTCGTTTAGGCCCCCCAGGTATTCTCCGCGCACCACATCCAGAATGCTCAGCATGCCTGCCAGAGGAGCGCGCAGATTATGCGCTACGCGCAGCATGTACCAGGAGCGTTCCTTGACGAGTTTCTCCACCGCTTCATAGGCTCGGGCATTTTCCAGGGTAATGGCAACCCGTTCGGCCACCAGACGGAAGAAATCCACATCCTCCTCGCTAAATCGTTCCGGCACAATGCAATATGCTCCCAGGATACCGATTACTTTGCCTTTGAGGCGCAACGGCAAAAACAGCACCGATTTGATCCGGGCTGCGGCCAGGACCTCACCGAACTGAAACATTTCCTTGGCCGATACATTGCCGGTAATATACGGCTCACCCTCAATGATGCGTTTGTTCAACGGGCTTTTATTGACTTCCACCAATTTTTCCCGGACGAAGTCATCCGGCAGCCCATGAGCGGCTGCATACCGGAGGTAGTCGCCGTCCTCACTGAGCAGTTTGATGGAGACCCCTTTAACCTTCATTACGGCCGCGGTTTCGGCGGTGACAAGTTCCAAGACTTGATCAAGGTTTTGCAGAGACCCGATGGTCTGAGTCATTGAAAACAAGCGCCAGAATTTTCGGTTGAGTCTCGCTGCCGAGGCGCAGATATCCTGCAGCCCGCAGACTTTACTGCGGATTGAATTGGAGACAGCCGCGCCGACCCAAGTGACCGCCGCCATGGTAAGGTAGAGGGTCCCGAGTTGGAAGAGATACGGTGCCGCTACCCCGGTTTTATAGCGGTAGATCATCCATTGGCTCGGCAGCCAACCCGTTTGTTCAAAAACAGCAAAAAGGGTGATGCCTGCCGCTGCCCAGGCCGCAAACCTATAAGCCGACCGAGGCGTTAAGTGGGTTGCCGCCACACAAATGGGAAGCACCACAAGGAAGACCGCGGGACTGGCGATTCCGCCGCTAAAATAGGCCAGCAAACACACGGCAGTGCAATCAAAGGCGGCCTGCCACGCTACAAAACGCTGCAGTTTAGGGACTGTTGTCTCGGGGACGGCCGCAAGCCTCAGCTGCATTCGGTAACACAGCAGATTGTATCCCAGAATGTAGCCTGCTGCGAGCAGCAGCTGCAGGCAGCGCTCAGTAATTCCAGTCCAAATGCTCAGCCCCACCCAGGCGGTAATGAGAACAGGAGCCCACCAGCGTATTTTAATCAGCCACTGCAGCTGCTCAGATTCCTCCCGATCGGCCTGCCGAGGGATCGGGATATCTTCTTCAGGGACGAAACCTTGCAGACCTTCCATGGTGCTCCGGCTCCCGATGTTCAGGTTATGAGCGTTCCCTTAAAATATCTTTGATTTTTTCCAGCAGCTTCTTTGTATCCACAGGTTTTTCAAGCAGCCATTGAGCCGGCCACTGCTCACCCAGGATATAGGCGAAATCGCCCGGCCCCTCTTCTCGGACCTTCTCGAGAAAGCTGGTCAGCATGATGATTGGAAGGTTTTTGAATTCAGAATTTTCCCTGAGATCATAGGCCAGATCAAACCCTTCGGTATCGGTCGCCATCATGATGTCCAGAATCATGAGATCCGGTTTTTGCGCTTTAAGAGTTTCGATTGCTTCCTTGCCGTTTGACGCTGTGTGGACGATGTAGTTATGGCCTTTTAAGACGACGTTCAACGAGTCTCTGATGTCCTGATCGTCATCCACCACCAAAATTACGGCATTTTTTTTCATTGTGCACCCTCCGATGCTATCGGTTCCCTTAAGGTTTCTTGCTAATAAATTTGCCGTGTGTTCTCCTCATGATCCACTATATACAGTACCTCAGCCTTATCTCTGATCATCTCTTTGAGGCGAAGCCGATTTTGGGAATCCAAGCCATAGGCCCGGATGTATACATTAAAATAAACCTCTTCATCGCCCTTGCCGGTGCTGAGAATACTGGAGATGCGACCGCCATGCCCGCGAATGAGATCGGTGATTTCTTTGATCGCTCCGGGTCGATCCTGCAGTTTCAACCCGAACTGGATACCCTTCTTTTTTATTCCGGCCAGTGAAATAACAGCACGGAAAATATCATTTTTTGTCATGACTCCGACTATTTTGCCGGTTTGATTCACGACCGGTGAGCCGGATATGTTGTGGACGAAAAACAGGACGGCCGCCTCCTCGATGGTGTTATCGTCGGCCATGGTGACGGGTTTTTTATTCATAATGGCTCGGACTTTGATGCGTGAAATTGAACTTGCCAGGTTGGGATCCTCCAAAGCGAAAACATCCGAGGCCGACGCCCGTATGATGTCCAGATTGGTGATCACGCCGGTGAGTTGATCGCCGTCGACGACCGGCAATATATGGATCTCGTGTTTGGTCAAAAGTTCAACAGCCGCTTGAAGCGGGGCGTCTGCCTTGACGGTGATGGGAGGGTGGTTCATCCAATTCCTAACCAGCATGGGAATTTCTCCTCTTCCGTGGGGTTCACCGCAACTTCCTATACGCTTTCTGCCGGACGATCCAGACAGCCCGATCCTTAATGAGATGCAGGAGCAACAGGCATGCCACAATTGCGGCGCAATTGCATATGTTTTAATATTCTGAAACTATTAAATAAAAAATAAACGTGGCACATCAATGCCGGCACTCAGGCCGACCGGCTCTGTCGGATATTTTTACAACGTGTAAATGAATTTTAGGTAGGTGAGAAGGTGAGGCTTTTGATCATCAATCATGGCAACTATTTCGATTTGAGCACGATGCAAAAGCAGGTCAAGTTCCCGGCCGCCGGATGTCGGACAAACAACCACACAAGTATGCTGAAGATTCCTACACGATAATCAGAATGCGGCTGACACCGAAGGGCCGGAAGCGGCCTTACCATATGGGCGAACACAGGAAGCAATTAACATTGCAAAGGAGAAAGTCATGAAAAAAATATCTTTATTCGAAGCACTCTGTATGTCTGTACTGATGGCCGTATTCATGGTTGCCCCCCAGGCAATGGCGTCCGGCAATATGGGCAAAATGTCCGATAAGACGTTTCAAGCCGAGCACGCTGCCGACATGAAGGCCCAGAAGACGGGTGAGATTTTCACAATGTCGGGAACGTTAAAAGCGGTGGATACTGAGTACAATACCGCTGTGGTCGAATGTCCTCTGAAAGGTCTGATGTTTACAGTGGCCGGTCCGCTGGGTCCGAAGGCCGACCTGGTAATCGGGGGCAAGGCTGCTCAGCTGAATAACTTCACCCAAGGCGAGCATGTCAAAGTGAAATGGCAGGCAACCGAGAAGGGGCACTTGATTCTCATGCTGGCGGCGAAGTGATCGCCGCAGGGCAAGCTGTGCGGTCGCAGGAGCCTATCCGCAATACAAACGGGTAGACCCCTGCGATTTTGACCTGACAAGAATCAGGGGATGTGCTGGATCTGAATTATTCCAGACAATGCCATTCATCTGAATCTAAAGATTGAATGGACCCTTATTCTTTGGAGAACGCCTCGTCGAACACCCGGTCCGAAGGCGCAAAGTCGATCTGCTTCACGAACGCCGCCGCTTCCCTGGCGCCGACTTCGCGATCCATGGCCGCATCCTCCCACTCCACGGAGAGGGGGCCATCATACTTAAGGATATTCAAGGCACGGATGATCTCTTCAAAATCGATCTGCCCGCGTCCCAGGGAACGGAAGTCCCATCCGCGCCCCGGTTCGCCGAAATTCAAGTGGCTGCCGAGGATCCCCGAAGTGCCGTCCAGAGAAACAATGGCATCCTTCATGTGCACATGGTAGATCCGGTCCGGGAAAGCCTTAAGAAATTTTACGGGATCCACTCCCTGCCATTCCAGGTGGCTGGGATCGAAGTTGAACCCGAACGCCTCCCTGCGGCCGATAGCCTCGAGGGTCCTCTCCGCGGTGATGAGGTCAAAGGCGATCTCGGTGGGATGCACCTCGAGTGCGAACCGGACGCCGTTCTCATCAAAGACGTCCAAGATCGGGTTCCACATATCCGCAAAATATTTAAACCCGTCTTCGATTTGATCTTTGCTGACCGGCGGAAAAGAGTAGAAAAGATGCCAGATGGAAGAACCGGTAAAGCCGTTGACAACCTTCAATCCCATATTTCTGGCTGCGATGGCTGTCTGCTTCATGGTTTCCACCGCCCACGCCCTTTTCTTTGCCGGATTTCCGGCACAATCCGCCGGTGCAAATCCGTCCGAACGGGCATCGTTGTTGAGATCACACACCAGCTGTCCGGCCAGGTGATGCGATATTGAATAGACGCTCAAATCGTTCTCTTTGAGGATATTTTTCTGCTTTTCACAGTAGGCTGGATCAACAGCCCCCTTGGCCGGATCGAAATGATCACCCCAGCAGGCCAGTTCAAGCCCGTCATACCCCCACTCACTGGCTTTTTTTGCCAGTTCGGTCAATGGAAGGTCGGCAAATTGTCCGGTAAAAAGCGTTACGGGTCGTGCCATAATTTACCTCCTTAGTTCAAAATGGATATCGATATGGACTACTCAAGCCTCTAATTGTATCGCTTCATGAGGTACCACTTCTGGTCGCTTTTGCCGCTTTCCACGGCCGATTCGATAAATGCAAGCCCCCGGGCGCCGTCTACGACCGTCGGAAAGTCAAGCTCAAGCGCCGTGGGCTCCCTGCTCTCCAGCTTGGCCCGGATCGTATCTGTGGCATTCATATAGATGTTGGCAAAGGCTTCTATGAAGGCTTCGGGATGTCCGGCAGGCAGTCGTGTGGCCCGCCGGGCTGCTTCGCACAGGTACCCGTTACCGCGGCGATAGAGTTGGGCAGGTCCTTCGTTGGTCCGAAACCATAGATGGTTGGGCTCCTCCTGGTGCCACTCCAGCGCGGCTTTGGAACCGTAAACCCGAATGCGGAGGTTGTTTTCTTCGCCAGCCGAAAACTGGGAGGCGTAAAGAATTCCACAGGCGCCATTCTCGAAATGCAGCAGGATATTGCCATCGTTATCCAGGGGACGCTCAAAAATACTCTTCAGGTCGGCACAAATCTCTGTCAGTTCAAGGCCGGTGATATAATGGGCGAGGTTGTGACAGTGGGATCCGATGTCCCCCATACAATTGGAAACACCCGACTGGTTGGGATCGGTCCGCCAGGAGGCCTGTTTCTGACCCTCCTGTTCGATGGGCGCGAGCAGCCAACCCTGAGGATATTCGACAACAATTTTCAGAATGTCACCCAATTCGCCGTTCTGCACCATATGGCGGGCCTGCTTTACCATGGGGTAACCGGTGTAGTTATGGGTCAGGGCAAATACAATGCCAGACTGTTCGACCACGTCAACCAGTTGCTTGGCTTCTGCCAGGGAGTA
>CAYTBC010000227.1:0-6065 GCA_964435765.1 uncultured Desulfosarcina sp.
GGAGGCCAACCTTTAGATTTTTAAAATAGAATGGTCATCCCGCCTTTGCGGGGCCCCTCAGCAGAAAGTTAAAAGAAAAATTCTCTGCGTACTTTGCGACTCGAGCGACTTGTCGGGTCGTCTTGTCCCGTCGTAGCTCGAAGAGCGAAGTCGGAAGCTCGAAGAGCGAAGCCCGAAGCGGGCGGTGAATCAATGACCAATAACTACTTGATACTTAGTTCCTTCAACTTCTCCCCACCGGGCACCCCGTCCGCGTCCCATCCACGGACGAAGTAGTATTCTGCTTTCATTTGATCCAGCTTGACCACACGATTGCGGCTGGGTCCCTCCTTGAGCGGTTCGCTGAAGAAGCGTTGGGGCAGCGTATCCAGATTCTGGGTAAGACCTTCACGGATATTGAAAAGTCTGACCAGGTTGTTGACTCTTTCGCCGACTCGCATGACTTCATCGGAAGAAGAAAATGCATCGATGCCGGTGGCAGCGTGCAGAAAGGGGGTGATCTGTTTTAAATTTATCGCAAAGGTTGCAAACAGACACATGCCGCTGCAATTGACCATGCAAAAAAGATCCTGTTGGGTTTTGACCAGCTCGGCTTTGAATTCCTCAGAATGCAAATCCATGCGGCCTTCCGTGGCCAGCAGCTCGTCGCCGATCGGCCAGGATCTCAGATGACAGCCGCCCCGGTCGCTGGTGGCATACGCCAGGGCCATTCCCGCGGAGCCCCGGGGATCGTAAGCGGGCAGTTCAAGCCCCTTGACATGCATGGCGAGATCCCGGGCGCCTTCGATCTGTTCGGCCATTTTTTTGACCCCCAGACCCCACAATTTGCCGGGGCCTTCCTGCTTTCCAATCCGGTGGATGGCGTTGATGATGGATTCGTCGTTGCCGAAGGCCATGGGAAATCCGATGTCGGCTTCGGTCAAAATACCTTTTTCAACACACTCCATCAGAAAACCAATGACGCTGCCGGTGCTGATGGCGTCCAGGCCGTAGTAATCGCACAGGTATTCGGCCTGGATGATGGCGCCGACATCGGTGTTCTCGCAATTGGCGCCAAAGGACCAGACATTTTCATATTCGGGGCCTTCGGTGAAACTGCCCTTGTATTTGCCTTCCTTCACTTCGGCAATCTTACTGCAGTAGATCGGGCATCCGAAGCAGGCTTTGTTTCGGACGTAATAGTTTGCGATGGTGTCCTCATTGACCTGGGAGGCTCCGTCAAATTTGCCTTTTTGAAAATTTCTGACCGGGTGAATGCCGACTTCATCCATGATCGATAAAATGACATTGGTCCCGTACTTCTGGCGTCCGCCCCCCGTGTCCGGGCTGTTGGCAAGCTCATTGTAAGCTTCCCGGCAAATTTTCATGAAATGATCCGGGTCATGCAGCCGGATGCCGCCGGTGCCGCGGACCGCGATCGCTTTCAGGTTTTTGGAACCCATGACTGCACCGGCGCCGCCTCGGCCCAGGGCCCGGTACTCGGAAATGATCCCGGCAAAGAGCACGCCTTTTTCGCCCGCCGGTCCGATACAGGCCACTTTAAAATCCTTGCCGAACGTATCTTTGATGTCCCGATGAGTTGTCAGGGCGTCGGCCCCCCAGAGTTTTGCGGCCGGTTTCAATTCGAGCTTGTCATCATCGATCACCAGCATAACCGGGGTCGCAGCGCGGCCCCTGACGATCAGCATGTCATAGCCGGCAAATTTCAATTCCGGTCCGAAATACCCGCCGCAGTTGGAATCCAGCCACAGGCCGGTTGCAGGGCTTTTGGTGCAAACTTCGAAGCGCCCGCTGGAGGGTGCCATGGTGCCCGTCAGCGGACCGCCGGCGAAAACCATAATGTTATCCGGTGACAGGGGCTCGCAGCCGATCGGCAGCTGATCGTAAAGGATCCTGGCGCCGAAGCCTTTGCCCCCCATGTATTCCTGCGCCAGGGTGGGGTCCAGTTCAGCGACCGCCACGTTTGCGGTGCCAAGGTCAACGTCCACTACTTTTCCAGTATATCCGTGCCAGGTTTTCATTGGTTTTTATTCCTTTTTTTGTACGGCTTGGGTCGGGCACCATTGAACACATTGAAACTTGCCCTCACATGTGTCGCAGATCAGGGGAAGATCGGTCCGGGTGTCCATATGAATGCCGTTGACCGGACAGGCGCCCACGCACACGGCGCAGCCGTCGCAGCGATCCTTATCCAGTTGAACCCAGTCCTGCCAAGTCAAGGCCTCGTGCGGACAGGCCGCGACACACTCGTGGTCTTTGCATGCCAGGCAGACGGTGATGACAGGGGTTTTGGGCCAATCGGCTTCGACCCTGATCCGGGACCGTTTGGTGGTATTTTCTCCGAAATGGCTCCACGAACAGATGGCCATGCAAATTTGACATTCAGTGCAAAGCGAGCGCTTGAGTTTTAACATCGATGACGTCCCTTGTTGCGGTTTGATGTTTATCAAAGTGGTTTCGAGTCCAAAATTATATACACGATTTTGCTGTAATTAGCACCCCTATTTTTCGATCGGCCGGCGCAATTAAATCCCTGCCTGGTTCCTGCTGATCCATTGGGTGAATTTTAGAAAGGCAAGTTCAGTCCGGTTTCTTATAATCTTAAAAGCAAAATCTTTGCATCTTGTGATAAAAAAATTTTCTCGCAAAGCCGCAAAGCCCGCAAAGGTAAATTATAAAGGTAATCTTGGCGTCTTTGCGTCTTAGCGAGATATCTTTTTGGTTCTAGTTCATCCGGATTAGGCGTCTTAATTGTTAATTCTTTGAATTTTGCGCAAAAACTTTTTCATATGGCGGCGTCGGCAAAAGAAAAAGTAAGGCTTGAATATTACACCAATAAAATATATACGCTAATTAATCCGCCCTGATAAATGGCTCATCCAGAGTCGTAGATTGTTTTTTATCATAAACAAGACTTCCACGCGTAATCAACAGAGAGGCAGACCCATGGCGCAATACAAAGTCGTCGTCATCAATCCGGGATTCGAATCCTACCATCTCGAGCGGGAAATACTGGAACCCGCCGGTGCCGAGGTCGTCGTGGCCGAAAAAGACTGCGATACCGAGGAATTGATTATATCAACCGCAGCGAATGCAGATGCGATCCTGGTCCGTGAGGGTCCCGTCACCAGACGGGTGATCGAGGCTCTTAAACAGCTGAAAATCATAGCGCGCTACGGGGTTGGGGTCGACAACGTCGATTTTGAAACCGCGCGTCAACACAAAATTTACGTCAGTATTGTTCCCAATTACGGGAATGAAGATGTTTCCGACCATGCCATGGCGCTCATGCTGGCCTGTATCCGCACCCTGCCAATCCGGGACAAAAACGTCCGCAGCGGAATTTTCGAAACCGACATCGTATCAGAAATTCATCGCACGACCGGACGCAATCTGGGCATCATCGGCTACGGCAAAATCGCCCGGGCGTTTCATCGCAAATGGCAGGGATTCCTCCCGGCTCGCGTCCTGGTTTTTGACCCATTTGTGGATGAGGAAATTATCACGGAAAACGGCGCCGAAAAAGTCGACCTGAATCTGCTGCTGGAGGAGGCCGATTATATTTCCATCCATGCGCCGCTCACACCGGATACGCGGCACATCATCAATGCTTCGGCCCTAAAGCAGATGAAGCCGACCACCGTTATTGTGAACACCTCCCGCGGGGCGATCATCGACACGGTTGCCCTGGCCCAGGCGCTGGAGCAAGGTGAAATTTTTGCCGCCGGCATCGACGTTTTCGAAAAAGAACCTCTGCCGGTCGATCATCCGCTGGCGTCGCTGCCGAACGTGATCCTGACACCACACCTGGCCTGGTATTCAAAGGAGTCCACCCTTGACTTGCAGGGCGGGGCCGCCCGGGAAGTTCAACGGGTCCTTACCGGAAACCGGCCGCAGAATTGGATAAATCTGTGGTAATAAAAATATGAATGGATTCGTTTATATTTTCTTGTTTTAGACAGGATTTACAGGATTAATTTATATTTTTTATTCTTTGTTTCCAGATGAAACAAAGAATACCCCAATCGCTTGCGGTGAAGTAGGATACGATAAATGCATTGTAGCGGCAATTTTTGGGAGTAAGCATTAATCTAAGAGTTTTGTAACCCTGAAGTTCTCTTGTCAACTGAAGGTGGATTGTGTTTCATCAATTTCTTCCGGAAATTGATGAAGACAAAAAAATATCCTGAAAATCCTGTTTATCCTGTCTGATCTAAAATATCATGATAGAATCCATTCCAATAAATTTAACAAAACTGAACCCTGCTTGTGGGGTCGAAGTCCGAAGGGCGAAGCCTCAAACCCTCTAAATAAGGATCATATCTAAGATGAAAGCGCTGCGCTATTTGAATCCCAAAGTTGTTAAAACTGAAGAAATCGACGCGCCGGTGTGCGCCGCCGGCGAAGCCCTGGTGCGGGTGCATTCGGCCGGCATCTGCGGCTCGGACATGGGCATCTTTATCGGCAAGCATCCCCGGGCTCAGGCGCCGCTGGTGATGGGCCATGAATTTGCCGGTGAAATTGTTGAAATTCAGCCGGGAGGCAGTGAGACCCAGCTGACAGTGGGAGACAAGGTAACGGCCTACCCGCTGCTGGTGTGCGGCAAATGCTGGGCCTGCCGCAACGGCTTTGCGCATGTCTGCCGCGATTTAAAACTCATCGGCATCGACCGGGACGGGGCCTTTGCCGAGTATGTCAGCGTACCTTTGGATTTGCTGGTCAAGTTTCCCGCAGACCTGCCCTATGATCAGGCCGCCTTGATCGAACCGCTGGCAGTGGGGGTCCATGCCCTTGAGATGGCCGGACCGCCGACCTGGCAGACCGCGGTGGTGGTCGGCTGCGGTCCCATCGGCCTGCTGGTGGGGTTGTGCCTGCAGCATGCCGGTATCGAAAATATCCTGATGTGTGATATCAACCCCCACCGCGTCAAACGTGCCGGGCGGTTGAATTTTGAAGCCGTCGACAGCAGCGCCGAAAACCTGTCGGATCGGGTCCTTGAGATTACCAAAGGTGAAGGGGCGGACATTGTTTTCGAATGCGCCGGCTCCCCCGCGGCGGCCCTGCAGATGTGCAGCCTGTTGCGGCCCCGCGGAACGGTCCTTATGGTCAGCGTGCACAAGGAGCCGCATCCGGTGGATCTGCAGGCGGTTTCCTTCAAGGAATTGACGATGGTCGGCACTCGGGTTTATACCCGCGACAACTATCGCCAAGCGCTGGAAATGATAACGGACCTGCCCTGGGAGGAGGTGGTTTCGCACCGGGTGAACCTGGATCACGGGGCCGAAGGCTTCGATATCATGGGGCAGGCCGCAGATGCTTGCAAGGTGCTCATTAGGACCGATTAACTTTGCTTTGTTGCATTATCAGATCAACATTTTTTAGTCGAATTTCAAAAGGTTGCAATTTTTATTGAGAATATGATCTAAAATTTGAAATGATCTAAAATTGTGGTATTCTGTCAATCCTATAAAAAAGAGATAGAGCGCAACGTTTCCTTAATTTAATCCTTAAACCTTCCCGCAAGGCGGGATGGTCCAAGCTGTGTTTGGCGTCTTTGCGGTGAATATGAGTATAAATCGCCCCCTTTTAGGGGGATCATCAAGCCACCGCTTTTAGGGTGGTATTTGACTAAAGCCGAATTCAGCAAGTGTTTGTTGTTTGGTGTTTGGGATGACCGGTTTAATGTCTCGGAATTCCACCACGAATTTATATCGATGCGTTCTGGTTGGGGTAATCATTTTCACTTCGCTGTGGAGTTGCTCCGACGGCGAGCCCCCTGCATCGGTCGGCGAGGTTTCAGCTCATAATCTGCGGTTGATCATCAAATGGCCGGGGGATGACCTGGCATCAGAACAGGATTTGGAATTAAGGGATAAAATCGAACAGCTCCTAGTGGAGAAAAAAGTCGGCAAAATTGTGCGGTCCGGAACCGGTATGGGCTGGATGGATATCGTCGTCGAAGTAGAAGATCCGGAACGGGCAAGAATTGAAATCAAAGCCATCGCAAGCGCAACTGCGCCGGATTCGAATTTCGCCATTCAGGCGGAAAAGTAGTCGCTGCAATC
>CAYTBC010000228.1:0-5995 GCA_964435765.1 uncultured Desulfosarcina sp.
ACCGACTGAGTTAACGGCCCCGCGAAACAAACCTATTTAATGACATCTTTAATTTTTGTCAACCCTAAAAACACTCCTACAAAATTATTTTCGCCAAAATTCCGGCACCACCAGGATTATGACCGTAAAAATTTCCAGTCTGCCCAACAGCATGCACCACGTCAGCAGCCATTTTCCCAAAACAGGTATCCCGGCGTAGTTGTCCACCGGACCGACCATGCCGAATCCGGGGCCGATGTTGCCGATGGTGGCGGCAACAGCCCCAAAAGAGGTGATGAAATCAACCCCCAGGCCGGCCAACACAACCGATGAGAGGGCAAACAGCCCGGCATACAGTGCCAGGAATCCGAGCACACTGCGCATGACATCATCCGGCACGGTTTTGCCGCCGATTTTGATGTGGGATACCGCCCGCGGATGGATTAAGGTAAAAAGCTCTTTGTAGCAGTATTTGAAACACAGCATGATCCGCAGACATTTCATCCCCCCGCCGGTGGAGCCGGCCGAGGCCCCCAGAATCATGCACAGCAACAAGATCAGTTGTGACATGGCCGGCCACTTCTCATAGTCGGCGGTGACATAGCCGGTCGTCGTCACAATTGAAACCACCTGGAACGCCCCGTAACGCAGCGCATCCCCCATGGTATCGTAAACGGTTTTAAATACGTCCAGGCTGACCACAAAAACGAGCAGTACCACTGCCCCCAGAAAAAAGCGGCACTCCGAATCCTGCCAGAAAGCCAGGGTCTTGCCGCGAATAAACTGGTAGTGGAGCGAAAAATTGATGCCGGCCAGCAGCATGAACACAATGAATATGCAGTCAAAATAGACACTGTTGTAGTGCGCAATGGAAGTGTTCTTGGTGGAAAATCCTCCGGTCGGCATGGTGGTAAAGGTGTGGCAAAGCGCATCAAACAGGTTCATGCCGCCCAGCATGAGCAATGCAACCTGCAGCAGGGATATCAGCGCATACACTTTCCACAGGATCATGGCGGTATCGCGGATGCGGGGTTTCAGCTTGTCGGGAACGGGGCTGGGCACCTCGGCCTTATAAAGCTGCATGCCGCCGACACCCAGAAAAGGCAGAATGGCAACCGACAAGACAATGATGCCCATGCCGCCCAGCCACTGGATAAAACTGCGCCAGAAAAGCAGCCCTTTTGAAACGGATTCGATATCGCTCAACACCGAGGCGCCGGTGGTGGTAAACCCCGATACGGATTCAAAGACCGCATCGGTAAAGGTAAAACTCCCATCTCCCAGGTAAAATGGAATGGCGCCGAACAACCCGACGGCGGTCCAGCCCAGCGCCACAATGGCCATGCCTTCCCGCTGGCTGATGATCTCAGCCTCGGCCTTGCGGAAAATCAGATACAGTGTCAGACCGGCCAGCACGGTGATCGCCAGGGCGTCTAAAAGCGGCATCGGGCTGCTGTCATGGTAGTACAGGCCAACCAAAATGGGAAATATCATGGTGAGACCAAAAAAAAAGGTCAACACCCCGATAATTTTAAGGTTGAACCGCCAGCGCATCTAAAAATACTCCAATTTGACGGCCAGCATCTTTTCGACTTTAGGAATGGACTTGCGGTGGGCAAAAATGATGATGCGGTCATCGGGTTTAACCACACTGTCGCCGGTGGGAATGATAATTTCCCCTTTGCGAATAATGCCGGCCAGTATGGCCCCCTTAGGAAAGGAGACCTTTTTTAGCGGTTTGTCTACAATATCGGAGGTCTCAAGCGCCACGGCTTCCATGACTTCGGCCTGCTCGCCTTTAATGGAAATGGCTGACAGCACTTTGCCTTTTCGAATGTGCTGCAGGATGGTGTTGATGGCGGAAAGCCGCGGACTGACGACCTGCTCGATGCCGATGGCCTTCATTAAGGGAAAGTAGCTGAATTTACTGATGCGGGTAATGGACTTTTTAGCTCCCATGCGCAGTGCCAGAAGTGATGCAAGAATATTGGTTTCCTCATCGCTGGTCAGGGTAATTACAACATCCATATCCTGGACATTTTCTTCCGCTAAAAGCCCCTGGTCGGAACCGTCCCCGCACAGCACGACCGCCTTGTTGAGTCCCTCGGCAAGAAAAGCGCAGCGGGACGGGTCTTTATCAATAATCTTGCAGTATATCGTATTTTCTTCAAGGCTTTTGGCCAGCCGGTACCCGATGTTTCCCGCGCCCACGATCAGCGCCCGATGGATGGGCTGATCATGCTTGTCGAACACCGCCATGGTATCGAACAGTTTGTCCCGCTCACTGATAAAATAAACGAGATCACCGGGCATCAGACGATCATTGCCCCTGGGAATGATCAACTCCTCTTCGCGCACCACCGCAGCGATCAACGGCCTGGCGTTATTCGTTATTTTTTCCGGAAGATCCGATAGTTTAACGCCGGCCAACCGTGAATTTTTGTCCAGATAAATACCGATAAATTTGATCCGGCCATCGGCAAACTCACCCACATCCACCGCCCCCGGAACGCTCATCATACTGGTGATGGTTTTGACCACTTCAATTTCGGGATTGATGATCGTGTCGATATGGGGCGCATTCTCCCGGAAATGATCGTGATATTCATCGAAGTCCGCATCGCGGACCCGGGCCAACTTCATGGTGGAAGGCGATATGATATTGGCCACCAGACAGGCAACCAGATTGGCTTCGTCACTGTTGGTGACAGCCAGAATGATCTCGGCATTCAGAATTCCGGCTTCCTTTAAGACCACCGGACTGCTGCCCGACCCCTGGACTACCTGGACATCCAGGTTATCGGATATCCGACGCAGCGCATCGGCATCCTTGTCGATGACCACAACTTCTTTGTTTTCAAGCGACAGGTGGCTGGCAATATGAAAGCCAACCTCGCCCGCACCGACGATAACGATCTTCATTGAACAAGTTCCTTCAGAAGAGTTGGCAATAACAGGGAGTTATTCCGACTTCTATTTAACGGTTGCTCCCCAGGCCTTTAAATTTTCGGAAATAAAGTCGACGACGTATTCATGGGTCCGACGGCCCTTGCCTTCCACCGGCACGGGCGCGCCGAATTTGAAATACAATACCTTCCGGGGGTCGATGGGCCCCAGGTCTTTAATCAATTTTCCGTTGCCTTGAAAATCTGTTTTAATGGCAATCGGAACCACCGGCACACCGGCTCTGGCTGCCAGCTTAACCCCTAAGCTGTTGAATGCCTGCGCGTCAAATTCCACGCTGCGGGTGGCCTGGGGAAATATCAAGATAGAACCGCCGCCGGCAATGAAATTGCTGCCCTCGCGCATCACTGTTTTTAAATCCTCACGCGGATTTTGCCGCGAAACCGCAATCAGCTTCAGTGCTTTCATGACATGGCCGAGTACCGGATAGTGGCGCAGTTCTTCCTTGATGACAAAATTAACGCGATTAAAGGGCAGCGTCATCCCCGCCAGCAGGAGGGTTTCCAGCAGACTCATGTGGTTGGCAATAAAAACCACCGGTCCCTGATGGCGGGCCACGGCTTCCAGCCCGGATATTTCAACCTTGCCGCCGACGGATTCAACGATCTGCAGAATTCTATGCGAGTACCGGGCCCACTTATCGTCATCAAGCCCTCCGCGACGGGCGCAAAAACTTGCATGGGTGAGGCTTGATATAATTTTGATATAATATATTAATGACCGCGGCCAACCGGAAAGATATTGGGCCACAAGTGTGCGCCCGGGACGACTGCGGTAGCCGTACTCGGTTCGTAGAATCTGCCAGTATTGATCTTTGTCCATTTTTTATATCAGCTTGGGATATTCATGTAGTCCATCCCCCCCTATATCAAAACTTATCCCGATGTGCCAGACCAATTCAACATTCGGTTGTGTCCGAGCCTTGAAAAGGCCTGGCGGCAGATTTCATCTGCCGCCGGAAGGAATCCGCGACGCGAGGCAAGGCGGAGTTTTCCGCCCCAAAACAAGAAACCGGCCTAAGCCGGTCTCTGACAAGCTAATTTTAAGGATTTTTTAGTTGGCGTATTCGGCGAGAATAAGGCTGGCGTTGGTACCCCCAAAACCGAAGGAATTGGTCATGGCAAGCTTGACCTTGGCTTTGCGCATCACATTGGGCACATAATCAAGATCACATTCGGGATCCGCAGCATCGTGATTGATGGTCGGCGGCATGATCCCATCGGTAATGGTCAGCGCGGTAAAAATGGTCTCGATTCCGCCGGCCCCACCGAGCAAATGCCCGGTCATTGATTTCGTGGAGCTGATTGCCAGCTTGTAGGCATGATCGTTAAATACCTTTTTGATCGCCCGGGTTTCAGATAGATCATTCAACGGTGTCGAAGTGCCATGCGCATTGATATAGTCGATTTGGTGGGGGTCCAGCCCGGCATCGTCCAGAGCCGCCACCATGCAGCGGACAGCCCCGTTGCCGTCCGGAGGCGGTGCGGTCATGTGATATCCGTCGCCGGTCATACCGTAGCCGATAATTTCGGCATAGATCCGCGCACCGCGGGCAAGGGCATGCTCCAGCGCTTCAATGATCATGATGCCGCTTCCTTCCCCCACCACAAACCCGTCGCGATCACGTTCAAATGGGCGTGAAGCTTTTTCCGGTTCATCGTTGCGGGTGGACAATGCCTTCATGGCATTAAACCCGGCAATGCAGGTCGGATTGACGACGGCCTCAACACCGCCGGTGATCATGGCGTCCGCCAATCCATTGCCGATAATCTTAAAGGAATCTCCGATGGCATGGGTGCCGGCGGCGCAGGCGGTCGCCAGAGAGGCATTGGGCCCTTTGGCGCCCAGATGAATGGAAATCATACCCGGCGCCATGTTGCCGATCATCATGGGAATAAAAAACGGACTCACCCGGCGCGGACCTCTTTTATCCAGGGTATTGCAGGTGGACTCCAGAATCCCCAGCCCGCCCAGGCCGCATCCGGTGATCACACCGACCCTGTCCGAATTGCGGTCGTCAATCACCAGCCCGGAATCTTCCAGAGCCATGCGGGCGGCGGCAATGGCATACGCAATAAAGCGTTCGGTTCGTTTGGCCTCTTTTAAAGGGAGAAAGTCTTCCGCATGGAAATCTTTGACTTCAGCGGCAATTTTAGTTTGAAAGCCCGATGTATCAAAGCGGGTAATTTTCCCGACCCCCGATTTACCGGCACACAGGGCCTGCCAGGTCTTCTCGACCCCGATGCCCAGGGGCGTTACCAGCCCCACTCCGGTGACTACAACACGTCTGCTCAAAAGGTCCTCCTGTAAAGCATACCTCAATTGAGATGCGCTCAATTGCGGCAGCGTTTTGAAATTCAGCTTAATTCAGCCGGAATTATAAGTAAAACCAGACATGTAACTAATTGAAATTAAATTTATTATAAAATTTATTATTCAGCATCTCGAGCAATTCATCAAGTAATTTAATCCACCTAAAATGTCAAGAATTTTTCCATATTTCACTGGGCGCCGCTCGCGGGCACCCCCCCGCTTTACTCATTGCTCATTTAGCAGATAAGAAATCGGCAAACCGCTCAATGATCTTAGAGGCGATCCAGCAACCGCTGGTGAATATTGTCAAAACCGCCATTGGACATAATCAGAACCAGGTCTTCGGATTTGGCGTTGATGACTACAAAATCGATGATGGCGTCGGTGTCCGCAAAGAAGTGGGCGTCTTTGCCGCGTTTTTTTAGATCAGAAACCAGCTGTTCGGACGAAAATTGTTCGCCGTCGGGAATTTTTCTCACCGCCGGCGGCTTGCGGATACAGACGAGATCGGCAAGATCGAAGGCCAGCGCGTAATCAGTTTGAAACCACCGGCGCATGCTGGTGGCGGTTCGGGGTTCAAAGACGGCAATCAGGCGGCCCCTTGAAAAAACCGACTTTACCGCCCGAATCGTCTCACGCACGGCCGTGGGGTGGTGGGCAAAATCGTCCATTACCGTGATCCGCCGCTTTTGTCCCCTGATTTCCTGGCGACGCTTAATTCCCTTAAAGGACTCGAGGG
>CAYTBC010000229.1:0-5981 GCA_964435765.1 uncultured Desulfosarcina sp.
TCGCGGCATCTTGCGGCACCAGATAATCGATCCGGGGATTGTTACCGGCTGTGGTTCCAATGGCATCATCGCCGGCAAAAAAGGTGACCGCCTCGACGCCCACATCGTCCGACACGGCGGCGGTCAAACGGATCTGCTGGCCTTGAGCCACCTGAGGCGGGACCCGCAGCACAACCTGGGGCGGGGTGGTGTCGAAGACCGCCACGATTTTGATGACCGCGACGGCCTCGGTCCGGTTGCCGCTCGAATCCCAGGCATATGCCTGCACCGTGGCCGGTCCCAGCTGGGACGGAAGGGTAATCATTTTTTGCCGGCTGACTGTTTTCGAATAGGGTTCAGCCAGATCGGTTCGCTCGGACCCGACGGCGACAGCAGCCACGCCCACGTTGTCCGACGCCTGCAACTCGGCATTGATGCTGGTGCCGGGATTGGCCTGTTTGGGAAGATTGAGGAAGACGACCGGCGGTATCGTGTCCGGTACGGCCAGTGAATACGATTTGGCATCGCTGCCGCCGCGCCCGTCGGCGACCTGCACGGTCAGGGCGTAAGTCCCGATATCGGCATGCGACGGCTGCCAGGACAGCTCCCCGGAAGCCGCATCGATGTGGATGTCGGCCGTCGCCCCGTCGATGGTATAGGTCAGCGGATCCTTATCCGGATCACTGGCCGCAATCTTGAACTTATAGGCCTGATCAACGCGCGCGCCCGGCAAAGCGTCGGTCAGGATGACCGGCGGTCGATTGACGTCGACGACCACAATGGATACCGGCTGCTCTGCCGCAATGATGCCGTCGCCGGCGGAAAACGATAGCTGGTAGGTGCCGGCCTGCTCGAAGGTCGGCGTCCAGGCAAAGGCGCCGCTGACCGGATCCAACACCGCTCCGGCAGGAAGGCCGGTGGCTGTGAACGAAAGGGAATCACCGTCCGGGTCGCCGGCACTCAACTGAAATGCCAGTTCGACGCCTTCATTCACCTGTTGATTTGCAACGGAATTCAGATCCGGCGGACGGTTGACTTTGGCAACGGTGATGCGGACAGCCAGCGAATCCGTAAGCCCGCCCGGGTCGGCAACCGTGACGTTGACCACGTAAATGCCGGCCTGGTCGAACGTCGGAATCCAGGAAAACCCATAGACATTGTCCGTGGTTGGGTCGAATGCGGCCCCGTCAGGGAGCCCTTGGGTTGTCCAGGTCAATTCCTCGCCGTTGGGGTCGTTGGCGGTCACCTGAAATGCAAGGGGCTGCCCTTCGTCGACCTGCTGATCTGCAACCGGCGTCAGCGACGGCGTCTGGTTGACGTCAAAGTCGGTCACGCGGATGCGGGCCGTTACCGATCCGGTCAGGTCACCGTCTGATACGCCGAATACGACATCATATTCCCCGGCCTGCTCGGTGGACGGGGTCCAGGAAAAGGTTCGACTGGTTGGTTCGAACAGGGCGCCGGCCGGCAGGGCGCCTGCTGAATATTTCAGGTCGCCGCCGTCCGGGTCGCTGCCGGACACCTGAAAGGTCAGCAGTTTGGTTTCCGCTACACTGCGCTCGGGCTGCGGGTCGAGCACCGGGGCGCGATTGACGTTGTTGACCCTGATGTCGACATTGATCGTGTCGGCCAGCCCGCCGGGATCCGTGGCCGTGAAGTTGACGGCGTACAGGCCCGCCTGGCTGTATCCCGGGGTCCACGAAAAACGGGCTCCGGCGGGGTCGAACGTCGCCCCGGCCGGAAGTCCGGCGGCCGTAAAAGATAGCTCCTCACCGTCGGGATCAAGGGCAGTGATGTCCAACACCAAGGGCTGGCCTTCATTAACCTGTTGGCTTCCAATGGGCGTCAAGGCAGGCGCTCTGGCCGCATCAAAACTTTTCACCAATATCCGGACGGAAATCGCGGCCGAAAGATAAGTGTCTTTGGCCGTAAACCCGACCTGGTAGGTGCCGGCAAAACCGATGGCCGGCGTCCAGGAAAAGTTCTGCGAAGCCGCGTCGAATTCCGCTCCCTGGGGCAGGTTGGATGCTGCATAGGTAAGCGCATCGCCGTCGGGGTCGCGGCCGGAGATCTGGAAAGTCAGCAGCCGGGTTTCCGAAACCACCCGGTCGGACACCGGGTCGAAAAATGGCGCACGATTGACATGCGTTACAGTGATGATGGCAGAATCGGAGTTTAAAAGCCCTTCCGGATCCGTAACCGTGAAGGTTATCGGATATGAGCCGGACTGGTCATAGGTGGGCGTCCATGACAGGGTTTGGGTGTTGGCGTCAAATACCGCACCTTCAGGGAGTTGTGAATAGCTGAAGGATATGGGATCATTGTCGGGGTCGCTGCCTGCAATCTGAATTGAGAGAGATTGGCCCTCCTTTACGGTTATATCCTCGACTGGCTGCAGGGCAGGGGGATGGTTGATGTCTTCGATCGTCGCCTGTGTCTGAGAGGTGTGGGAGGCCCCTTCGGGGTCGGCTACGGTCAATGCCACCATATAGGTTCCCGGGTCACTGTAAGAATGGACAGGTGCCTCGCCGGTTCCCGTCGTGCCGTCACCGAAATCCCATTCAAATGTCAACGCATCATTATCCGGGTCAATTGAACCGGTACCGTTAAAGTTGATTTCCTGGCCGACCTGCGCGGCGTAAGGGCCTCCTGCATCGGCCGAAGGCTGCCGGTTGGGAATCTCCGCCACAACAAGGGTAAAGGTCTGCACATCGGTTCCGCCATTGCCGTCGCTCGCGGCAATTGTCACTTCAAAGGTGCCGGGCTTGGGAGAAGACCACGTAAACAGCCCTGTAACAGGATCAATGGCCGCCCCTTCAGGACCCTGGAACAAAATGAATTCAAGCGTGTCGTTATTTGGATCTTCCGCAATGGCCTGATAGCTGTATGTCATACCTTCGTCAACGGTTGTTACAGGAGAAGATGTGATCTGTGGCGGTAGATTTCCAGTCAATATGACGACTTGAACTTGGGCGCTATCTGTGCCGCCGCGACCGTCGCTTACGGTCAGGGTTACGGTGTATGTGCCGGCAGCCGTGTAGGTATGGTTTGGTGTCTCGCCGTTATCTGTAGCGTTATCACCGAAATTCCAGGCATAGGTCAAGCTGTCACCGTCCGGGTCCGACGAACCGGAACCGTCAAATTGGATACTCTGATTGATCTCTGCGGAATAAGGTCCGCCGGCATCCGCCACCGGCGGCACGTTCAGGGCAGTTATTGTCACAGTCAACGTCGCTGTGTCGCTGCCCCCGTGTCCGTCATCGACGGACAAAGTGACGGTGTAGGTGTTCGCAGCACCATAACTGTGGCCGGCCATCATGCTCTCGGCGGTTTCGCCGTCCCCGAAGTCCCAAGTAAAATTCAACGGATCCCCGTCCGGATCGATCGACTGCGATCCGTCAAAGGTAATTTCCTGCCCCACAATACCGGCATACGGTCCCCCCGCATCGGCTGTCGGAAACCGGTTGGGTGCCGGCTCAATGGTAATGATGACGGTGTCCGGATCGCTTGGAGCCCCGTCGTCGTCAACAACCACCAATGTAAACGTATGGGTTCCCAACGGTAGTGTTACGGTCGGAGAAACTACTCCGGCCGGCGTCGGGTCACCGGACCAGTTGTATTGCTGGATGGTTCCGTCTGCATCCTCCGAACCGCTGCCGTCGAGGATGACGGATATCGATGTCTGATCAAAGGCAAGGGTGTAAGCAGCATCCTGGCCGGCATCGGCCGTCGGCGGTTGGTTTTCGGGTGGTATCTCTCCGGTTTCAATTAAAACTCTCGAAATAAAATTGAATCTGAGCCTGAACGGATTATAGAATTCAACTTGTTTGGCAGCACTTGTTTCGCCCGGAGAGAGTCTGCCATCACCAACACTAGAAGAAAAGTCAAAGTAAGGCTTGCCGTCAGTTGTCAAACCGTCGGGATTATTTATCGTCACCTGGGGACTGGTGACGCTGTCGACTACCAGACGAAATGGAGCTGCATAGGATTCGTCAGAGATGTTTGTCAGCGAGGCGTCGAAAAAAGTGAGTTGATCAGCAAAGTTGTAAAGCGGTCGGGTTGTATTCACCCGGATTTCGGCTGTGACATCATCCCATTCGCAAAAAGACAAGGACGGTATCAGAAGCAGAATTGCTGACGTGATTACAAAAATAGCAAACCACCTCCGGTGGAGTCTCCACTGAGTATCTCTGAATGAATACATTTTTTATTCGCCTTCTCTTGATTTGTTTGCAAAGGGTTCTTTAAATGGTGATGGGATGGGACCCGTTAGAATATGAAATAAAAAAGCCGAGTGATCCTTTTGGCCCGTTTAGAACCTTGCGGATACTCGGCTTATTATGAAAAAAATGAGGAACATGAGCGCTCCTTTTAAGCTATGTTAAGAAAAGTATTACATCATCACGTTGCACCTGATATCTTTCTTTTTTTATATCCTATTATTCCTAAAAGACCGCTGCCCAGAAGCAGAAGCGTGGCCGGCTCGGGCACGGGGTTGATTTTAACATTGGTTATGGTCAGAGTAGAAGCATATTCATTCCCGACGAAAGTTGGATAACCCATCGCATCTAACTCTTCGTAGGTATAGCCGTCGTCAAATCCATAGTTCAGCGCAAACACGATAGGTTGCGTGTTTTCCGTGTGTGATGAGAGCGCTATATTGATTGTGCCGGAATAAATTAAGTTTTCCGTTCCCTCGTTATGCCCCCCATACGAATTGCTTGGAGCAGAAAGATCGCCAAAGTAAAAATCGAAATAGTCCTCATTATAGGGAGCAATTACAAGCTCATAATCAAAACTCAGACTCAAGGCATTAAGAGGAATACGAAGA
This sequence comes from uncultured Desulfosarcina sp., assembly GCA_964435765.1. Taxonomy (GTDB): domain Bacteria; phylum Desulfobacterota; class Desulfobacteria; order Desulfobacterales; family JAFDCJ01; genus JAFDCJ01. The sequence goes on from CAYTBC010000229.1 coordinate 4,811, forward strand.
TCAAAATCAAGGAGCGAAACGGGTCCGACTGAAGGATCGTAAGGTGCAGCGGGATTGGTATCTTCTCTTATGAGAGCGGAGGAATTGTCAGTCCCAAAAAAGGAGATATCATTTTCATCTATTAGGTCAAATTTGGAAAGGTCAACCGGAATGGCGTAAACTTGCGGCGAGAAAAATGAAAGTAGACAAGATACAGCTAAGACCCAAAAGGTAGTAAACTTCATAATTACCCCTCCCCGATTATTGTCAATGGGTAAAATATTTATTTTCCGAAGGCAAACCTAACACGCTTCGCTGCACTGAAATTTGAAGCCTGCCGGCTTCAAATTTTTCGAAACGCTCCCCTTGTATTATGATCCCCCCAGATCATTGTTTGCCTTCCGAGAGTTTGCACCGGAGTATTAGCTTTTGAGAAAATCAAGATGTAGTTTATCGTGATAATCTTATTTTATGTTTAGACGTGTCCATTGGTTCATTAGTAGTTAAATTACTCTTTTAATTCTGCAAATTCTGCAAAATTCAAGCCAAATAACAGATTGTTTTTGGACCACTGTTACCTTCTGAAAATATTAGACTATCCTAATTTTTAGGATTTAGTCATAATTGTAAAATTTCCGTTATTGTGAAATTGATTACACAGTTATAGGAATTGACTTTCACAATGAAACATTTCAAAGGTACCATGTCAAAATAAATCAGCTTATCATTTACTGACGATCCCGGTTTTGATATTTAAAGAATGTATTCAAACTTACAAAATCAGGCATATTATGAGCAGCAAATGAGGGGTAATCCACTATGGATATTTACGAAGCTATCAAGACGCGCAAAAGTGTACGGTCTTATCAAAGCCGGGAAGTACCGGATGACGTTCTCACCCGGGTGCTCGACGCTGCCCGCCTGGCACCGTCGGCCAATAACTCTCAGGAATGGCGCTTTGTAGTGGTGCGCGACGTTAATACACGCCGTAAAATTGCCCAAGCCGCCTGCCGGCAGACTTTTGTCGGCGAGGCCCCCGTGGTGCTGGCATGCGGCGCCAGGGATGACCGCCATGTGATGACCTGCGGCCAGACCAGTTACCCGATCGACGCGGCCATCGCCATCGACCACATCACCCTGTGTGCGGCCGCCGAAGGTCTGGGCACCTGCTGGATCGGGGCCTTCTACGAAG
>CAYTBC010000230.1:0-5974 GCA_964435765.1 uncultured Desulfosarcina sp.
CTTCTTCGTCATCGTTCATCAGACGGCTGTAACCAACAGCATCCGCACTGAGGATGGCTGTAAGTTTGCGTTTAACGCTTTCGGTGGTCATAGGTTCCATAGGATTTTCCTTTAGATCTCAGAAATGTACTAAGAAAAGCAGATGGAAAATCGTCCTTATAGGGGCTTGGCTTCCGGTATGGGTATTCTCGTGAAATAACTTTTCAGATCTGAGGCGCTGCAAGATTCAGGAAATGTATGGCATATTTCGGATTAAATTCAATTTGGCTTATCTTATATTCGTCAGAACGTGCGAGCTTTGCGATTAATTTGTAAACCGTTTCCGCCCTTGATCGGATCGATCACCGGCAGGCACGTCTTGATAAATCGTTGCAATTAATAGTTTAATTTAAGAAGCGGATTGACCAAAGTCAACAAATGGCATCTTTTTTGATTTTCGAACCCAACAGGGTTCCCAATTTACGAAACTCATTTGATTCTCAATTTTTTTATTGCGGCAAGATAAATGATGGCATAAACCTGATTTAAACGCTGGTTGCCGGAAAGCCGTGTGAGGCTTGGAGGCCGGGATGCCTGAAGATTGCTGTGAGGGAGACCTTATCAATTATGACCGATTCTATTACCATCGATGATTTATGGGAATTTGCTGAAAAATTTGTGGCGGCTGAACCCGCGCGGCTGGGAACCGACGGCTGGTGGCAGACGCCGCTGATGGCAACGGCTCCCGTCGATTCCAGGTTCGACCGACTGCCTCGGATTGCGGCGGATGATCATCTTCACCCGCGGGATCTTCTGCCGGGTGCCAGAAGCGTGATCGTGTTTTACATACCGTTTAAAAAAGAACTGATAAAAAAGAACAAAAAGGGCGACCGGCCATGCCCGGAGTGGGGAATAGCCTATGTTCAGACCAACGACCTGATCGGGCGGCTGAGCCGGGCTCTGGGTGATTTTTTAGCGGAACACGGCTACAAATCCGGTTTGACACCTGCCACCCACAACTTTGACGATGTCAAGCTGATGGCGCGCTGGTCCCACAAACACCTGGCTTACCTGGTGAATCTGGGGCGTTTTGGGGTTAATCATTTGCTGATTACACCCGTGGGGTGCACGGGTCGGCTGGGAAGTCTCGTGAGCGAAGCGGATCTGGGAGATCATCCGTTGATCCAAACCGAAGAGGCCTGTCTGCTCAAGGCCGGTAAGGAATGCGGTAAGTGCATAAAAGCCTGCCCGGTGGGCGCGCTCAGCGAGGATTATTTTGACCGGAGAACTTGCTGGGATCGCCTCAAAGATAATCGGAGAACGCTGGATTACTTTTCCGATCTTCCGGAAAGCACCCATGTTTGCGGCAAGTGCGCGGCACTGGTGCCGTGCAGCTTTAAAAATCCGGTGGCTGCTCTGAAAAGCGATGATTTACAGCCACCAAAGCAGCTGATATGAAAAAAAGCATAAATTAATTAACTTGGTTATGTATAAAGCCCAAGTTACCATTGGATAAATTTTAGTGGAAGCGGCTTTCAGCCGCAGCATTTGATTTCGCGGTTGAAAACCGCTACCACATTCCCTTTACTTGCTCTTTGTTTATAGCCAATTTAATTAAGCTGCCGGCCCTCTGATCTAACAATCTTCGTCAGTTTCAAAGACCGATTTGCAATCCGGAATGTACTATTTTCCAGGGCGGATTAATTAAACCGTCGCCAAATCCATCTGGCGCTGATAGAGCTGGCTGTAAAGTCCGCCGCGCTGCATTAGCTCCTGATGCCGGCCGACTTCGGCGATGCGGCCGCGGTTGAGGACAATGATTTTATCCGCATTGCGAACCGTGCTCAGGCGGTGGGCGATGACCAGCGCCGTGCGTCCTTTGAGCACTCTTTCCAGGGCCTGCTGGATCAGGTACTCGGCCTCGGCATCCACCGAGGAGGTGGCCTCGTCCAGAATCAGGATGCGCGGGTCGGCCAGAATGGCCCGCGCCAGGGCCAGACGCTGTTTCTGGCCGCCGCTTAATTTGACGCCCCGTTCGCCGATTTCGGTGGCGTAGCCCTCCGGCAGCTGCATGATGAAGTCATGGGCATTGGCGGCCCTGGCGGCTGCCATCAACTCGTCTTCGGTGGCATCCGGCTTGCCGTAATACAGGTTTTCGGCGATGCTATTGTTAAAAAGAAATGAATCCTGAAGCACGACGCCCACCTGACGCCGTAAAGATGCCAATTTAATGTCGCGCAGATCGCGGCCGTCAACGGTTACACGCCCTTTGACCGGGTCATAAAACCGGCAGATCAGGTTGGCGATACTGGTTTTACCGGCGCCGCTGGGGCCTACCAGGGCGACCATCTCCCCCGGTGCCATGGTGAAGCTGATGTCATGCAGAACTTGATCGCCGCTGCCGTATTGAAAGTGGACCTGATCAAAACGCATCTCGCCGCGAATGACGGGCAAGTCAATTGCATCCGGTGCGTCTTTGACATCCGTGGTATGGTCCAGCAGCTCGAAGATCCGCTCCCCGGCTGCAATGGCCTCCTGGAATATGTTGTCCACCTCGGTCAGGCGATTGATGGGGTCATAAATGGACGTGATATAGGATAGAAAGGCCACCATGGTTCCGATCGTCAGCTGGTCTTTTACCACCATGACGGACCCGACCCCCAGCACGATGACGGCGCCCATCGCCCCGAAAAACCGAATGGCCGGGAAGAAGATGGACCAGTAACGAATGCCTTTCACCCGGGCGTGATAGTAGCGCTCACTTTCCTTTGAAAAGCGGGAATACTCCAGATCTTCCCGGGCAAAGGCCTGAATGACGCGAATTCCCGAAAGGTTGTCCTGGAGTTTGGCATTGATGTCGCCCAGGCGTGCCCGCACCCGGCGGTAAACAGGCCGGATTTTGGTGTTGTAATGGCGCAGGGCCAGAGCCAAAATCGGGATCGGAACCATGACCAGGGCGGCCAGACGATAATCCAGCACAAAGAGTATGACGGCCCCCCCAATCAAACGCATCAGGTCAACGGCCGTCAGGGCGGAGCCGTGGGTGACAAAATTCTCCAGGGCGCTCAAATCGTTGGTGACACGGGACATCAGCTCCCCGGTTGAGGTGCGCTCAAAGAAAGACAGGGACATTTTTTGAAGATAGGCATACAGGCGCACCCTCAGATCGAAGATGAATCTTTCTCCCAGGGCATGGCGCACGTAGTTGTCGCCGATCTGAACCAGCTGATTCAGTGCGTAGGTCCCCACCAGGGCCGTGATCATTACGCCTAAATACGTTAAGTTCCGGGCCGTGATGACCTCGTCTATAATTTCCTTTTGAAAAAGCGGCGGTATCAGTTCCAGGCCGGCGCGCCCGACCAGTAAAATGGCACTGATGCTGATGGTCTTCCAGTAAGGAGTTAAAAGTCGAAACAGCCTGTTTAATACTTGCATCCATTGCTCCCGAAAAGTAAACAAATGACATCAATTCTACCGGTTATTCATTGTTCGTTTGCGAAGCCATCATCTCACAACATGCATCGGCATTTAGGTTTGCACTACAGGTCAAATGTGCCGTCTGCGGAATTGGCGAATTTTTTGGGACTCTTCATAAAATCCCGGTAAATGCGATAATGATCCGTGTCTTCGTAGGCGATTTGTTTGACTGGCGTTTCATCAAATGTCAAGATCCGGGCATCCGGGCACGCCAGCAAAATCGGCGAGTGGGAGGCGATGACAAATTGGGCCTTTCCCGCGCGGCAGACCTCCTTAAGCAGGCTCAGCAGTGTCAGTTGGCTGCGGGGTGAAAGTGCCGTTTCCGGTTCATCCAGCAAATACAATCCCTTGATATGAAAGCGTGATTTGAAAAAAGACAACAGAGATTGACCGTGAGATTGGGCGACTAAAGATTTTCCGCCGAAATACTCGAGCAGGCCCGGATCCATGGTCAGCCATTCATCAAGAATTTGGGCAAAATTGTTAAAAATTTGAGAGCCGAAATAGGATCCGGGCACTTTTTGACCGTTGGTCCATTCGATTTCGATGGTTTTGTAAAGCCCTTTTTCATAGGGGCTGGCGTTGAACCGCGGCCGATGCATCCCCTGCCAGATGTAGATGCCGCATTTGTGGGTGATGGCCTCCAGCAGGGTTGACTTACCGGAGCCGTTTTCGCCGACAAAAAAGGTCACCGGCGAATTGAAGATGATACTCTGGCTTTTTTGAAACACCTCCAGATTAAAGGGATAATGGTCCCGGGTGGGGTATTTATCAGGGTTCAATGTCACTTTTTTAAGATGCATAAAAAGATCTCCCGGTTAATGAGCGCTTCGCTTGAAGAGCGTTTCATTCAAGGACCGCTTCGCTTGAGGTTTGAGGTAAACCAAAAATATATCAAAAGCCGTAGGGTTTTATCTTGCGCCCTCCGCCGTGAGCCGTTCTGCTTTTATTGACATACGCGTGCGAATCCGCCGCAGCTCCCCTTGCAACCATGCTGCCACCACCAGCGACTCAATTGCGGCGGTGGTTACTTTAATCCACCAAATCGATTGAATTCCCCAGCTATAATATGCCGGCAAGGTAAAAACCAGAGCGGCAAACAGGGCGTTGTCCAGCACCGCACCCGCAAGACTGGGATACGTTTTGCCTAAACCCTGAAAGGCCGCCCCGCTGACCATGATGGTTCCGATCATGACATTACCCAGCGAAAAAACCATTAAATAATTTACGCCGAAACGGATAACTTCGGAGTCGTTGCTGAATGTGCCGATTATGGACGCAGGCAGCAGGCGACAAATCAACGTACACAAAATCATAAACATCATGGAAATTGCCCAAGCCCGCTTGAAGGTGCCGGCAATTCTATCATAATTGCGGGCACCGTAATTCTGGCCCACAATCGCTGCCATGGCGGATGCCAGCGCGATGACCGGTATGTAAATGCCCTGAAGTATGCGAAACCCGATCCCGATGGAAGCGATTGCCGCCGTTCCATATTCGCCGATAACCCGATAGGTGATGAGCAAATTGGCCGCCAGCAAAAAATGATTCATCCCCGATGGAATTCCAATAAAAAGCATTCTTCTGATGATGCCGGCTTGCAGGCGCCATTTTCCCGATAGATCGATGTGAAAGCCTTTGACGAAAATAATATAACCATAAATTCCCAGCGCATAAATTTGAGAAATCAAAGAAGCCAGGGCAGCTCCCCGCACCCCCATGGCCGGCAGGCCCAACCAGCCGAAAATGAGAATGGGATCCAGCAAAATGTTCATCAAATTGGCCTGCAGCATGATCATCATGGGCGTTTTGGTGTCTCCCATTCCCCGGAAACAATTGCCGACTGTATACAGCAAAATCATGAATAAAAATGAAATGGTGAAAAGTTGGAAGTATTGGATTCCCCACAGCAGTGATTTTCCGGTGCCGCCAAAAAATTTAATATAGGCGGGGGCGATCAGCAATCCGGTGGCCGCTTCGCCAAGGCCGATAATCAGGGCCAAAAGGAGGCTATGCTTGAACACGTTCGCTGCATAATCGTAGTCTTTGCGCCCGAATGCCTGGGCAATTAATGCCATTCCACCTGTGCCCAGAACCGTGGAGAATCCCAGATGAATGAAAAATGCATTGCTGGAAATGGAAAGCGCCGCCACGGCCTCCGGTCCCAGGCGTCCCACAAAGAGCAGATCCACGAGCAGATAAACGGTGAACATCACCATGCTGATGGTGACCGGTACGGCAAGTCTGATCAGCGTTTTAAAGATTGGACCTGCGGTAAGATCGATCGGGTTGCCGGAGCCCTGTTTTGGGGTTTTGGCCGTGCTTTTTAACACTGTTTTTGGACCTTAAAGTTAAGGACTTCAATGCCAAACCGGGTTATCGAATTCCTTGGAAATAATTTTAAAATCAAATACCTTCTGGTTGGCGGCCCATATGCGAAAAAGATTAATCTTTCATTATAATGGAGGTCAACAAAAATATGGATCACATAGGCCGCCGTATTTTTGAAACCATGAGC
>CAYTBC010000231.1:0-5959 GCA_964435765.1 uncultured Desulfosarcina sp.
CGCGATAATTGACCATGGTGGCAACCACGGGAGACAGCGTGTTGCGGATAATGATTATGCGGAGACCGTTGTCCAGAGTCGCACGCAGTTCATCTTTTTGCTGGTCGGCGCCGCTTTCGGCCGCCCAGACATTGGACATTGCGATCAGCATGGCGGCCGACAGCAGCATGAGCCATAGCGGCAGGATCCCAATTCTACGAGTCGCCTGCTTACCGGCGCTCGTTTGCAGGATGGTGTATTTCGGCTTATGTATGTCATCATCAACGTGATTGGGTATCATGGGATTAATTTCCGTTCGGTCTTGATGGGTGATAAATAGTCCGCCTACCCCAACTTTACCTTGACCGATCCTTCTTGACCGGTTCGGTGATCTCTGGCAATCAGCTCTATCGTCCGGCCGTGCGGCAAACTGTCAACCAGGGTTGTAAAAGCTTCCACATCTTCGGCCGGATGGCCGTTGACTGCCAGGATTATGTCGTCCACTTCAAATCCGATTTTGCCCAACGGACCATTCGGATCCACCCATTGGATCATCACCCCCCCGCTGGATTGCGTTCCATATGCCGACGCTTCCATATCCGGGATGGGTTTAACGAGAATTCCCAATCGCTCTTTCAGTGAAGCGGCCAACTGCTTATTTAATTCTTCCAGATTGCCGATTTTTACCTCGATTTGCTGGCTTTTGCCGTTGCGCAAAATGGTCAGGTCGACTTCCTGCCCGATGGGCGTATCGGCTATAGCGTTGCGGATCTCGGCGACGTTCGAAATTTGCTTGCCTTGCATTGCCGTTATCACATCGCCGACTTCAAGGCCGGCTTTAGCCGCCGGTCCGCCTTTTGTCACCTGGGTAACCAGGGCGCCCCTGGGCGTTGATAGTCCAAAGGATTGGGCGAGTTTCGGCGTCAGCTCCTGAAGGGTAACCCCCAGCCACCCGCGCTCTACCTTGCCGTATTTCATCAAAGCATCGGCCACATGCGCCGCCATATTGCTGGGGATCGCAAAACCGATCCCCTGAAATCCACCGGATGTGGAAAAGATCGCCGAATTGATCCCGATGACGTTCCCATGAAGGTCCAACAGCGGCCCGCCGCTGTTTCCCGGATTAATTGCGGCATCGGTTTGCAGAAAATCCTGATAGGTGCTCGGGTCGGTGATTCCGGTCCGATGCTTGGCGCTGATGACTCCCTGCGATACGCTTTCACTCAGGCTCTCGGGCTGCCCTATGGCCACGACCCATTGGCCCACCTCCACTTTATCGGAATCCCCAAAAGTGGCGAAGGGAAGAGGAGCATCGGCCGAAATCTGGATCACCCCGAGATCGGTTTTGGGATCGGTCCCCAGCACCTTGGCGGAGTAGGTGCTTCCATCGGAAAGCTTGACCTCGATCTTGGTTGCACCTCCAACCACATGGTTGTTGGTAAGGATATGTCCCTGGGAATCTATGATGATTCCCGAACCGACCCCAATTAATTCGCGTTCGAGCTTTTTAGGCATTTTTTTGGGAAGATTGAAATAGCGGCGAAAGAACGGACTGTTTTCGAAGGGTAATAAGGGATTGGCAACTTCCTGGCGTTCGGTTACCGTGATATGAACGACAGTGGGTATTTTCGTTTTGGCGACTTGAATAATGGCAGTTGTGAGGTCAATTCGGGATTCGTTGGCCTCTTTGTTCGGCCCGTTTTCTTGTTTAGTTGCGGCAAAAGTGACTTTCGGCGCATTTTCCGGGGTCAACAGCGCCCAGAATTTCCCGATCTCATGTCCTAAATCATCGATACTGTTTGTCGCATCGGCCGCTGCCCAGTCCACCCCTGATTCGATTTTTTTCCCAAGCTGCTTGGAATGTTCGATAACGTCTCTACCGGCGGCTTCCAGCTGATGACCGGACCAGTACCAGGCTTTTTCGAGGTGTTCGGCCGCGGCTTCAATATCCTGCCCAAGATTGGATGCCATCTCTTGGGTCTCGGACTCAGATGCCTTCAGCTGATAATTATGTGCCAGGGCTTGATGGGCGCGGGCAAAGATCTGCCGGATTTTCTCCTCCGGCACGGCCGTCCCGTTCTCTAACTGTCCGGCCACTTGTTTCAGTTCCCGGACCGAAGTGCCGAGCAGCTGTTTTGCATCACTTGCGGATCGCTGCTCTTCGCCTTCAAGGAATGCGGCTGCTTTTTGAAGTTCAGCTGCCGCGCCGGAACTGTTTTCCCGAATCAGATCATCTTGTGCTTTTTGAAAATGTTGGTCCAGTTGATCTGTTTCGGCAGGCGACCCCACCGTCCCTTGCGGTTTCGTTTGTATCGCTTGGCCCTGGACTCCAATAAAGAGCACGCTCAGAATTGCAAACATCATCAGGATGACCATGCGCGTAGATTTAAAATCTTTCATCGAATTTCCTCCTTTTCTGATGACGCAAGTTCTTAAATCACTTTGATGGAAGAATTATAGACAAGCATAAGATTACCTTGAGATAAATAAGGTATATCCTGTATTTTGGGTCACGGACGATGGTATCTCTTGATTTCGGCCGGTAAAAAGTTTACAGTTTCTCTATTCCAATCCGATGATTCAACCTTTTTCGGCAGTTCAGGCAGGGATTATGGAAGGGTCCATTTTTCTATGAATTAATCCGAAAATGGGGTGATAAAATGAAAAAGAAGAGTTCTATCTTGAATGTTATGATATCAATAATGGTGGTGCTTATTTTAAGCGACATTGCACCCGCACTAGACTCTGCTTCGGATATGCAGTGTGGAACTGATATCGTATCCGTTGGAGCAACCCGGTTCGATGTTAAAGAAAAATGCGGCGAGCCGACCAGCATCGAACTCGGATCGGGCTACGGCAACGAGCAGTGGATCTATAACTTCGGCCCGACTGAATTTGTCTACTACCTAACGTTTGTAAACGGGACGCTGGAGCAAATCGAAGTCGGCGGTTACGGCGATTAGATCCATCTTATATATGGAGCACGATATCATGAAAGCTGGGAGCGTTGGTATCAATTCGGTAAAGGTGCCTGCTCCACCTGTGTCTCTCGTCATCATCTTTTACGAGAATATAGCCGGTCTCTTTATCAGACATCTTCTCACGCCGCATTTCTTCCTTTAATTAAATCCAGCCGTTTTCACTTCCAACTGGAAAACATTCACCCTTTTTTCGACGGCAACGGCCCCGTGGGGCGCCTGTGGCAAACCTGTATGTTGATGCGCTATCATCCGGTGTTCGAGTTTTTGCGGGTTTTAAAGGTGGTCCTCAAAATCCCCTTTGAGACCACGGATCACGGACCTCGAACTACGGTCCCTTTAATCGAGCTTTTTGATTCGATTAAGGCAATACCTTTTTAATCACCGCAACCGCCTGGGCTACTAAATTCTTATCGGCCTGGGTCCCCATGTGCCCCAGTCGGAAGACTTTATTGGCCAGCAGGCCGTAGCTTCCGGCCACCACCAAGCCGTTTTGCCGCAGTTTGGCATCGAAATCCCGCCAGATTATCCCTTGCGGTACATTTACCGCCGTTACCGTCGGAGCGCAGATGGCCGCCGGAGCAGGGAAAAGCGCCAACCCCATGGCTTCGATTTCGTTCCGGCAGAATTGGGCAATCTCTTCATGGCGGGAATAGCTGTTGGAAAGACCTTCTTCTAATATCATTTCCGCGCCGGCATTGAGACCGGCCACGCCGTGCCAGTTGGGGGTGTAGGGGAAATAATGTCTGGATTGGGCCGTTCGAAAAGGTTTTAAAGCATCATAACCATTGTAATCGACCTGGTCGATAATTTCCCAGGCGGCATCACTGATGGACAGAAAAGCCATGTCCGGCAGGGAGGACAGACATTTCTGCGATCCCCCCAGGCACAGGTCGATATGCCACTCATCGGTTAACACCGGCGCCCCTCCGATGCTGGAGACGGCATCCACATAGAGCAGGGGGACTTCAAGATCTTTTTTGATCCCGCCAAGCTCGGCTATCGGATTCAGTGTACCCGACGGTGTTTCGCAGTGAACCACGGTGATCATTTTTGGCTTGAAGTCTTCAATCATGGTTTTGATTCGATCCATATCCGAGATGGTTTGATCATAGGGCAGACTGATTTTGCGCACCTCGGCGCCAGTGGTTGCGGCCATATCTCCGATGCCGTCGCCAAAAACACCGGTGGCGACAGACAGCACCCGATCTCCGGCCCGCAGGCAGCTTTTCAACGCCGTCCACAAGGCCAGCATGCCTTCGCCGGTCTGGATGACAACCTGGTTTTGGGTGGCCATGATGGTTTTCAGGTTGGCCTCTGTGCGGTTGTATAATTCGAGAAATTCGGCTTCCAGATCGGCCGAGCCGTAATTGATCTGATAGGCATCTAAAACCTGCTGCGCCACTTTTACCGGTCCCGGCACCATCGGGATGGGATAGATTTTCATGATATGCTCCTTTCATGGTTCATTGAGCAAACTTTCTTTATACTAAGTTCAAAGAATTATTAGATGTTCAGGGCCGCGCGGGCGGGGATAAACCCCGCCACTACATACGAATCTTTGCCAAACACGTAGGGGCGGGGTTCATCCCCGCCCGTTGACGCGCATCATTAAACAAGAATATTCATCGGGGAATCAATCAATCTAAATTCCAGTAAATGTACAATTGATTAAATGAGCAATCCGTGTTTTACTTCACGCGCTTGGAGGTTGTTTTTAATACCTTAGTATTGAGCCGTAATTCAAGGGATTCTACGAAAATAATCATTTTTCTCGGAGAGGCGATCCGACTAATTTTGTCACGTTCTCAACGCACTAAAATTGTTGCCGAATCACAATCAGAAACCGGTGAAGCGAGGCATCCGGCGGCCATCATCAGCGCGCGCAGTAGAAAATATATAATTATTGCTGCGCTGCTGGCGCTGTTTCTGGGCGCCCTGGACTCGCTGGTAATGTCGGCCGCCATGCCCACCATCGTCGCTGATTTGGGAGGTCTTGCCCTTTACAGCTGGGTGTATTCGGCCTACCTTCTTGCCCGTGCAGTCGCCCTGCCGATTTTCGGCAAGCTGGCCGATATTTTCAAATCCCGCCGGCTCTACATTATTTCGATTTGTATTTTTTTGCTGGGTTCGATTTTTGCGGGACTTGCCCAGAATATGATGCAGCTGATTTTATCCCGCGTGCTTCAGGGAATCGGAGCCGGAGGAAACTTTGCGTTAGTTTATATCGTATTGGCCGATGTGTCTTCATCCGAGAATCGCGGCAAGACCCTGTCCCTGGGAAGCTTCGTCTGGGGATTGGCCAGCGTTTTAGGTCCGACATTCGGCGGCTTTATTGTGACATACTTCTCCTGGCGCTGGATTTTTTTTGTGAATGTGCCGTTGGGAATGATCTCCCTGCTGGGTATCGCCCTATATCTGGTTGAGGTTCGTGAAAAAAAGAAAGATGTTGCAATTGACTATTGGGGTGCTTTGACCCTTTCAACCGCCATCCTGGGATTGTTGACCGTTTTTTTACTGGCCGGCCGCTCCTACGACTGGATATCCCCCCAAATCATCGGGTTGTCAATGATTACCTTCGCAGCGGGTGTTGCGTTTTTTTATGCCGAGAAAAGAGCGCCGGAACCGATTCTTTCCCCGGTTTTTTTCGGAAACAAAGGCTTTAGCATCGGCAATGGGTCGGCCTTTCTGGCCAGTTTTACGATTTTTTCCCTCTTTGCCTACAGTCCGCTTTTTATACAGGGAGCCTTGGGCAAATCACCGTTGCAGATGAGTGTGGCGATGCTGTCTTTGAGCCTGGGATGGTCGGTCGGTGCCTTGGGATGCGGACAGATTGTCCATCGATTGGGGCAGAAACCGTTGGCGGTCTTCGGCTCCCTGTGCCTGGCCGCGAGCGGTGGAATTCTGATCACGTTTACGACCGCCACTTCCCTGGCGGCCTGCTCCGTTGTTTTGGGATTTGCCGGAATCGGTATGGGGTTTGTTTCGATGGCGACCCTGCT
>CAYTBC010000232.1:0-368 GCA_964435765.1 uncultured Desulfosarcina sp.
CATGGGCTTCATCGAGGAGACCGGCGCGGCGCAGCACCTGCGCGACGCGCGCATCAACCCGATCTATGAGGGCACCAATGGCATCCAGGCGATCGATCTGGTCACCCGCAAGTTGCCGTTGTCAGGCGGCGATGCGGTACGGGCCTGGATCGGCGAATTGCGCGACATCGCCACCGCCGTGCGCGGCGCCAACCGCCCCGGTTTCGGCAACACGTCGGCACTGCTGGAGACCGCGCTCGATGACGTGACCGAGACGACCAACTGGCTGCTCGTGGCGATGGGCGAGGGCCGCATGCAAGAAGCGCTTGGCGGCGCCACGCCCTATCTGCGCCAGTTCGCCCTGGCGGCGGGTGCCGCCGGCCTTGCCA
>CAYTBC010000232.1:378-5854 GCA_964435765.1 uncultured Desulfosarcina sp.
TGGCCGATGCGGGGGATGGGCGTGTGGCGCTGGCGCGCTTTTTTGCCGAGAATTTCCTTGGCGAATGCGGCGCCCTGAAATCCCGCGTCATGGAAGGCGGGACAAGCCTGGCGGCAGCCCGCGGCCTGCTGGAAACTGCCTGAGCGATTCCGATGGGGAGGATGGACCCGATGAGCGAACATATCGAGACCGGATCGGCCAATGGCGTGATGACGATCCGTATCAACCGTCCGGACAAGAAAAACGCGCTGACGTCGGCCATGTATGCCGCGCTTGCCGTCGCGCTCGACCGGGCGGCGGCTCACAGGGACATTCACGCCACCCTGATCCTTGGTGTTCCCGGCACCTTTTGCGCCGGCAACGATATCGGTGATTTTCTGCAGATTGCCGTGGCCGGCGAACGCGGTTCACACGCTGTCTTCGATTTCCTCGAACGGATCATCATGGCGCCGAAGCCGGTGGTCGCGGGCGTCGATGGCCCGGCGATCGGCGTCGGCACCACCATGCTGTTGCATTGCGATTACGTCATTGCTTCCGACGGGAGCACGTTTCACACGCCTTTCGTCGATCTCGGTCTGCTGCCCGAGGCGGGTTCCAGCCTGCTCGGGCCTCGCCTGATGGGGCATCACCGCGCCTTTTCGCTGTTGGCGCTGGGCGAGCCGGTGTCGGCCGAGGACGCGCTTCAGGCCGGCTTCGTCAATCGGATCGTGTCTTCCGGCGAGGTGGAATCGGCAGCGCTCGGTATCGCCAGGACGATCGCCGAAAAACCGGCCGAAGCGATGGCGATTTCACGCAACCTGATCCGTGGTGACCGCTCCGATATTCTCGAGCGCATGCGCGAGGAGGCCGAACTCTTCGGCGAGCGGCTGAAATCGGACGAGGCCCGCGCCGCCTTCATGGCGTTCATGAACAAGAGCCGGAAGCAGGCTTCCTGACCGGCGCCCGTCGTGGCCGACCGTTGTTCGGCCTCAGGTGCTGAGCGGACCACCCGGCAGCGGGACGTGTCCGCGATTGATGATCACGATCGGTTCGCTCTTGCCTTCGACCCGCACGAAAAGCAGCCTGATCTCCCACACGCCGGCCTGCTTGACCACCTGCGAATAGGCCGTTGCGGAGCCGCGCTCGCCCTTGAGCGGTATCTGAAAGGCCGCCCGGCCTTGCGCGCCGTTGAGCTGGACGTGGCCCGTCACGAAATAGCCGTCCTTGATCCTGTCGCCGAGCGCCGCCGTGACCGCCGGATTGGCGCGTATTTCGGCCATCGACATCTGATAGGCCTCGCTGTGTTTCAGCGCGCCGAAAATGCTGACCATGCCGCCGCCGATCAAAACCGGAACCGCCATCCAGACGACAAGGCCGGCAATCGCCCAGATTCGCTGCGTCCTGCGGAAATGTTCCTCGTCGCGCCACAGCCGGTTGCGCCAGGCCCAGCGGCTGCCCCTGGCGCCGAGCACGAAAATCATGACGAGGCCGACGATCGGGACAAAGCAAAGCAGCGCGATCCACACGCTGTTGCCGATGCCCCATATCCAGTTGAGAAAGAACGCGCCCCAGTTCCAGCGGTCGAGATGCGGCGGGATTTCCCGGCTCTGGCTCGCTTCGGCGTCGCTTTCGATCGGCATGCGTGTCCCTTTCAAGATTTGCCCGTTCACGACGGCGGTGACCCCTCTCGGTGCATTCCTGCACGCTTTCCTCAGCGCTGCAACAGTGCCACCGCCTCGACATGCGGCGTGAAGACGAATTGGTCGATCGGCGTGACGGACACGACGCGATAGCCGGCATCGACGAGCAGACTCAGATCCCGTGCAAGCGTCACCGCATTGCAGGAGACGGCGGCGATCCGGCCGACCCTGGATTTGGCGAGTTCGCCCGCCTGTGCCTCGGCGCCGGCACGCGGCGGATCGAAGACCGCACCGTCGAAGCCGTCGAGTTCGCCCGCCGTCAGCGGCCGGCGATAGAGATCGCGCTTTTCGGTCGTGATCCGTTTCAGCGCGCCGCCGGTTTCCCGCCATGCCCGGTCGAGCGCCTCGAGCGCCGCGCCGTGGGCCTCCACCGCATGGACCTGGCTTGATGCCGCCAGCCTGAGCGCGAAGGCGCCGGAGCCGGCGAACAGGTCGGCTGTCCTGCGGCAATCCGCCAGGTGACCGGTGACAAGCCGCGCCATTGCCTCCTCGGCGGCGCCGGCCGCCTGCACAAAACCGCCCGGCGGCGGGATGATCGCGGCGCTGCCGCAGGAAAGCCGGGGTGGCCGGAACTGGGCCACGACCTCGCCATTCAAGGCCAGTCGGGCAAGGCCCGCTTCGCCGGCAAGCGCGATGGCCCGGTCGACCGAGTTGTCGGCAATCTTGCCGGCACATTCGGCCGCAAGATCGAGGCCGTTGTCGCAGGCGAGCACGGTGAGTTTCATGACGCCCCTTGCCGGCGCCAGCGCGTTGCAAAGTGCCTTCAAGACATCGAGGCGTTCGCCAATCGCCGGCACCAGGACGGGGCATTCGGCAAGATCGATGATGCGGTTGCTGTCGCGCTCCTGGAAACCGAAGACGATGTGCGATTTGGGGCCCGAAGCCGTGCGCACCGCACTGAAGACGGCCCGCCGTCGCGAGGCAACCGGCAAGCAGAGCATTGCTTCGACCGCCGTTTCGATGCCGGCGCGGGCGAGCGCCTCGACAACCAGATTGCGCTTCCAGATGCGGTAGGCCCCGTCCTCGAAGTGTTGCAGCCGGCAGCCGCCGCAATGGCCGAAATGCCGGCAGATCGGTGCCTGCCGCTCGGGCGAGGCTTCGAGCACCTTTTCCAGCTTCAGCCTTTGCCCCGTACTTGTCACGGTTATTGTCTCGCCGGCAAGCGCGAACGGCACATGCGCGATGGTCTCGCCGAGCATGGCAACGCCATCGCCTTGCCGTCCAAGCCGGTCGATATGCAGGGTCTCGCTCAAGCCTTTTCCGCCTCGCTGTCGGGGCAGTCCTTGATCGCCGCGGCCAGGAATTCGCGGTTGCCGTCGCCGCCCTCGATGGGCGAGGGCAGAAAATGCGTCGGCCGCCAGCTCTGCTGTTCGCCGATCCATGCCGCCGTCTCGCGTGCGACTTTCTCCGCTTGTGCCGCGTCGCGCACAACGCCGCCCTTGCCGACATGTTCACGTCCGACCTCGAATTGCGGCTTGACGAGGAAGATGCCGAAGGCGCCCGGCGCGGCGAGTGCCAGCGCCGGCGGCAAGGCGAGCCTGAGCGAAATGAAACTGACGTCGCTGACAACGAAACCGATCGGTGCCGTCCCGATCATTTCCCGCGTCAGCTCGCGTGCGTTGACGCCTTCGAGGCTGGTGACGCGCGGGTTGTCGCCGACAAGCGGGTCGAGCTGGCCGTGCCCGACATCAACGGCGATCACATGCGCCGCACCTGCTTCGAGCAGCACCTGCGTGAAGCCGCCCGTCGAGGCGCCGATGTCGAGCGCTGTCAAACCGGCAGGCGAACAATTAGCGGCCGCGAGTGCCGCCTTCAGTTTCAGCGCCGCGCGAGAGACATATCTTGCCGCCTCGTCGTCGATTTCGATCCGGCTATCGGTGGAAACGGCGGCCGAACCGCGCCGCTCGATCTCGCCGTCGACCGTGATACAGCCACGTCGGATTGCGTCGGCGGCCCGCGATCGCGTCGCGTAGCGGCCGCTGTCGACCAGATACTGATCGAGACGTTTTCTTGGCACGGCATCCATGCGCTTCAATTGCGCACGACACCGGTCAAAGGCAAGCCTGCCATCGCCAGGAGGAAGGTCTAGTCGAAAAGCAGTCGCGGCTCGCGCGTCATGAAATGCGCGGTTCTGCGCTCAATCATCGCGTCCCGCCTGGCCGCGCCCGTCGGATGGGCGTTGGAGCCGGTGATCATCGGATCGACGCCAGGCGGCAACATGTCGTTTTGCACGACCGGCGGCAATTTCGGCGTGGTCGTCGGCCGCACGAAAATGCGCGGCAACGGCTCGATCTTCCGCTTGGGCGCGGCGACTTGCTCGCGTCCGATAATGGCATCAAGAGATGCGCGATCGCCGAACGAGCCGCGTAATTCGCCAAGCTTGCCGGAAATCCTCTGGGCTGCCCATTGCTCGATCCTGCGGTCGTGATCGGGCCAGTCATCGGCCTTCGCCGGACCGTTGGCTGCCGTCATGGCAAGCACGGTGACAGACAGGATGGCCAAGACGATCCTGTAGCCTTTCCACGCGAAATCGCGGTTCGCCAGCAGATGACGGCCGGGCTGCGGCATCGCCGGAGCCGGGCCAGCGCCCGTTCCCATGTCTTTCCCTCAAAATCGATCGACCAAGGGTCTCACGGGATGATTAGGAAAGGGCAAAGGAACGTGGTTAAGAGAAGGCAAAGCGGTGCTTCGCCGGCGCGCTCAAAAGCAGCCGGCGAGAACGGCGGCCAGGCGGTTGAGATAGATCGCCTCGCCATAATTGAGCCAGCCCCAGATCAGGAGCCCGCCGCCGATGCCGCCGAAAACGGCGAGTGCGACCGGGACGATCGGAGTACCGGTTTTCCTTGCGGACTGCGTGCTTGTATCCATCTCGGCTGCCATTCCGTATTTTAGCCCTTGTCGATGAGCTTGCGAAGCTTTTCCATCACCGTCTTTTCCTTCTCCTGATAGGCGAGCGTGCCGGCGAAGCTGCCATCCGAGTGCAGAAGATAGACCGAGGCGGTGTGATCCATGGAATAATCGCCGTCTTCGAGCGGCACCTTGCGGGCGAAGACATGATAGTCCTGCTTGATCTGCTCGACTTGCGCCACAGTGCCGGTGAGCCCGGTAATTCGCGGGTCGAACGACGTCATGTACTGGGCAAGCGTCTCCTTGGTGTCACGCTCGGGGTCGATGGTGACGAAATAGAACACGAAGCGGTCGGCGTCGCTTCCCAGTTGTTTGAGCCAGCCGCTCGCCTCCCACAGCGTGGTCGGGCAGACTTCCGGACAATGGGTGTAGCCGAAGAACAGCGCGTGCGGCTTGCCGAGAATATCCTTGTCGGTGACGACCGTGCCGTCGGTGCGCGTCAGCGTGAAAGGCCCGCCGATCCGCGCCCCGGCGAGTTCGGCGACATTCGTCCCCATCTGGCGGGAAATGACGACAAAGGCGACCACCGCGCACAGGATCGCGATCAGGCTCCAGGCGGCAATGCGAATGGTTTTCATCGGATGGATACCTTCAGCATCATTCCGGCCGGATCACTCGGGATCAAGCGGCTCGATCCCGGCGGGTTCGCCCTCGGCATTGAGCTTGATTTTCTCGACCTTGGCCTCAGCCGCGCCGAGCAGCTTCTGGCAATGGTCGCGCAGTTTCTCGCCGCGCTCGTAAAAGCCGATCGAGGCCTCCAGCGCGACATTGCCCTGTTCGAGATTCTCAACGATTTTCTCGAGTTCCTGCAGCGCCTTCTCGAAGCTAATCTTCGCGATGTCGGCATTGGCATCGTTGTCGGCCATCTGTCTTTCCTCACGTCTTTCGGT
>CAYTBC010000233.1:0-5674 GCA_964435765.1 uncultured Desulfosarcina sp.
CTCGCTGGAGAGCTTCCGCGAACGCCGCGAAGACGACGACGACAACGGCATCGACGCGATCGTCGAGCCCGACCGCGAGCTCGTCCCGGGGGTCGAGGTGGAGACCGACCTCGGCGCCTGGCAGGTCTACGAGACCCCGGGCCACGCCCCGTCGCACGTCGTCCTGCACCAGCCCGAGCGCCGGCTGCTGATCTCCGGCGACCATCTTCTGGGCCGTACGGTGCTCTTCTTCGACCACGGCCACAGCCCCGACCCGGTCGGCGAATTCCTCCGCAGCCTGGAGGAGGTCGAGCCGCTCGCGGTCGACCTCGTATTGCCGGGGCACGGCCGCACCTTCCGCGACTCCGAGGCGAAGATCGCCGAGGCGCGCAAGCAGGTCGACGAGCTGCTGGGCAAAGTGCGCGGCTCGCTCGGCGAGGGCGAGAAGACCGCCTACGAGGTCGTCGGCGACCTGATCGGCCCCGAGGGCCAGAAAAGCATCGCCAGCGTCTGGGCGCTGCAGATCGTCCTCTCCTCGCTCGACCACCTGGCGGTGCTCGGCGAGGTCGAGCCGGTCGAGGGGACCGACCCGCGTCGCTGGACGCTCGGGTAGGTAGGCTCCCGCCGTGGCCAGCTTCACTCTCGTGCGCGAGATCAAGGCCCAGCCCGAGGTCGTCTTCGACGTGCTCACCGACCACCGGCGCTACGCCGAGATGACGCCGCTGCGCCGCTCGGAGCTCGAGCGGGAGGGCGATCCGGCGCCGAACGGGGTCGGCGCGATCCGCGCGCTGACCGCGGTCGGGCCGCCGCTGCGCGAGGAGGTGGTCGCCTACGAGCGACCCGGTCGCTTCTCCTACAAGGTGCTCTCCGGCGCGCCGATCCGCGACCACCTCGGCACCGCCGTGCTGACCGCCGAGGGCAGCGGCACCCGCCTGACCTACTCGGTGCGGATGATGCCGACCGTGCCGCTCGGCGGCGGGCTCGTCGTCGCCGTCGTCAAGCGGGGCATCGAGCAGCTGCTGAACGGGGTCACCGCCGAGGCCGAGCGGCGCGCCGCGGCCGGGTGAGCGACGGCTCGCGAGTGCGGCGGGCCCTGCGGGAGGCCGGGCGCCTCTTCCGCCACCCGCGCTGGTTCTGGCGCGAGCACCGGCGCCTCGTCCTCGCGGTCGGCGCGGCGGCGCTGGTACTGCTGGCCGGCGGCGGCATCCTCGCCTACGAGCTGCTCAAGCGGCCGGCCGACGTCCACAACCCGAATGCGACCTTCACCCCGCAGAAACCGCCGAAGCCGCAGCGCAGGACCGTCAACTGGCCGATCTTCGGCCTCAATCCGGCGCGCACCCGCTTCCTGCCGGCGAAAGGCGTCAAGCCGCCCTACAGGCTGATCTGGCACTACACCGGCAAGCCGCTGCTCGAGTTCCCGCCGGTCTACGCCGCGGGGCGCCTCTACTTCATCGACAACAACGGCAACGCCTACGCGCTCGACGCGAACACCGGCAAGGTCCTCTGGCACCGCCGGGTCGGCCGCCTCAACGCCTCCTCGCCCGCCTACCACCGCCAGCGCCTCTACATCGTCAACCTCGTGCCCGGCCACATCGTCAAGCTCGACGCGCGCAACGGCCACGTGCTCTGGAAACGGTTGCTGCCGGGACGGGCCGAGTCCTCGCCGCTGGTCGTCGGCCGCAGCGTCTACTTCGGTTGCGAGGACGGCAACCTCTACTCGCTCAGCACCCGCAATGGGCACGTGCGCTGGACGACCCAGCTCGGCGGGGCGGTCAAGGCGGCGCCCGCCTACCGGCACGGCGTCCTCTACGTCGGCGACTACGGCGGCGAGATGAACGCGGTCCGCGCCCGGGACGGCAAGCTGCTCTGGCAGAGCGGCTCGCTGGGCCAGGGCTTCGGCACCTCGGGCGAGTTCTACTCGACCCCGGCAGTCGCCTACGGTCGGGTCTACGCCGGCAACAACGACACCCGCGTGTACAGCTTCGACCAGAAGGACGGCACGCTCGCCTGGAGCTACTCGACCGGCGGCTACGCCTACTCCGGCCCGGCCGTCGCCAACACCAACCACACCGGCCCGACCGTCTACATCGGCTCCTTCGACGGGAACGTCTACGCGCTCAACGCGAAGAACGGCGTGCCGCGCTGGGTCCATTCCGCCGGCGGCTCGGTGATCGGCTCGCTCTCCGCGGTCGGCGACATCGTCTACGCGGCCGAGTTCACCAACGGCTCCACCGTCGGCTTCGCGATGAAGACCGGTCGCCGCGTCTTCCGCTACAAGACCGGCACCTACACCCCGGTGATCTCCGACGGCCGCCGCATCTACCTGGTCGGCTACTCGAGCATCAACGCGCTTCAGCCGTACAAGCTGAAGGCGGCGGTGGCTGGCAACTCCAAGGCTCGGTAGGGAGCATCCGGGCAGCGACTCCACCTGACTTTTTCGATGGGTCGTCTGTGGGCTGACGCCCGCGGGCTGACGACGAAAAAGTATTAGACGTTCCGCCCCTACCCGGATGCTCCCTGAGGCGGCCCGGAAATCAGGACTGAAGCCCTGGCGCCGCCCCCCACGAGCCTGCCGGCTTCGAGGGTCTTCAGCGGGACGTGGACGGGGGTTGGAGAGCGGTAGCGGGTCAGGGTGAAGTTGTAGGAGACGGGCTTGGACCCGACCCGGTGGAAGGCGGGCGGCAGCAGGCGGCGGGCGCTCTTGCGCGCGGCTTCGCCGGAGCCGACCAGGTCGATCTCGCGCAGCGGCGGCAGCGGGCCGCGGGCGAAGCTCGCGCCGAGGTAGTAGCGCAGCGGCTGGTTGCCCGAGTAGCGGATCGTGACGACGGCCTTGTCGCGGCGCAGCGGCCCCACCTGTTCGGCCGCGCCGCGCAGGTCCTCGCGCTGCAGGCGCGGCAGGCGGTCGATCTCGACCGCGAAGGCGAGCGAGCAGAGGCAGAAGGCGGCGGCGAGACCGAGGCCCGCCGGGCCGGCGCGCCGCACCCCGAACCCGGCGCCGATCAGCACGACGAGCGGCACGAAGACCGGGATCAGGTTGCGGCCGTCGAGGTAGTCGGCGCCGAAGGCGCCGAGCAACAGGGGCAGCCCGACTCCCGCCAGGCCGACCGCGGCCGCGATCCCGGCCCCGCGGCGCTCATCCGGATCGCCGCGCCAGAGCAGCAGCGCCAGCGCCGCCAGGGCGAGCGCCACGGGCACGCCGAGCGGGATCGGCCCGGGTGAGCGCACCCCGTGCTCGTTGCCGTTGTCGTCGCCGACCAGCTTCGCTCCGGCCCGTTCGAGGCGCTGGGAGAGCGGTTGTTCGGCGATCCAGCTGGCGTGGGCGTTCTCCGCCTGGCGCAGCCCGATCGGCAGCAGCAGCGCGCCCGCCGCGAGCACGGCGGCGATCGCAACCGCGACCCGGCGTCGCTCGGCGCTTCCCCAGAGCAGCAGCGCCGCCTCTGGCGCGACGACGAAGCCCGCGAAGTAGTGGCTGGCGAGCGCCAGCGCCGAGCAGGCCGCCCACCAGGCGAGGTCGCGCTTCGCTCCGCGCCGCCTCGCGCGGGCGAAGAAGAGGAAGGAGAGCGCGGTGAGCAGGAAGGCGAGCGCGTAGGCGCGGGCGTCCTGGGAGAACCAGATCAGCACCGGGCTGACGGCGACGATCGCCGCGCCGATCAGCCCCGCCCGGCGCGGCAGCGGCAGCGAGACGGCGCCGAGGTAGACGACGACGATCGAGGCGGTCCCGGCCAGCGCCGAAAGCGAGCGCAGGCCGACCTCGCCGACGCCGAAGGGCCGCGACCACAGCCACGCGAGCGCGTAGTAGAGCGGCGGCGTCGACTCGCTCTTGGGGACGATGGCGAGCGTGTCGAAGAGGTTCGGGTGGAGGATCCGCGCCACCGTCACCGCCTCGTCGTAGCGGTAGCTCTGCAGGTCCAGCGTGGCGAAGCGGAGGACCGCTCCCACGGCGACGATTCCGGCCAGTGCCGGCAGATGCGGCGAGGCCGTCGCCCGCCGCCGTGCCTGCTCCAGCCTGCTGGCTACGAGGTCGCTCCTCCCGACGGCGCGGTCGGCTTGGGGGGCGTGGGCAGCGGTTCCGGCGCTTCGAAGGCCCAGGCCGGGAACTGCGGGGATTGGAGCTTGCGTTTCACGATCGCGAGGCTTGCCGGATAGTTCTGCAGGCGGTAGGAGCTGGTCGAGCCGAAGTCCTGGTAGTAGATCAGCATCCGGCTGCGCGGGTGTCGCCGCATCCAGGTGAAGAGACGCTTGACGAAGGTCGTGTCGTCGCTGCCGTCGAGCCCCCACTCGGTGAGCGCGAGCGGCTTGCGTTCGCGTCCGGCAAAGCGTTCGTAGAAGCCGGTCAGCGATTTCCACACGGGGTAGTTGGCGTAGAAGTCGGTTCCCACCCAGTCGACGTAGCGGGAGCCGGGGTAGAAGAAGCCCGGCAGGTTCTGGCGCACTTCCGGCGAGCCGCCGGGCAGCGGGCTCCAGATCACCTCGATCGGCGTCTTGGGCAGCCCGGCCGGAAGTTCTCCGCCGGAGCTGGTCAGCGGGGGCAGCCCGGCCAGCGCGAGCCGCCGGTCGATCTTCGCCAGCTTGCCGCCGCCGTGCAGGACGATGTAGATGCGACGGAACGCCAGCCGGTACCAGTAGGGCTTCTGGTAGGGCGCCTTGAGCTTGCCTTCGCAGTCGTAGGAGGCGTAGACGTTGAGGCAGCGGTTGGGCTCGCCGATCGGGCGGATGTAGGCGCGCAGATCGTGCCCCCAGAAGAACCCGTTGAGGTTGACCAGATAGTCGTCGCCCTTGCCCAGCGCGATCCCGCGCGGGGTGATCAGCTGGTGGCCGTCGTTGGGGTCGGCGGTCGTGATGTGCAGGACCGGACGGGAGATCGCCTTCTGCCAGCGCTTCAGCGAGCCCTTGAGGTCGTCGCCCCAGGAGCGGAAGGTCTCGATGATCGCCGGATGCTTGTCCACCAGTTCGCCGAATTCGGTGAACTGGGAGGTGACGCCGCTGTCGGTCAGGCCGAAGAAGGTCTTGCCCGGGCCGGGCTGGAGCTGTCCCGCGCCGGCTGGGGCGGCCATGCAGAGGACGAGCGCCGCAGCTACGGCCAGCGCTGCGAGTACCTTTGCCTTGTCTCGGCCGCGATTCATCCGCACTCCCTTCGACTGGATGGGCTCCTTCACCTTCCCCAACACGGCTCGGACGCGATGGTTCTTCTGGGCCGTGGTCGGCCTGACGGCGCTGGCGGCGGCGATCCGTTTCTCGACCCTAGGGTTGCAGAGCTACCGCCACGACGAGGCGGTGACCGCCGGCCGCGTCCTCTTCGCCGGTCTGCCGCGGACCATGCACGAGGTCTGGTCCGGCGAGTCGACCCCGCCGCTCTACTACCTGCTCGCCTGGCTGTGGTCTCACCTGTTCGGCGTGCGCGAGGTGGGCCTGCGCTCGCTCTCGGCGGTCTTCGGCACCGCCACGGTCCCGCTCGCCTACCTGGCCGGCCGGGAGCTGATCGGCCGTCGGGCCGGTCTCGCCGTCGCCGCGATCGTCGCGGTCGAGCCGATGCTTGTCTGGTATTCGCAGGACGCCCGCGCCTACGCGCTGCTCGTCCTGCTCTGCACCGCGGCGCTGCTCTTCTTCTTTCGCGCCCGGCGGACGGGAGCCGCTCGCGACCTCGCCTGGTGGGCCGTCTTCTCGGCGCTGGCGCTCAGCGCCCACTACTTCGCCG
>CAYTBC010000234.1:0-5477 GCA_964435765.1 uncultured Desulfosarcina sp.
CCATGAATTCCAGCATGAACGGCCGGACGGTATCGTCGAAAAGAATAGGGCGGTCGTCCTGATCCAGGATGTTGAAGCCGAAACTGATGGGACCTTCCAATTGCCCCCGGATGGCGGGCCGGTCCGCCAGGTCCAGCTCAAGAAACCGGTGATACACCGCCGAATAGGTCTCGCTGATGTCAAAAATGGCCGCATCCTCGAATTGCAGCAGCGTGGTTTCGATTTCCTCGGCGAATCTTTCCACGGAAAAGCGCAGGGTCCGCTTTTCCAGGTCCAGGACGATTCCCGGGAAATGTTCGGCGGCCTGCACGTACATATCCTCGTAGTAGCTGTAGTTGGGCAGTTGGGGCCAGAAGGGGACGTCCATTGAAAGGGCGGTTTCGAGGGCCCGCCTCACGTCGATATGGGGCATCACCGCCATGGCGGTGGTCAGCAGGTTGCCGGGTATCCTGATATTCATGGGGTGTCTCCGAAAAATGTGTCGGGCGCTAAAAAGGATCCCTCGAAGCCCGTCGATCGGCACGGGGTTCGCGTTTACCCATTTTTAGCATCAGGCTTCAAGAAATCCCACAAAAAAGCATAGACATCTTTGCTGGACTGCGCGTAAAATTTAATTTGACATTCACCCCAGACTTCTATTAAGTGAATATATATTCACATCGTTTTTATGACAACAAAAAAACGGTTCGGAACGGATATTCGCCGGGACCAGATCGCCGAAGCGGCGCTGGACATCGTGCGCGCTGAGGGTGTCCGCGGGCTGAACGTCTCGGCGGTTGCCGAAAAAGTGGGTTTCGTGCCATCTGCGGTATACCGGCATTACAAGAACAAGGGTGAAATCGTCGGCGCCGTGCTGCAATTGATCCAGACACGCCTCAACGCTCATTTTCAGGAAGTTGTTAAGCAGGACCTTAATCCTCTAGAAAAACTGCATCTACTATTGAACCGGCACATCGATCTGATCAGCAGCAGCAACGCGATCCCCCGGATCATCTTTTCGGAGGAGGTCCTCGGCGGAATGCCGGAGAAACGGCAACAGCTATACGGCATCATCCGCGATGTGATCCGGAACGTATCCATGATCGTCATCGAGGGCCAGAAAACCGGGTCCATACGAAACGATCTGCCCGCCGAAAACATCGCGGTGTCCTTTTTAGGGATGATTCAACCGGCGGCCATCATCTGGAATCTCAGCGATGGCGAATTCGACCTGGTTCAACACAGCCGGAATGCATGGCGGCTTTACGCGGAATCCATACAGGTTGGAGGAAATAAAAAAAGGAAATAAAAAAAGAGCATTTGATACCATCACCCGGGAGCATCCATGAAGAAGTACATGATTGCGGGAATTCTGGTCATCGCCGGCATCATCGTCGGATTCCCCCTTTTCAGTATGACCTACTATACCATGGTGAGGACTTCCACGCCGGGCTTCTGCGCCACCTGCCACGAAATCGAACCGGCGGTGGCGGCTTGGCGCTCGTCCACCCATGTCAACAACGCCCAGGGCCTGGTGGCCGACTGCATGGACTGCCACCTGCCCGCGCCTCAGAAGACCTTCGAATTCTTTTTCGCCAAGACCCTTCACGGTGTCAAGGACGTGTTCAGACATTTCACCATCCATGCATATGACCGCCGGAAAAATCGCGAGGCCGCCTATGCGAGCTTCGCCAACGCCCAATGCCAGAAATGCCACCGCAACCTGCTGGCCATGCCGGACAAGCGCGGCGCCATGCTGGCCCACCGCACGGTGCTCTATCCCCGGCCGGGATACGGGAAGAAATGCGTCGACTGCCACTACGACCTCGTGCACAACGATCGGGCGTCGATCATGTATAAGCAGTACCGGAGAGTGCCTTATCATGCCAAAGGGCTGAAAAATCTTTAAGATCCTGTTTGAAAACCCCGCCGAAGGCCCGCTACCGGCGTTGGAAAGTGTTTCAAAATGCTTACATACGACTTGTATGCTTTGCTTTTGAAACACTTTCCGCCGTGTTAGCGGACCCGATCCAGGGTTTTCAAACAGGCTCTCAGACCGACATTGGTACCTTTGTAATATATCGCAACCCAAAGGAGGAGACCCATGCGGCGATATTTTCTCTTCATCCTGGCGGTTCAGCTGATTATCGGGCTGTCGTTCTCCGGCGCCCCGATGGCGGCGCAGACCCAGCCCAATTTCGCCAAGGTCAAGGAGTACCGCCTCGAGCGCAGCGTTCCGCCCGAGGCCGTGGCCTGCATCGAATGCCACCGGAAGATCAACCCGGGGATATTCGACGATTGGGCGCACAGCCGGCATGCCAGCGCCAACATTACCTGCCTGGACTGTCACCTGGCCCAGCCCGGCGATCGGGATGTGGACAAGGATCACGACAAGGTATACAGCCGCAGCGATCTGCCCTACGGTGAGGAGAAGTACAAGGTTCCCATCGCCACCATCGTCACCCCCAAGGACTGTTCACGATGCCATCCGGACGAGGCGACCCAGTACAGCCGCAGCAAGCATGCCAACACCCTCGAGATCATCTGGAAGATCGATCCGTGGCTGAACAAGGGCATGAACTCGGAAAACGAGCGCAAGACCGGATGCTACCACTGCCACGGCACCGTGGTGGCCCTCGACAAGAAGGGCAAACTGGATTCCCGGACCTGGCCCAACGTGGGCGTCGGACGGCTGAATCTGGACGGCAGCAAGGGGTCCTGCACCTCCTGCCACACGCGGCACCGCTTCTCGGTTGCCGAGGCCAGAAGGCCCGAAGCCTGCGGCTCCTGCCATCTGGGTCCGGATCATCCCCAGATCGAGATCTACAATGAGTCCAAGCATGGCACGCTCTACCATGCATATAAGGATCAGTATAACTTCGACGCCGCGCCCGGCACCTGGACGCCGGGCACGGACTACCGGGCGCCCACCTGCGCCGTATGCCATATGAGCGGTTCGGGCAAGGTCATGGGCACCCATGACGTCACCGAGCGGATCTCCTGGGAAACCCAGGCCCCGCTGACGATACGCCCCTCCGACTTCAAGCCCTACCCGGCCCACACGGACTGGAAGGTGGAACGGGAAAAAATGAAGAACGTCTGCCGCTCCTGCCACAGCGATAGCTGGATCAACGACTTTTACGGAGGCTTTGACAAGGCGGTCGAGGAGTACAACGACGTCTATTACCGACCGGCCCGGGCGAAGCTGGACGAGTTGTATGCCAAGGGACTGCTGGACAAGACCCGGTATTTCGACGAGCACCTGGAGTTGAAGTTTTACGAGCTGTGGCACTATGAAGGCCGGCGGGCGCGCATGGGCGCCATGATGATGGCGCCGGACTATGCCTGGTGGCACGGCTTTTATGAACTCAAGGCCCATTACAACGAGTTTATGCAGGAGGCCGATGACGTGATCAGAACCGGCAAGAAGGCCTACATCTATCCCCATTATCCCAACGCCACCGGCAGTACGCAAAAACCGGAAAAAATATTCGGTAAACCCTAACAATTGCGGAAAGGAGTGGACCCATGTTTTGTTATCAATGCGAACAGACGGCCAAAGGGACCGGATGCACCGTTCAGGGCGTCTGCGGAAAGCAGCCCGAGGTCGCGGCGCTTCAGGACCTTTTGATTTATACACTGATGGGCCTGTCCCAGGTGGCCGTCGAGGGCCGAAGGCATGCTGTGTCCGATGAAGACGCCAATGTATTCACGGTGAAAGCCTGCTTCTCGACACTGACCAACGTGGATTTCGATCCGGAACGCTTCGTCGCGTTGATCGCTCAGGCCGTCGAGAAAAGAGACCGGCTTAAAGCCAAGGTGAAAAATGCCGGCGGCGATGTCGCCTCGCTGGGCAGGGCGGCCCATTTCATACCCGCGATAACGACCCCGGAAATGATTTCCCAGGCGGAAAGCCTGGGCCTGAAATCCTATCCGGGAGATGACGCGGACATCCTCTCGCTCAAGCACACCGTCCTGTTCGGCATCAAGGGCGTTTCGGCCTACGCCGATCACGCGCAGATCCTCGGCCAGGAGGACGAGAGCGTATACGCCTTTGTCCACGAGGGCCTGGCCGCCATCCAGCGGGACGACATGCCCCTTGAAAAATGGGTCGATATGGCTCTTCGCTGCGGCGGCGCGGCGGTCAAGGCCATGGAACTTCTGGACAGGGGCAATACCGAGACATACGGCCATCCCGTTCCGACCCGGGTCCCCCTGGGGCATAAAAAGGGCAAGGCCATCCTGGTGTCCGGGCACGATCTGCTGGATCTGGAAGATCTCCTCAAGCAGACCGAAGACATGGGGATCAGCATTTACACGCATGGTGAAATGCTTCCCACCCACGGCTACCCGAGGCTCAAGCAGTACAGCCATTTTTATGGGCATTACGGGACGGCCTGGCAAAATCAGATCCGGGAGTTTCCCAAGTTTCCGGGTGCCATCCTGATGACCACCAATTGTATTCAGCGGCCCAAGAACGACTACAAGGACAACCTCTTCACCTGCGGCCTGGTGGGATGGCCCGGCGTCGTTCATGTCGCCGACCGCAATTTCAAGCCGGTGATCGACAAGGCCATGGCCCTGCCGGGATTCCCGGAAGATGTGGACGGCGGGGAGGTGACGGTGGGCTTCGCCCACGATGCGGTGCTCGGTGTCGCCGACAAGGTGATCGAGGCCGTCAAGGGCAAGGCCATCCGCCATTTCTTTCTGGTCGCCGGTTGCGACGGGGCCAAGCCCGGCCGCAACTACTACACGGAATTCGTCGAAAAGGTCCCCGGCGATTGCGTGGTGCTCACCCTGGCCTGCGGCAAGTTTCGCTTTTTTGACAAGAAGCTGGGCGACATCGGCGGCATCCCGCGCCTCTTGGATGTGGGGCAGTGCAACGATGCCTACTCCGCCGTCCAGATCGCCACCGCTCTGGCCGGTGCCTTGGGCGTCGGCGTCAACGAATTGCCCTTGTCGCTGATCATCTCCTGGTACGAACAAAAGGCGGTGTGCGTCCTCTTGGCGCTTTTGCATCTGGGCATCAAGGGCATCCGCCTGGGCCCGTCGCTACCGGCTTTTTTCACTCCGAACGTCCTATCCACCCTGGTCAAAACCTTCGATATCAAGCCGATTGCATCCGCGGACGAAGACCTAAGAGCCATTTTGGGATAATCGCGTTCCAGTCAAATCATCGGGGTTGTCCACCGGACGCCGGGCAACCCCGATGGGTATTCAAACCTTGCCGCTGACCGACTGCCGGGGGCCATCGAAAAATCAGATTGCGTGAGAATTGACCTAAGTCAAGGGGATCCGCACGCAAATCCGCTATTCTTCGGAACAGACGCTTTCCAGATTCCAAGGAGGTGCGCATGCCCAATCGTTCCTTTCTCTCCACCCTGCGTTTTTTCAGGCCCAAAGGATATGCCTACGGATGCCGCGAGGAAAAGACCGGCGATGCCTGGGCCCAGACCCGCTGCGGTCAACGCGAGTGGGAGGACCTGTACCGTCGCCGC
>CAYTBC010000235.1:0-5460 GCA_964435765.1 uncultured Desulfosarcina sp.
AAACGAAAAATCATCACCGCTTTGCCTTGGGAAAAACCGATGAAGGCATAGGTGTAGATTACTTGAATATTAGCCTCGAAAAGGGGTTTAAGGACCTGGGCCAGGCTGCCGGGTTTATCCTCGATTTCAACCGCAACGACTTCATTAATATGGGCCGGTATGGCCATTTCCATCAGAATGCGCCTGGCTTTGGCCACATTTGAAACCAGAAGCCGCAGCTGACCGAATGCACCGGTGTCCACCAGATTGAGCGCGCGCAGGTTAATGCCGGCCTGACCCAACGCGTTGGTGACTTCGTATAAACGGCCCGGAGCATTTTCAATGGATACCACAATTTGTTTTAATTTCATTAGATCCTCCGCTGTAATTCTAGATATAAAAATTCGGACAATTCATACCGGAGTGATTATCACGAGATGTCCTCTGCCGGAAAGGATGAAATTTAACCCTATTCGCCCGGTAAGTTTAAAAGAAATTAAGTGAAACGCTTTCTAATCTTCGGCGGCGTCGGAGCGCTCCGCTGTCGGCCAGAGGCCTTTTTCTTCCAGCACCGATTTTAAAGTCTTCAAAGCGGAATTGGTCGCCGGCACCCCGCCATAAATGGCGGTTTGAAATATGACTTCAGCGATCTCATCCGGCCTGCAGCCCACATTCAAGGCCGCTTGAATATGCAGCCGCAGCTCATCAAGACGGGACAGCACCGTCAAGGCGGCAACAGTGACCAATTGCCGGGTTTTATGGGGTATTTTTTCCCGGGCATACATCTGGCCGGTAATAAACAATGAGAGGTCGCGCGCCAGCCCCCTGTCGAATGCCTGCCAAAGTTCGAAAGGCTTTTCACCGCTGACATCTTTAAAATACAACTCAGCGGTCTTTTTGGTTTTTTCAATAATCTCCCGGGTCAAAATAAACCCCCTTATATAAATTAAATATTGAAGATTGCAGATTATATAAAGAGTTGAGTTGTCAGCTTAATTAAATGACAGAATACCTTAAATATTCAATTTTCAATCTGCAATCCTCAATTAATTACACGATCGAATACTTGGGTCCCCCTCCGCCCTCGGGGCAGGTCCAGACAATGTTTTTATAGGGATCCTTGATCTCGCAGGTCTTGCAATGCAGGCAGTTGGACGGATTGAGTTTCAAACGCCGCTTGCCGTCTCCGTCTTCTTCCAGTTCGTATACCTGGGCCGGGCAAAAGCGGGTACAGGGGCTGCGATAGTTCTCATAGCACTCTGTTATACAGAGATCCATGTCCGGAATAACGAGGTGGCAGGGCTGATTTTCCTCATGGGTGGTGCCGGAAAGATAAAGTCCGGACAATTTGTCCAGGTAAAGCTTGCCGTCAAGATCCTGGGTGTCGGCCGATCCGGTTATTAAAGCCGCCGGATCCTGGATTTTCTTCAAGGTCGAGCAGTCTTCGACGATGGGCAGGGGATCGGCAAATCCCCGGCCTCCGCTTAGATATTGCGCGCCGATGGTGATGAATTTGGCCATGCCCTTTTGGGAAAGCGCCTGGCCGAAATTGCGGGCCGCATAAAGTTCCTTCCGGATCCAGCTGTCGGCAACCTTTTGTTCGTAGGCAGCCAGGGTCGCTTTGGAAACATCTTCCTTTTCGAGCGCCGTCATGATCGCTTCGGCCGCCAGCATACCGGATTTTGTGGCGGTGTGCACGCCTTTCAGCCGCTGGATGTTCAACATGGAGGCGCTGTCGCCGACAAACACCGCACCGTCGACAGCCAGCTGCGGCATGGTATAATAGCCGCCGGCCGGCAGGGTCTTGGCGCCCTGCTGCAGCACCTTGCCGCCCCGGATAATACCGGCAATCAGCGGGTGTTTTTTAAAGCTCAAAAAGGCCTGATAGGGCTCCAGAAGAGGGTCTTCGTACTCCAGCCCCACAACAAACCCCAGCGAGACCCGGTTGTCTTTCATCTTGTAAAGGAAGCCGCCGCCTTTTGTGTTAAGCCCCAGCGGATATCCAAAAGAGTGCAGCACCGTTGTGGCGGACGTTGCGAAGGGGCTTGATGCCGGAATCTCAATGACTTCTTTGACGGCGGTCTCAAACACCTGGGGCATTTTACCCTCGAAGATGCCCAGCTTTTTGCCGACCTCGCGGATCAGGCTGCCTTTGGGTCCTTCACCCAAGACCGTCACTTTGGCCATCAGATCGACGCCCGGCTCGAAATTAGATCTTTTGTTGCCGTCTTTGTCGATGCCTTTATCTCCGGTTCGGATGCCGATAACCCGGTCGCTGTCCGGTTCGTATAGGACCTCGGTGCCGGCAAAACCCGGAAAAACCATGACGCCCAGCGCTTCAGCCACTTCGCCCAGCCAGCTGCAGTATTTCGAAAGACTGATAATGTGGCAGCCGCGGTTGTGCATATAGCTTGGCGTGTAGGGGACTCGCATCTGTCCGGTGGAGGTCAGATAATAAAACTCGTCATGGCATTCGGGGTTTTCGATGGGGCAGCCCTTCTCGAGATAATCCGGCATGAGTTCTTTCAATGCCACCGGATCCAGAATTGCTCCGCTCAGGGAGTGCGACCCGATGGATTCGGCCTTCTCAACCAAACAGACCTCGATCTGCTTGCCCGCCTGCTGTGCCAGGTTCATCAGATGGATGGCTCCGGCCAGATTCGCCGGGCCACCGCCAACGAAGAGAACATCAAACTCCAACGCTTCTCTGGTTTCTTCCATTAAAGATTCCTCTACTATTTTTGGTTTCGCCTTGTCGTGTTCAGGAATTACTGAGTAATTTTGGGCTTTGAATTTCTGCCATTTGATATTCGGATATGTTTCGAATTTTGGATTTCGTGCTTCGGATTTGCAGCCAAGCAATCTGAGTTCTAAAATCCTGCATCTAACTTGTCAGCTCACAATCTTTTTCACTTCTTCGGTCACCGCCGGCACTACTTCAAACAAATCGCCGACGATTCCCAGATCCGCCTTGGAAAAAATCGGTGCTTCCGGGTCTTTGTTGATGGCCACAATGTATTTGGATGTCGACATGCCGGCCAGATGCTGAATAGCGCCGGAAATACCACAGGCAACATACAACGCGGGCGATACAACCTTGCCGGTCTGGCCCACCTGATCACTGTGCGGACGCCAGCCTTCGTCTACCGCCGAACGCGAAGCACCGACCGCTCCGCCGAGCGCGGCAGCGAGCTGCTCGATCGCTTCATACTTGCCGCCGGTGCCGCGGCCGCCGGAGACGACAATATCGGCCTCGGTCAGCTCGATTTTATCGCCGGTATCCATACTCTTGGCGGTCACCGCTGTTTTGACCTCTCCCACTTGAACGGCAGGTTTATCGACCGTGCAGTCTTTGGCGGTTTCGACAATATCCATGACATTGGGCCGAATCGCCGCAATCTGCAATGGGCCGTCGATTTCCACATCGGCAAATATTTTGCCGCCAAACATCGGGCGGGTATACGTCAGTTTGCCTCCATCCAGCTTGATGGCCGTACAGTCCATGGCCAGGCCGGCGTCCAGCCTGGCGGCCAGGCGAGCGGACAGATCTTTTCCCTGAGCCGAAGCTCCGAGAATGACTACGGCCGGGTCCGCAGACTGAACCAAATCCGCAATGACGTTGGTGTAGGCATCGGTCGTGTAATCCGCCAGGGCGGGGTCATCGGCCACTAAAATTTTATCGGGACCGTATTTCTCGAGCTGGCCGGCAAGCCCTTCAATGCCGGAACCAAGCACCACAGCCGTCACCGCGGCGCCCAAACCGTCAGCCACCCGCCGGCCTTCGCTGACCGCTTCAAAAGAAACCTTGCGAAATGCACCATCTCTTTGTTCCGTTATAACAAACACACCCTGTGCCATTTTATTCTCCTTTATATGTAATCAAAGCAGGCTCAAATGCTTTTATCAAAATTCGGTTTTCGAATTTATCCTGCCATACAAGTTAATAATTTATTTATAATCTTAGCGCTTTTAAAGCTTATAGTGTTTGGGATTATATAAGTTTAACTTCCTCGTGCAGCACCTTCACCAGTCCGGCCGCTTTCTCCTGGGCGGTTTCGCCCCCGATCATCCTAACCGACTGTCTTTGCGGTGGAAAATTCAGAACCTTGATTTTGACTTTGCGGTTGGCCTGGCCGACTGAGGTCGGGTCGATGCCCAAATCAGCCAGCGTTTTAACCTCCACCGGTTTCTTCTTGGCTTTCATGATGCCGGGCAGCGAGGCGTAGCGCGGTTCGTTCAACCCCCGTTGGGTGGTAAAAAGGGCCGGCATCGAAGCCTCGACGGTCACCGTGCCGCCTTCAATGGTGCGCTGGCATTTAATTTTGCCGTCAAGCAACTCGGCTTTGACAACCATCGAGATCTGGGGAATTCCCAAAAGTTCAGCCACCGCGGATGCGACCTGGTAATTGTCCTCATCCACGGCCCGATGTCCGGCGATGATCAATTCAAAAGGAATTTCTTTGACGGCAGCCGCCAGTATTTTAGCGGTGGCCAGTGCGTCACTGCCTTCGGCGGCGGGGTCATTGATGTGAATCCCTTTATCAGCGCCCATTGCCAGAGCGGTACGGATGGTTTCAACCGCCTTCTGGCCGCCCAAGGAAACAACCGTCACCGCGCCGCCCTGGGCATCTCTGATCCGCAGGGCTTCCTCGACGGCGATCTCATCGTAAGGATTCATCACCCATTTTATATCTTGCTTTTTGATGGACACCCCATCACCGGCAATCTCAATCAAAGATTCGGTGTCCGGTACCTGTTTAACCAGTACAACTATTTCCATAACGTACTCCTCTCATATTGCTGTATTTGGTTTAAGCATTTTTCACTTTAATTAAGGTGAGCCCGTTGGCCCGTTGGCCGGTTTATCATCGAAATTAAGTTTTCTCGTTTCACGTTGGCCGGCTCATTCAGGAAGCCATAGAATTTGATCGAAAAACCCAGGACATCTAATCAACGGGCTAATTGGCCAACCGGTAAAGCGGCAAACGGGCCGACCGGCAAACGGACTTACCGGTTCGCCTTGCGAATCCCAAGCTGATCCAGTGCAATAATCCACTTGCAGATATTGGCCGAACCTTCCACCATGCTGTAGGTAGGTGCATCTCTGAAAAACCGCGCCACCGGATACTCGGTCGAATAGCCGTAGGCCCCCAGAATCCGCATGGCGTAATTGGCACATTTGGTTGCCACTTCACCCGCCAGGTACTTGGCCTGGGCGACGTCCAGCCCGTTGTTGAGGCGGCCTTGATCCTTGGCCCAGGCGGCTTTGTACACCACCAGCCGGGCGGCTTCAATTTCAGCCGACATCTGCGCGATCAGATCCTGGTTCATCTGAAATTCACCGATGAGCTTGCCGAACTGTTTGCGTTCCTTGCAATATTTGATGGCTTCATCCAGACAGGCCTGGGCCACGCCGACGCCGCCGGCGGCGGCCGACAGCCGGGTCTGATTGAGGGAGCCGAACAGGATTTTGGCCCCGTC
>CAYTBC010000236.1:0-5443 GCA_964435765.1 uncultured Desulfosarcina sp.
CGTTTTCGTTTGCCGGATTTCCGCCGTTGTGGTCCTGGCAGATCGTCTGGTGGATCTTGGGCATCATTATGATGTGGGCCCTGTGCTTTAAAGCCGAAATGTCGACTACCAACGAGACGCAGATCGAACGGGCCGAAAAAGAGACGATGATCGTTGTCAAAGAAGCTTAATCCTGCAAACAGAAATAAGGAGATCAGACCATGAAAAGTGAAGATTTTTGGATGATAGGACTTGTTATTTTTAGTATATTGTTTACGGCCTCCTTTGGATGGGGTTTGTGGGGATAAGGCCATAGAGCGATCACAAGGAGCCGGAGGCGCAACTATGCCTCCGGCTTTGCCGTCTCTGTCTTTCAGCAGACAGCCCGGGCTTCCGCGGCACGGATGCCTTTAGCGAAAGCTCTAAGGGTGTATTCTTGCGCGCTGCCAAGGCGAGTAAAGAATCCTGGCTCAGCGGACCAGGTTTTCAACTTTGGAACAAATTTCCTGTGTTTTTTTGCTGCCATAAATAAGAGGCGTTTTAGATGACCAATCCCTAGGATGAGGCCTATGCAAAAAACCGAGATGATCAAGGGCCGGGACCTTGACTGGCACGATCTCATGTCCAACGCCAAACCCCATGATTGCGTGCCGGTGGCATCGACCGACCCGTTGTATATCCTATATACCTCAGGAACCACCGGGGTTCCCAAACGATGGTGGCTATATCAAGTCATACCTGGAGGAGTTTCCCGGATTTTACAAAACCGCCGATGCCGGATTTATTGATGAGGACGGCTTCGCCTATGTCATGCCCCGCACCGATGACATTATCAACGTCGCCGGTCATCGACTTTCAACCGGCGCCATGGAAGAAATCCTGGCTGATCATCCCGATGTGGCCGAATGCGCAGTCCTCGGGGTAGAAGACAAACTGAAAGGTCAGGTCCCCATTGGATTTATGGTGCTCAAAGCCGGCGTGACCCGCGAACATAACCAAATCATCAAAGAAGTCATCCAGATGGTCAGAGACCGCATCGGTCCTGTGGCGTCTTTCAAGACGGCCACGGTAGTCAAACGGCTGCCCAAGACCCGTTCCGGAAAAATTCTGAGGGGGACGATTCAAAAAATTGCCGAAAACAGAGAATGGAAGATGCCGGCCACAATTGATGACCCTACGATCCTCGATGAGATGCAAACCGCTTTAGAGACCATCGGCTACGCGAAATCCCGCAAAGCCTGATTTTCCGCCGAAGCATCCGGTACGCGCAGGGTGCCTTCAATCCAGCCAGCCGGCGCTACAGAAGTCTGCGGCGTCGGCGCGTTTCCGATAGGCAACCGTTTTTGAAGTGGAGCCGGGACGGTTCACTCCGTGATCTGCATCGACCACCGAGGGGCGCCGTGGCAGACGATTTCTTGAATGAATAGGGTCGTCCGCCCGGGCTGCGTCAAATTTCGGTGACGACTAAAATCTAAACCCAATCCAAGCGTTCAGGTTGTTTTCATGCCGAAAAAAATTCTTATTGTAGATGATGAACCGAGCATTATCGTCGCGCTGCAATTCTTGATGGAACAAAACGGGTACCAAACCCTGGTGGCCTTCAGCGGTGAGGAGGCCATGGAAACCATAACTGATCGACGGCCGGATCTCATTCTGCTGGATATTATGCTTCCGGTGGTGGACGGCTTTGAAGTCTGCCAGCGCGTCCGCGAAAACCCGGAATGGAACAACATTCGGATTGTCATCGTCACCGCCCTGGGCAGTGATGCCAACGTAGCCAAAGGACTGGCCCTGGGAGCCGATGCCTACATTAGCAAGCCTTTTTCAAATGCCGAGATCCTTGCGAAGGTTGAGGAACTGCTCGCATGCGGCGCCTGAGCCGGAACGGCAATTTCCAGTGGTTTGTCTTTGTCAACAGTCTTATTTTATCGGGGTCGTCGCCAGTTTCGCGACCATGCGCCGCCGGGTTTCATGGAGGATATTCATTAGCTTTTCAATGCCCAGGGGGTCGTCCTTGAGGACGGAGGAACCCATAACCTGCGCCGATCCGGAACCGACGGCGCCGGCCGGCAATTTTCCGGCATAACGGATCATGCCAGCAAGGAGTACCATGGACAATCAGGCGTTGGAATTCATGTCAAAGCTTGAACCTTTTTCGCACCTGCCCCAAGAGGAACTTCAAAATACCGTCTCGCAGATGTCGGTGATCCGATATCCCAAGGGAACCGTTTTGGCCGTGCAGGGGAAAACGACCCTAGAAAAAATTTTGATTATCACCGCCGGTACCCTGGGGCTCTATTTTGAAAGCCAGGGCCGGAAAACGCTCCGCAGTTTGCTGAAGGCCGGCGAAATTTTCGGCGGCATGTCTATTTTAATGAATTCGGGACTTTCCATCCGAAGTGTGAGCGTCGAAGAAGATGCCTGCTTTTATCAGTTGAATAAAAAGCATTTTCTCAAAATTTGCCGGCAGCATCGATCAGTTTACGACCACTTCGCGGATGCCTTTGGAGCGCGCATGGCGGATGAATCCTACGCAGCGATAATTGCCGCTTCCCAGATGGTTCACTTCTTGTCGGGAGTTGCGCCCTTTTCATTTTTGCCCCCGGAAGAACTGCACAATTGCGCTTCTCAGATTTCAACGGTTCACTATCCCAAAGATACGGTTGTCTTTGTGCAGGGCGAATCCAGAGTAGACGGTCTGTACATCCTTCAAAAAGGTGCGGCCGAACGCTATTTTGAAGACGACAATCAAAAAAATCTCCGGGGAGTGCTCGGTGAAGGGGAGACATTCGGCGGCATTTCAATGCTGCTCAACGACCTGATTGCCGTTCGCACCCTGCGGACGACGGAAGATACCAATTTCTACAAGCTGCCCCAGGATGTTTTTTTCGAGATCTGCAAACATCATGCGGCCTTTGCCGACTTCTTTACGGATGCGTTCGGAAAACGCATGATGGACCGATATTATGCCGCCATCGTCGCCAAGAGTCACCCGCAGCGCCTCGAGAATCTGCAGCTATTCAATCAACCGGTTGGAGGTATCTGCAGCAGGAAACTCACGGCCTGTGACAAGGAGGTCTCAATTCAGAACGCAGCAGAACTGATGAGCCGCCGGAGTCATAGCTCCATTTTTATCCGGGAGCCCGGGGGAAATATTATCGGTGTTGCCACCGACAATGATTTGCGCACCAAGGTCATCGCCAAGGGGTACGATACCAGTCGTCCAGTGGCGGAAATCATGTCTTCACCCCTGATAACCATTCCGGAAAACGCTTTGATTTTTGAAGCTCTGATGGCCATGATGCAACAAAATATCAAACACATCGCCGTCACGGATACAAATAACAAGGTTGTGGGCGTTTTAACCAACCAGGATTTATTGATGGCCCAGGGACAGTCGCCCGTGTTTCTGATCCGTGAAATTTCGTCCGCAACCGACCCCGAAGGCATTGTGCACCAGCATAAGCGCTTGCCGCGCTTAATTCAAAATCTCATTAATGCGGGAGCGCCGGCAAAAAACATAAACCGCTTCATTACGACAATTTCCGATACGATTTTAAGAAAGCTGATCGAGTTCGCTCTCGAGGAATTAGGCCCCGCGCCGGCAAAGTTTGTTTTCATGATTTTGGGAAGTGAAGGGCGCAAAGAGCAAACCTTAAAGACCGATCAGGATAATGCAATAGTTTTTGAAGATGTTCCGCCGGATGCGGAAGCATCCGTCAAGGCCTATTTTTTAAGGTTCTCCGATAAGGTCTGCGCCTGGCTGGATCAGGCCGGTTATGCCTTCTGCGAAGGGAATATCATGGCTAAAAATCCCAAGCTGTGTCAACCTCTGGCGGTCTGGAAGGAATATTTTTCAAACTGGATTTACAGCGCCAATCCGGCAGACCTGCTTTATTCCAGCATATTTTTTGATTTCAGGGGGGCTTACGGAGATATGAGGCTTATCCGCGAGCTGCACGATGATCTGTTTAAATCGCTTGTGGGTTGGTCCGGATTTTTTCGCAACCTGACTGAAAATGCACTGCATTTTAAAGCGCCCATCGGATTTTTCCGCAACTTTGTGGTGGAATCCAAAGGGGAGCACCGCAACAAGTTCGACATCAAAAGGGCCATGATGCCGATTGTCGATTATGCGCGGATATATGCTCTGAAAAACAACATGGAAGAGACCAATACGCTGGAGCGGCTTTATCAATTGTCTTTAGTTGAGGCCATTCCTGCCAAGGATTATCGCGAAATTGACCAGGCGTATAGTTTCCTAATGCAAATGCGCCTCCTCCGGCAAGTGACCGCGGTCCTCGACGAAGGTGCCGTGCCTGATAACCATATTAATCCCAAGGAGCTCTCGGGTATCGAGCAAAAACTGCTCAAAGAGATATTTATCCGCATTGAAAACCTGCAGACCAAATTAAGTTTTGAATTCACAGGGCAGCCTTAGGTATCCCCGCATCTTCAGTAAGCGCATTGAGAACGAATGTCCCCATTTTACCATTTTTCACCCAAACAGTTTCAGTTCCATCAAGGCAAAAGACCGGCCTTTCCAAGAGCGCTCTGGACCGCTTCTGCGCCCAGCCTTTCGACGTGGGGCCTGATCTACTGGATCACTGCCGGGCTGAGAAATTGAAGGTCGCTTTTCCAAGGAAAATCCGGCAAGGTAGATTGGCATTTCTGTGTTCGGCCATCATTATGGGTTTGATTCTTTCTTGATGATTCTATAGGTTTCCTCGTAGATAGTTTTGCGAGGTCCGACGGCTACAATATCGATGGTTTGTTTTGAAGATATGCGATAAATTATTCTGAATCTGCTGATTCGGCAACTTTTTAACCCCCCATCGTAAAAAACAAAATCGTGACGACAAAGCTTGCATTGGTTATCCAGGTGCTTATTGTCTCCCTATATGTGCGCTTCAATATGTTGGGCTGCTTGTCTCGTCGTCTTGTCACGTCGTCTTGTCACGTCGTAGCTCAAAGAGCGGAGTCGGAAGCCCGAAGAGCGAAGTCGGAAGCTTAAACCGACACACAATTAAGTATTTTCCATTTATCCGCTTTGAAAAAACAACTTCCTATCTTCCCTTAAAGGACCCGCGCTATGGCTGAACAAGCGATTATCCTCATTCCCGACATCAGCGGTTTTACTGATTTCACGAGTACCACGGAGATCGATCACAGCGCCCACATCATAACAGAGCTGCTGGAACGCATCGTCGAATCAAACGAAACGGGGTTCACATTGGCTGAGATCGAAGGTGATGCCGTTCTGTTCTACCGCAAGGGTGAACCGCTGCAACAAAAACAACTCGTCGATCAGTGCCTGAGCATGTTTTCGAACTTCCACCGACAACTCATGGTCATAGAACGAGACACGGTCTGCCAGTGCGGGGCGTGCCAGTCTGCCAGCAATCTGACTCTCAAGTTCATCGCGCACTTTGGGTACATCAAGGAAGTCAAGGTCGCTCAGTTC
>CAYTBC010000237.1:0-5386 GCA_964435765.1 uncultured Desulfosarcina sp.
ATCCTACGTATGATGGGAAGTCAAGAAAATCGTAACTGAAAAAAAGTTGCCTATTTTCTTATTTGGATAATTTATCCTTGAAACATTCATGCGCTTCATATATCTACTTGGAAATTTTATTTAATTTGCAAAAGGAGACGGAAAATGACTGAAAAGAAATCGAAGTACGTTTATCGAATTGATGATTTGCCGCGTGTCAATTTAACCGGTGATGAGAAGCTGCCTTCCATGGCAAATCTGCTTCTCAGCGACAAGATGCTCATCAGTTTCATCGAAAATCCCCCCGGTTGTGTATTTCCCATCCACAGTCATGAATCCGAGCAAATTCTTATCATGTTGGAAGGCGAGGAAGAACACGTCTGCGGCGATGAAACCTTCCGGATGAAAGCCGGCGATGTGTGTGTCCATCCTGCCAATGTGCCGCATGGCGGCCAAACCAAAACAGGATTTAAAGGCATCGATATCTTCTGCCCGCCCAGAGAAGATCATGTTGCGAAATTAAAGCAGGCGCTCAAAGACAGGGACGCGAAATAAAGCGACAAATATTTGCAACAACTGAAATCAAAGGAGGCAGACATGCAGTTTATCCGCAAGCGGGTATTGGCGGGCGAAGTGATGCTGGGCATCGGTGCGAATCTCGGATCCAGTCTGACCGTAGAAATGATTGGAGCCGCCGGCTTCGACTGGACCTGGATCGATTGCGAACACGGTGCCGGCGATTACAGTGAATTGATCCCCCAAATTCAGGCTGCCAGCATTCACAAGGCCCCTGCGATAGTGAGAATTGCCTGGAATGAGGCCCCTCGCTTCAAGCGCGTCCTGGATCTGGGAGCGGCGGGCATTATGGTGCCCTATGTCACCACCGCCCGCGAAGCCGGGCAGGCTGCCGCGGCCATGCGCTACCCCCCCGAGGGCATCCGCGGTGTGGCCCGCTTCAACCGGGCCTGCGGGTTCGGCCAGGACTTTGACGCCTATTTTAAGCAGGCCAATGACAATCTGTTAACCGTGGTTCAGATCGAAACCAGAGAGTCGGTTGAGCGGGCCGAAGAAATTGCAGCGGTTGCCGGGGTGGATGTATTGTTTGTCGGCCCGCTGGATTTAAGCGTCAACATGAGCATGGCCCAAAACTTTGAACACCCGGAATTTGAGCAGGCCCTGGACCGGGTGGCTGCAGCCTGCCGCCAGCACGGCAAGGCGGCCGGAATCCTGCTGCCCAAGCTGGATTATCTTGCAGACTGGATTGCCAGGGGGTATACATTCCTGGTCGTCGGATCGGACGGCGGGTGCGTGGCGGGGGGTCTGAAATCGATCGCTGCCGCTTGCAGTAAATTCAAATAGAGAAAGGAAGGTGGCAGCATGGCGTCCCCATCTATTGCCAGCAGCGGGCCGGTGGGTGAGGTTGCGGTCGATATTTTGAAACCCCACGGGAATATCGTTGTAGCCGAGGACAGCTCCGAGGAGGCCCTCTTGCGGATTCTCGACGGTGCCGTCGGACTGATTTTAAGAGGCGACGGCGTCGGCAGCACCCGGGTCATCGAAACTGCGGCCGATTTAAAGGTGATCGGGCGCTCCGGCGTGGGCTATGACAACGTCGACATTCAAACCGCCAATGCCCGCGGGATTCCGGTCATTATCACCCCCGGGGCCAATTCCCAGGCGGTCGCCGAAGCAGCCCTGACCTATATGCTGGCGCTCTGCAAAAAAATGATCCACTGGGACATTCAGCTCAAGCAGGGCAACTGGTACAGCCGGTTCGAGCAGAGCCCCGGCGATCTGGAGGGCGCCACCTTAGGCATCATCGGTTTTGGAAGAATCGGCCAAAAACTTGCCCAACTGATCCGGCCTTTCGGTATGACCGTGCTGGCCTATGACCCCTTTGTCCCGGCCCAAACCGCACGGGCCCTGGACGTCGAACTGGTCGAGCTCGATGATATTTTGAAACAATCCGATTTCGTTTCGATCCACGCCCTGTTGAATGACAACACCCGGGGTGTGATCAACAGACAGCGATTGGCGATGATGAAGCCGGGCGCTTTTCTCATCAACCTGGCGCGGGGGGCAATTATTGAAAGTCTTGACGGACTTCTTGAAGCACTGACCCACGGCCCGCTGGCCGGAGTGGCCCTGGATGTCTTTGATCCGGAGCCGCCGGATGTCGGCCATCCCATTTTCAAGCTGCAAAATTGCCTGACGTCCCCCCATGCCATTTGCATGTCGAACCGGGCGATGTACACGTCCTTCAGGATGATGGCCGAGGATATGGCCGCCGTGCTGGAGGGTCGCAGACCGCAATATGTCGCCAATCCGGAAGTATTATGAAACTTTATGAGCATGAATCGGCCGAGATCTTTTCGAGTTTCGGCATCCGGCTGCCCGAGGGAAGTTTAGCCGCCACGGCCGATGAGGCTGTCCTGGCGGCCGAAAAGATCGGATTGCCGGTCGTTGTCAAAGCCCAGGTTCTGGCCGGCGGCCGGGGACTTGCCGGCGGCGTCAAAGCCGTCAACACCCCCGGCGAAGTCCATGCCGCGGCGGCCGAACTGCTGGGCTCAAAGATCCGGGGCAACAAAGTCCGGAACATCATGGTGGTTCGTAAAATCGATTACGATAAAGAGCTCTATCTGGCAATCACCGTCGACGGCTACAGCGGCCGACCCGCGGTGATGGTAAGCACCCAGGGCGGAATGAATATCGAGGCGGTCGCCCGCCGAAACTCCGGCCAAATATTCTCCCTCAAAATCGATGTCGAACGGGGCCTGTTTGCTTTTGAAGCCCGAAAACTCCTGGCGTCCGCCGGTTTCCCGGCCAAACAGATCCAGGGCTGTGCCGATACGCTGGTCCGGCTTTATCAGGTATTTCAGGTCTACAATGCCATGGTGGCGGAAATCAATCCCCTGGTTGTGTGCAACAACGAGAGCCTGATGGCACTGGATGCCAAGCTTGAGGTTGATGATTCGTCGCTTTTTCGCATCGGCAAGCTGATCCCGCAAAATCATGACCGGGATGAAAGCGACCTGGAGAAGCTGGGCCGCGAAATCGGCGTCACCTACGTCGAACTGGATGGCGATATCGGCATCATTTCTTCCGGTGCCGGGTTGGGCATGGCAACCATGGATATCATCGGTCAACGGCTGCAGCCTGCCAACTTCCTGGAAACCGGCGGCGCGATTACCGAGGACCTTCTCTACAGGACCATGGATCT
Organism: uncultured Desulfosarcina sp.; assembly: GCA_964435765.1. Classification (GTDB taxonomy): domain Bacteria; phylum Desulfobacterota; class Desulfobacteria; order Desulfobacterales; family JAFDCJ01; genus JAFDCJ01. The sequence goes on from CAYTBC010000237.1 coordinate 3,200, forward strand.
CATCCTGACAAAAAAGGGCCTGCGGGCGATTCTCATCAACCTGTATGGCGGCATCAACCCGATTCACGAAGGCGCCAAAGGGATCGTCCGCTATATCAAAGAGCATGCGGTCAATATTCCGATAGTCGCCAAAGCCCTTGGCAATCGCCAGGAGGAGACGTGGGACATCCTGCGCTCCGGCAGCGTCCATGTAGTGACGGACGTGGCCACCGAAAAGGCGGTTGAAAAGTTAATCGAGCTGCTGCAATTTAATACGGACTAAGTTCATAGTTTCATAAATTATGAATAAGAGCACTAAGAGACCATGAGCATTTTGTTGAATAAAAATACCCGGGTACTGGTGCAGGGCATCACCGGTAAAATCGGCAGCGTCCAGACGCACTGGATGCTGGAATATGGAACCAAAATCGTCGCAGGGGTGACCCCGGGCAAGGGCGGCGGCACGGTGGAAGGCGTGCCGGTGTTCGATTCGGTGCTGGAAGCGGTGGAGCAAACCGGTGCGGAAGCATCGGTGTTTTTTGTGCCCGCCCCGTTTGTGCTCGACGCTTTCGTTGAAACCGTTGACGCCGGCATCAATTTGATCGTGGTCGTTCCGGAGCACATCCCGGTCCATGATGCCATGATGATGAAGGCCTACGCCCAGCGGCACGCGAACCGGGACTTGTTCGCCCTGGGTCCCACCACCGCCGGCATCCTGACCCCCGGCGAAGCCAAGATGGGAATCATGCCGGCCTCCCTGTTTAAACCCGGCCGCATCGGGATTGTATCCCGCAGCGGGACCCTATCATATGAGATGGCCGGTATTTTGTCCAGTGCCGGATACGGGCAAAGCACGGTGGTCGGCAAGGGGGCCGATCCGGTGGCTCTGACGACGTTGAGCATGATCCTGGAACAATTTGAAAACGACCCCGCAACCGACGGCGTTGTCATTGTCGGCGAAGTCGGCGGCATTCAGGAAGAGGAAGCGGCAAAATTCATTTCGGAAATTATGAAAAAGCCGGTGGCCGCCTATATTGCCGGACGCTTTGCCCCCGAAGGCAAACGCATGGGCCACGCCGGAGCCATCGTCCGGGGGTCGCAGGGCACCTTTGCAAGCAAACTGCAGGCCTTGCGCGAAGCCAATGCAACCATTCTCAACTCCCCCATAAACGTCATCGACTGGGCGCGGCACATCAGCTGAAAAAATGAACATCGAACATTTTTAATACTACCCTCGGATGGCATAAATGCAACGTGTAAACATCTGCAAAATAGCCTGGCGATATTGGGGTATACCCCGCCTCAACGGGAATACGATAACATAAAAAAAGGCAGCAATATGGCAAATACAAAAGAAAACAAATACGAACTTGACACCCCCTGTCTTACCATCGATATCGAGGTCCTGGAGCAAAACCTTACTAAAATGCAGGCAACCGCCCGGGCTGCCGGCAAGAATCTCAGACCCCATGCCAAAACCCACAAGTGTTCCTTCCTGGCCAAAAAGCAGATTCAGGCCGGCGCACTCGGGGCTTGCACCGCCAAGGTTTCCGAAGCTGAAGTTCTTGCCGCTGCGGGCGTTCAGGGGATACTCATCACGGGGCCGGTGGTTACCGAGCCCAAAATCCGCCGGCTTCTGGCGATCCTCCAAAAGGATCCGACGGTCATGGTGGTCGTCGATCACCCGGACAATGTTCGCCGGCTCGATGAGGCCCTCCAGGCACAGAACCTGTCGCTGGGCGTCCTGCTGGACCTCGATGTCGGCTTGAGGCGAACCGGTGTATCGCCGGAGGCGGCCCCCGAACTGGCCGGCTGCATCCTGAGATCCAAAAACCTTCAGCTTCGGGGCATCCAGGCCTATGCCGGGCAGGTCCAGCACATGGCCGAATTTGCCGAACGCAAAAAGGCTTCCCGCGAATGTATGCAACGCGCAGCCGACCTGTTTGGCAAATTGAAAGAGACCGCCGCAGCCTGTACGATCTTCAGCGGCGCCGGCACGGGCACGTTTGACATCGACATCGAAATTCCCGAACTGACCGAGCTGCAGGTCGGATCCTACGCGGTCATGGATGCCGAATATTTGAACGTCGGCTCTAAAGCCGAGCCCGGCCGCTTTGCGGCTTTTCAGCCCGCTTTGACCCTGCTGACCTCCGTTGTCAGCGTCAACCAGGATCGTTTTGTGACGGTGGATGCCGGCCTCAAAACGCT
>CAYTBC010000238.1:0-5357 GCA_964435765.1 uncultured Desulfosarcina sp.
GGGTCGTTTGCGATCTTGCGATCGCAGAAAAATAGATCTGTCCCCTTTTCTGTCCCCTCGGGTGGCTGATCTGGGGTAGGTGAATATGTATTGTGTCCCTTTCTACTTCGGCCATCCGATGCCGGCAGCGGAGATATCCGTCCCGCAATGGTGGCAGCTTCAAGACAACGAAGATCTCGAACGTCCGGCGTCAGACGGCGCGTCGACGTCCGAGCCACGCGATCAGGCTGGCACCGATCAAGATGACAAGCGTGCCGGAGACGAGCTGAACGAGAATGCTGCGCGCGTCGACGATCGCCAGCGTGTCGAGGCCGACGGTCCCCGTGTGCCAGAAAGCCCATTGGCCGCCGATTTCGCTTGCGAGCGTGCCGTTGCCGCTTTCGAGCACGACGATGCCGTCGCCTGTGGCCGGATCGATGCGGGCGGTGGTGTTGATCGCCGGGTAGTTGTTGCCGTCATGACCGATGACGTAACTGCCGGTGCTGTTGGGGACGTAGAGGGTTTCGCCCAAGCCCCAGACCGGCATGCCGAAGAGGAAAGCCTGCGGCATGCGCATGGCTTCGAGCGTCGCGGGTTTCAGCACGCCGCGGCCGGGTAGAGCGCCGTCTGGCCCGGGAAGCTGCGCCTCGAGGAAGCGCGTCATGTCACCGACCGAGGTGTAAAGCGAGGCAGCGGCAAGCGCGGTGAACTTGGCGTGGATCGCCTTCGATCCGTCGGCGTCGTAGAAATCGACGAGATGAGCGGGATCGGGATCGACGAATGTCGACGCCGTCATGCCGAGCGGCCGAAGAACCGCGCGGCGCATGAAGTCGTTGAACGATTCCTGCGTTACCTCTTCGATGAGGAGCTGCAGGATCAGATAGCCGCCGCCGGAATAGCGCCAGGTCGTGTCCGGTTTGGCGCCGACGCGCGTAATGCCGCTCGCCCCCGGTTGGGCATCCTCGGCGCGCGTCAACTCTTGTTCGATCGTGAGCGGTGTGCGGCCCGGCGCATAGCCGCGAAAGCCGAGACCGTCGGTCAGGCCCGCGGTGTGGCTGAGTAGACGGCGCACGGTGACGCCGTCGTTGTCGAATTCGCCCGGCGGCAAATGCCAGCGGGTGAGATAGCGAGAGACCGGCGCGTCGAGGTCGATGCGATGCTGCTCGACCAATGTCATGACGCCCCAGGCGGTGATCCATTTGCTCATCGAGGCGACCTGGAAGAGGGAGTCGCCGTCCACGGCGCGGCCGTGCGAGGCGAACGCGGTTCCCGCGACGCGGCCGCGGTCGAGCAACACCATCGCAAAGTTGCCTTTCGATTCCGCGGCGTAGCGGCTCTCCGCCCACCGGAGGAAGCCCGCCGCGTCGTCCTTCGCGGCAGGCATCGCCCGCCACCAACCCTCTCGCGCGCCGGCAGCCAGCAGCACAACCCAGACGACAAGCGCTGCGACCACGGCAACAACGATTCCAAGCAGCCTTCTCATACCCCGCGCCCCCGTTCATGCGCCGCATTGCTATTTACCTGCGGGAGACAAAAACCGGAAGTCTTGGCAAGCGAATGGCGGGTTTTGGACGGGCTCGTAGCAGCTTGCTTCGCGCTGCGCGGACATCATGCCGTTGCAGTGCGGCGGGCCTTGGCGCAGGACGTAGCCTTGCCCGCGCATGCCGATGCGTTCCACGAACTCTCATGCTTGGCGAGGTCTGACCCCGATCTTCGACGGCCGGAAATGGAAGAAAGCCATCTGCTGTCAGCGACCAGCTCTCGGCCGAAAGTCTCTCGGCCGCTATTGCTCCCGGGCTCTAAGCTGGGCGACAGCTGAATACGGAGCGCCGAACGCTCTAGCCGGTGAAGTTCCACTTCGCCATCGTCCACACGTCGCGCGGGCTCTCGCCGAGCTTGCGGACGACGGACGGCTCGAAGCCGGAGTGCATGAGGCAGTTCTGGCACTTTGGATCTCGCCGCGTCTCCCAGTAGTCCCAGTCGACGCCCTCCCAGAACTCCTTCCAGGTGCGGTAGTAGCCGCCCTCGATCAAGTAACAGGGGCCCTTCCAGCCCTTCGGCGTGCGCGTCGGGTTGCCCCACGGAGTGCACGGGTACTCGCGCTCGCCGGCGGCGAACTGCAGGAAGAGCGGCGTCGAGTAGAGGGGATACTTCTTCGCCAGCTCCTGCACGCGCCTAAACTTCCGATGCACCTCGTTCTTGAACAGGAAATGGTTCTCCTCGACCTTCTCGTAGTGGTAGCCGGGCGAGATGAGGATGCCGTCGATGCCGATGCCCTCGAGGAAGGCGCACATCTCCTCGATCTCGGCCATCTCGGTCTCGCGGTAGATGGTGGTGTTGGTGCAAACGGTGTAGCCGAGCTGCTTGCCCTCCTTGATCATCTCGATCGCCTTGTCGAAAACCCCGGCGCGGGCGGTGACCAGGTCGTGGGTCTTGCGCATCCCGTCGAGGTGGACGTTGATCGACAGGCGCTTGTGCGGCCGGCCCTTCTTGTAGAAGCGCTCGAGCAAGATCCCATTGGTGCAGAGGTAGATGTGGCGCTTGCGTGCGATGATGCCTTCGACCAACTCGGCCAGCTCGGGATAGATCGTCGGCTCGCCGCCGCAGATCGAGACCACCGGGGCGCCGCACTCGTCGACGGCCTCGAGGCACTGCTCGAGCGAGAGGCGATCTTTGAGGTCGCCGTTGTAGCGCTCCGGCGAGCAGCCGAGGCAGGCGAGGTTGCAGGTGTGCAGCGGCTCCAGCATCAGCACGTAGGGGTAACGCTTGTTTCCGCGCCACCAGTTGCGCAGCTGCCACTTCATCATGTCGGTTGCGATATGCACGGGGAAACGCATCGTATCCTCCAGTCGGGAAAAATCGGTCAATCGCGGCCCAACCAGGCGGCGAAGAAGGTGTCCAAGGCGCGCTGCGCCGCGCTCATCATGCGCTGCATGGCGAGCAGCTGCGCGATCGCCGACGGGCGGCGGGCGACGTAGCCGGCGAGCGCCAGGGGCTTGACGGCCCCCGTATCGGGATCGAGGAACGCACCGTCGTCCGCGAGCTCCGTGTCGGCCGTGTCGAGAATGGCGCGCACGGCCGCGAACGGAACGCCGGCAGCGGCGGCGCAGGCCGCGATCGACGCACCTTCCATGTCGACGGCGATGGCGCCGTCGGCCGCAGCGGCGCGCTTCTGCGCGCGGCTCGCGAGCACCGTCGGGCTGCACACGAACGGCCCGGCGCAGGAACGCAGGCCGGCACCCTCGGCGGCACGGACGAGGCCCTCGCGCGCCGCCGCATCGCACGGCCACGGGTCGCCACCGCCGGCATGCCGCACCGCCGTGGCGAAAGCGAGATGGCCCGGCTCGAGCCGGGCGGCGAGGGCACCGGCGCATCCGGTCGATACGACCAGGTCGAAGTGCTCGCCGGCGACGACCGCATCCGCGACGAGCGCGGCGCGTTCGAGCCCGACCCCGGTCTTCACCACCCACACCTCGCGGTTCGGTGCGGCGCCCACCCACACGGTGCGGTTGCCGACGTTCTTGCGCACCGCCTGACGGAGGCGGCGCACGACCGGCCGGCACTCCCAGCGCAGTGCGGCGAAGATGGCGATTCGTTCCACGGGAAGGTCATCCTAGCTCAATTTGCCCGTCGATTGCTGCACGGCGGTATGCAGGCGAGACGCCTGCACCACAACTGCGCAGTTGCTCCTCCACCAGAGCGGCCGCCGCGTGTCCGCTGACGACGGCGCTTTCGATGGTGGCGGGCAGGCCGGTCCGAACCCAGTCGCCGGCCAGGAAGAAGTTGTCGACCGGAGTGGCAGACCCCGGTCGGCGCCGCTCGTTGTCGGGTGTGGGCGAGATCGTCGCACTCTTTTCTCGCACCACGACCGAGCGCAGCAATCGAGCCGGTCTGCCCTCCGGGACCAGCCGCCGGATGTCCCCGGTGACGGTGTCGGCGATTCGGGTCGCGTCCCACTCCACCACCTCGCGCCCGGCGCTGATCACGGCGCTGAGATGCTGACCGCCGCCGTTCGTCTCTGCCGTGAGAGCGCTGCGGTTGAAGACCCACTGCGTCGTGGTGTCGAGCAGGCCGACGAAGTCGCTCTGCAGTACGGAACGATCGAACCACAGATGCGCGGAGACGATCGGCGACACCTCGAAGCGATCGAGATGCCGAAAGGGCGGGTGCTCTTTCAGCGCCGGCGGCAGGAAGGCGTGAAGCGCCCGCGGAGGGACGCTGCTGATGCAGGCATCGACGTCGATCCGGCGGCCGTCGCGCAGCTCCAAGGCCTTCAGCCGGCCATTCTGCAGCGCGAGGCCGACGACGCCGGCGCGTGTCTCGATGCACCCGCCGCGTTTCTCGACGAAGTAGCGCGCGTCGTCGGTGTAGAGCTGGCTCAGGCCGACCTTGGAAAAAACGAATTGCGAGTCGGCGCGAGTGCGGAAAAAGGCGCGTGCAAGAACCTCGGCGAAGCTGCTCGCGGCGGCACGCTCGGCACACTCGTTCAGTGTCGCCACGGCAATCGGGTACCAGAAGTTCACCCGCGACGAGGGAGACTGGCGCAGTGCCGCCAGCAGCTCGGCGACTGTCCACCGCCGCAAGCACTCGTCGTTCCGGCGGCGCATCGCCATCAGGCGCAGGCCGGCGAGGAGGGCGCTCTGCCGCTCCAATCGGCTGAGCAGGCGATAGCGGAGGATACCGCCGAGAATGTGCAAGGGCGACGGCAGCGCCGGGCAGGCGATCGAGCCGAGCCCGAGGCGCGGGTGACGCATCTCGACGTGCAGGTTCGGCTGTCGCGCCAGCTTGCCGCTGGCACCGATGCGCTCCAGAAAGGAGAGCGTATGGCTGTAGCACCCCATCATTGCGTGCTGGCCATTGTCGACGTTTGCGCCGGTGGCCTCGTCGGTGAACGAGTAGGCGCGCCCGCCGAGGTGGGGCCTGCCTTCCAGCACGGTGACGCGAACCCCGCGCTCGGCGAGGGCGACGGCGGCTGCCAGGCCCGCGAATCCGCCCCCGATGACGGCGACGTGCTTCATGATGCCAGCCCGGCGAGATGCGATCGGCCCCAGGCCGCCAGGGCGAGGGTGACTTTTTCGTAGCGCGGCAGGGTGATCTTGGGGCCGAAGACGTTGAACTGATGCGCCTCGATGCGGTCGAGCAAGCGCTCGTAGATCAGCCGCATCGCCTCCGCCGCGGCCAGCGTGCCCCGATCTTCGCTGGCGAGAGCCCCCCGTGCGCGCAGATAGTAGGCGCGCGCCCGGCCGCATTCGAATGCCATCAGGGCGGCGAGATGAGACGAGTAAACCCCGCTGAGGAGATCGTTCTCGGAGCACTCGAAGTGGCGCAGGTCCTCGAGCGGCAGGTAGATGCGGCCGCGCTGGGCGTCCTCCATCACG
>CAYTBC010000239.1:0-5305 GCA_964435765.1 uncultured Desulfosarcina sp.
CGAAAATCGATCAGAACGAATGGAAATTCGTTGCTATCATCTTAAATGCACGGTACGCACGCGCGCACAGGCGCAATAATCCACATGGATCAAAATGCTGTGGCATGATGAAAGAGACGACACTACCCTTGGACGTCGCATACTGATTCGTGCTCAGTTGGGGAGGCGGGCATCATGAGCATAAGCGCGTCACTCAGAACTCCTGACGAAGCGCTGGCAGCATGCTCGGCAAATGACGAGCGACTGCGCCGACTGCATACGCTGATTGACGAACTGTCCCTTCAGCGTGGCGACTTCACTCTCTCGTCAGGCCGCAAGAGCAACTATTTGTTCCAGCTTCGACAAACAACGATGCACCCCGAGGGAGCGTCTCTGATCGGCGACCTCATCGTTGATTTTATGCGCCAGCATCAGATCAAATGTGTTGGCGGCCTGGAGCTTGGCGCCGTTCCTGTCGTGTGCGCTGCGGCCGTTATGAGCTTCCAGAAGAATCACCCCGTAGCGGCATTCTTTGTTCGCAAGGAAGCAAAAAAACACGGGGCAAAAGAGCGAGTCGATGGCCACATCCTTGATGGTGAGGATGTACTGGTTGTGGATGATGTCACAACCACTGGCCAGTCAATGCTCCTCACGATCGAGCCGATTCGCCACAAACATTGTCGCATCGATAAGGCACTCTCGATAGTTGACCGCGAAGAGGGCGCTGCGGAGTTCCTGGCTGAACGCGGGATCACGCTATACTCGTTCTTCAGGCGGAGCGATTTTCGTATTGAGTAGCCCGACGTCTCTTCCGGTCGAGCATCTCAGGGTCAAATATGTTGAGCTTCGTTCGGCCGGATTTTTAGGCGGGTCATCGCTATTGTACGAGTTGGAACGTCTCGCCTGGACCGCTTATGAAGGTCACGGCCATCCACAACGTCTAATCGCTTTCGTGCTGGCATGCATTTTTGACGGATTGGCAAAGCGGCAAGAGATGGCAAGCGCGGTAACCGCTGACTATTGTGAGAAACTGCACGCCGCTCTCGATCAGCCCATCATGACATGTATCGATATGCTCGCTGGTCGCATCACCGGAACCGACCCAATCGGGGTAGTCCAGCAATTGCTGGATGCCTACGCGAAAGTCCGGCATTGGGACCCCACAACATAGAGTCCCAATCTACAAAGCTAGGTGTCCTAATTAGGATGGCACCCATGAGCGCATCCCCGGTTTGATTCTTCCGTCTGCTGCCTGGCGGGTCTAAGAATTGTGCCCATGTGCAATCTCCTTCAGCTCACGATGCTGTCATTGGCGCTCTTGCTGGCGGCACCGATCCTGACGCCCTTGCCAGCCCAAGCCGGGATCAACTTCGCGCCGGGCATCATCGGGAAGGACGACAGGACGCCGGTCGACAACAGCGCGCCGCCGTGGAGCGCCATCGGACAGGTCAATGTCGGCGGCTACCGTGTGCGGGCGTCCTGCTCGGGCACGCTGATCGCGCCGCGCGTGGTGCTGACGGCGGCGCACTGCATGTGGGATATCTTTCGCGCAAAACTGTTCGAGCCGCGGCGCATCCATTTCGCCGCCGGCGTCCTGAGAGACAAGGTGGTTGGCCGCGCGACGGCCAGGTGTGTCAAGTTTCCGCCCGCATACCATCATGTCGGACCGCAACGCCTCAACGCCGACCTGCCGCACCAGGTCGTGCCGATGGAGGCTTTCCGGCTCGACCTCGCGGTCATCGTCCTCGACCGGGACATCCCGCTTGCCGGGACGTTTGCGCTGACCACGGCGGATGTGTTCCACAGGGGGCTGGCGTTGACACATGCCTCGTACGGCATGGATAAGCGTTATGTGCTGACGGCGGATTCAACCTGTAGCGCACTGCGACGCAATGCGGATGTGTGGCTCACGGATTGCGACACCTTTGGCGCCAGTTCCGGCGGGCCGATCATTGTGAGCGTGGACGGAAAACCGGAGATCGCGGCCGTGATGGTCGGCACATTCAGTGCCGCAGCCGGGACCCTGGCCGTGCCTTTGTCCAGATGGCCGGACATTCCGCTCAAGGCCGAGTGCCCATGAGGTATGCCGTCGATGAACGCCTGCGGCGAAGCATCGGTACGCGGCTGGCGGGCTTCGAGCGGCGGGGCACGGCCTTGTCCGGGCTCAAGCCGGCGGCGGTGGCGATCGTCGTCACCAGCCGGCCGGGCGAGGATGAGGCGGTGGTGCTGTTCACCCTGCGCTCCAGCCGCCTGGGGCGGCATGGCGGGCAGTTCGCGCTGCCGGGCGGGCGGATCGATGCGGGCGAGAGCGATGTGGCCGCCGCCTTGCGCGAGCTGGACGAGGAACTGGGCGTCAGGCTCGGCGAAGACCGGGTGCTGGGGCGGCTCGACGATTTCGCTACCCGCTCAGGGTTTCGCATCACGCCGGTGGTCGTCTGGGCGGGGGCGGGCCTGCAGCTCAAGCCGCATGCGGGCGAGGTGGCCGAGACCTATCACATTCCGCTGGCCGAGCTCGACAGCGCCGCCATTCCGCATTTCGAGGAGGGGCCGGAGCCCGGGCGGCCGGTGCTTTCTTCGCGCCTGCCGAGCCTCGGGCAGCAGATGTATGCGCCCAGCGCCGCCATCCTCTACCAGTTCCGCGAGGTGGCGCTGAGAGGTGAGGCGACGCGCGTTGCCCATTACGACCAGCCGGCCTTTGCCTGGAAGTGAAGGGGGCGAAAATCCTGTTTTGGGCTGTCAGTTGCCGGCGCTGGCGACCTTGGTCCTGACCGGGGCCTGGTCCATCAGGGCGACGATCTGGCGTTCGTGCTTCTGGAAGGCGGCGAGCAGCTTGCCGGAGAGCGTGCGTCCGCCGGCGACACGCACCTTCAAGGGATTGACCGGCTTGTCGTGGATGCGCACCTCGTAGTGCAGATGCGGGCCGGTGGAGCGGCCGGTGGAGCCGACATAGCCGATCACCTGGCCCTGATTGACATGCACCTGGTCGGTGATGCCCGAGGCGATGCGGCTCATATGGGCATAGAGGGTCGCATAGCCGCGGCCGTGGTCAATGCGCACCATGTTGCCGTAGCCGCCGTCGCGTCCGGCAAAGGCAATGACGCCGGCACCGGCGGCGCGGATGGGGGTGCCGTAGGGCAGGCCGAAGTCGACGCCGGTGTGCATCTTCGAATAGCCGAGGATGGGATGCTTGCGCATGCCGAAGCCGGACGTCATGCGGGCGCCGTTGGCGGGCGTGCGCATGAGGAACTTGGTGGCGTTGCGGCCGTTCATGTCATAGTAGCCGGTGGTGTTGTCGTCCGGCGTGGTGAAGCGGTAGTAGGTCTTGGTCTGGCCGCCGTTGAAGGTGAGCGAGGCATAGTGGACGACCTTGCGGGTCCTGGACGAGCCGGTCAGCGGGACGCCATAGAAGATCTCGAGCTCATCGCCGGGGTGGATCTGGCGCTGGAAGTCGACATCATAAGAGAAGATGTGCATCACCTGGGCGATGATGTAATCGGGCACGCCCGCATCCCGGGCGGCGGCATAGACGCTGGAGCTGATGCGGGCGGTGACGTGATAGAACGGCGCTCCGGCGAAATAAGGCTTCTTGCCGCCGTTGTCGCCGCCGACATGGGCGACGAACTGGCCGTCGCCATCGGACTCGACCGTGATCTCCTCGCCCGCATCCGGCGCAAAGGAGATGCTCACCGGGTAGGTCACGTCATTGCCGTAGAAATCCTGCTGGCGGTCGAGGGTGACGGTAAAGCTCTGGCCGGCCTTGAACAGGCGGCTCGGGTAGACCGGCTCGATGGCCGCCGCCACCGACCGCGCGGCATCGCGGGTGACGCCGAGACCCACGAGCTGATCGATCAGCGTGTCGCCCTTTTCAAGCGTGATGGTCTCGTCCGTCGGCTCGGGCGGCGGGGTCTTGGTGATGGTGGTGATGTTGTCGGTGGTGAGCGAGGCGGGCTGCACGCTGGCATTGATGACGCTGGTCCGCGGGTCCTGCGCATCCTGCGTATAAGGAAGTTCCTGGGCGGGAATGGTGGGATAGTCGCCGCCGATCACCCCTGAAACGGTGGGCCCGGCGGTCTGATCGTCCTGGAAGCCGAGTGGCTTTTCGTCCTTGCGGTAGACGACGGAGACCTCCTTGCGCGCGACGATGGCGCCGGGGGCGCTCACTTTTACGCCCGCGGCAGGTTCCTGCCACTGCGCTGCCGGTTGCACCGAGGCAAACGCTTCGGCGGCCGGCCGAGGCAGGCCGAACAGGCCCAGAAGAGTGGCCGCCACGATGACGGTACCGCTGATGCCCGCAACGCAGGCCGACAACAGCCAGCGGCTGTGCTCAGCCGTCTCGGTGGCGAAGAGATCGTCGTGATCCTCGATGAGCTCTTCGATGTGGACCGGGCCGGGCCGCTCCGCAAGGCGACGGCGGCTGGCGTGGCTGTTGCCTTGCCCTGTACGTCCAATCAACAGCCCAATCCCCCGAACCCCTGGGCACGACCGTACCCGCCAGTGTGGTCTACCGCACCGCCACTCGATACAACATAACGGATTCGCGCGAACCCGCACTCCCGTCCGCGCAAGACCGCACCGCGAAAACCCCTGCGATTCAGGCGATGCCGCCCCAATCTGCACAGGCAGCGCCGGGCTGTCAACCGGCAGCCGCTTTCAAATGGTGGAAATGGCATCGCGAAACAACGGCTTAGACAGCGCTTCGGGCCGCCCGCCAGGCAAGCCTCGCAGCGGTTTGCGGCACTCGCGCAAGCACTCGATGACGGCAACTCGACGCATCCCCCGGTCCGTTCCGATGGATCGAATTTACCTGCCCGAGGTTGCTATACCGTTAACCATTGCGAACCTCTGACGCACGACCGTCACAGGACTGCAAGAAAACCGGCACGATTTTTCACATGACCGCTTGACACCTGCACCGGGGCGCTCATATAAACCGGACCACTGAGGGGCTGGCGCCGCCTGGCGGCGTTATTGCCCCTGCACGTTTCCGACCTACTTGAAGCGCGCACAACCGGACCCTATAATGGAACCGGTCTCGTGCGGTCGGCGCAGCAGGTCAAAAGGGTGAGAGATCATCCTTCGGCTCTTTGACATCGTTGATGAAAGAAAGAGAAACGCAGGCGGCGCGTGTCCTGGCGGTCCGTGGCAACACGGACGAATGGAACGCTTAGTCCCTGCGTTTTGAGAAAGCCAAGCTTCGGTGGAAACACCGAATGCTCATGGCTTCTCGTCAATTGACGCAGCGACCAGATCCGGCGGGCAACCGTCGGGTCGAGCACAGTGTTTCAAACTTGAGAGTTTGATCCTGGCTCAGAACGAACGCTGGCGG
>CAYTBC010000240.1:0-5274 GCA_964435765.1 uncultured Desulfosarcina sp.
ATCCTGGTGACCCGCAATAATTTCGGCTGCGGCTCCAGCCGGGAACATGCGGTCTGGGCCCTGGCCCAGGACGGCTATCAGGTAATTATCGCTCCCTGGAAAAAAATCAATGGGGAGCACGTCAACGCCTTTGCCGATATATTCAAAACCAACGCCACCAAAAACGGGATGCTGGTCGTCGAATTAGCGGAGGAGGAAGTCAATGTCATTTTCGAGCATGTTCAGGCCAAGGAAGGCCTGCAGGCTACGGTCGATCTGGTCGAACAGAAGATTGAGATCCACACATCCCCCCCGGCAGTCTTTAATTTCAGCATTGAAAAAGGCGATAAGGAGCAGCTGATCAGCGGCCACGATGATATTGATCTGACCCTCAAGTATGAATCCGATATCGCGCGATTTGAAGAAACCCACAATACCTTGTTTAACTGATTATTAAAGATTGCGGAATCAAACTTCAATTTTCAATTGACCCGGGCACCCTTTATTCCGAGCGCAGTTGCGGAGAAAGCATAGAGATTTAGTCTATGAATCCGGCAAGCCACTTGCTGATCAGCTGGGCCGTTGCGAATACCGCCGCAATCGCCCGCCGGGATCGGATCCTGGTAACCCTCTCAGGTATCATTCCCGACATCGACGGCGCCGGTATCGTCGCCGAATTGTTGACCGAAAACACCGCGACCCCCCTGATCTGGTACAGCAAGTTTCATCACGTCCTGGGCCATAATCTAGGATTCGCTCTGGTGCTTGCCGCGGCCGTTTTTTTGCTGAGCACCAGGCGATGGATGACGACTTTTCTGGCGTTGCTGGCGTTCCATCTTCATCTTCTCGGCGACCTGGTCGGCTCCCGGGGACCGGACGGATACCAGTGGCCGATTCCCTATTTTCTGCCGTTCTCAGCCGATGGAAAATTGATCTGGCAAGGCCAATGGGAGTTAAATGCCTGGCCCAATATACTGATCACCTTGCTGATGTTGGGGGTCGTTTTGTATCTGTCCTGGAAGCGGGGTCACTCTCCGCTTGAGATGATTTCACTCAGAGCTGATACTGCCTTGGTTGCCGGGTTGCGTCAGAGATTCGGAGAACCATCAGCGGCGTGAGTCAACGAAGGAAACTCCGCAGCACCACTTATTTGTGGCCTGACCCCTATCACCAGGTTTTCAATATTGGAATCATTCTATTTTAAAATAAGCAGCAAATAAGAAAAAATATGCGCAGCATAAAGTAATTAAGCCGCCGGAGTTTAAGTTTACCAGGCTTCTTCAGTTTTTCAAAAACCATTTTAGACCCTGATTATGTTATTTTTCAGGGCGGATTAATTAGGAAAAAAGGCCATCGCTTACCGCTACTTCATCTGTCTGCTCATTTTTTTGTGCTACATCCTGGTGTTTTTCCACCGGCTGTGCCCGGCCGTGATCGCCCTTGACATTCAGGCCTCCTTTGGTATTTCCGGCACCTTGCTGGGGGTGCTGGGGTCGGCCTATTTTTATGCCTACGCCCTCATGCAGCTGCCCACCGGCCTGATGGCCGACTCTTGGGGCCCGCGCAAGACCGTATTTGTTTTTTTCATCCTGGCCGGCCTGGGCTCCATATTAATGGGTTTGGCACCGAATTTGACAGTGGCCGTCATCGGCCGCATCCTGGTCGGCCTCGGAGTGTCCACCGTCTTTGTCTGCAACTTTAAGCTGCTGTCGGAATGGTTCACGGTGCGCCAATTTCTCGTCATGGGCTCTGCCTTTATGGTTATGGGCGGCCTTGGCGCGCTGTCCTCCAGCGCCCCCTTGGCGTGGGCCAGCAACGCCTTCGGCTGGCGCCTGACATTGATCGCCGTCGGCGGGATGACCCTGCTGATGGCGGGCCTCGTATATGCCTTTGTGCGGGATCGACCCGCCGAGATAGGACTGCCGTCCATTCGGCGGGATCCTGCGGCGGCGGAAACTGAAATCGGTCTGATGGAGGGCATGAAGATGGTGGTTTTTTCCGGCCGGTTCTGGCCGATCGCCGTCTGGGCGTTCTGCGTCGTCGGCATATCGTTTGCCATCGGCGGGTTATGGGGCGGCCCGTATCTCATGCAGGTCTACGGCCTCAGCAAGACAGCCGCCGGCGGCGTGTTGTCCACCTTCGCGCTGGCCTTGATCTTCGGCAGCCCACTGTTGGGATGGCTCGGCAACCGGTTCGGACGCAAACCGGTTCTAATCGGCTGCAGCCTGGCCCTGATGATGGTCAGCGCGGTCCTGAGCTGGCAGGTGGACGGCATGGCCCTGCCCGTGTTGTGCATCCTGTTATTCTGCTTTTTTATTACCGGCGGCGCCATCGGCCCGATTATCGCCGCAGTTTCCAAAGAGCTTTTTCCCGTCTCCATTTCCGGGACTTCCGTCGGGGTCGTCAACCTTTTTCCGTTCGCCGGGGCGGCCTTTTTTCAAATCCTGATCGGGGCGGTTTTAACCGCCCAAAGCAGGGGGCCGATGCAGTACGCGACGGCCGGTTTTCGACATATGTTTTTGATCTGCCTGGCCGGCGGAGCCCTGTCTCTGGCGGCGGCGCTGATTTTAAAAGAAACGCTGCCCGAAACGGAACCTTCATAACACAAACGGAGCGAAGATTTCCGGCCCGAATTTTGCATTATTCAATTTTGATAAATAGCGTGACTCGGTGCGGCCGGTGCTGACTTTCGGTGAGCGCCTGAATTAGACTTCCTTTTAAGCCGGTGGTTGGATCAATGAACCCGATACGAGAAATCAGCATTGAACAAGTGGTCGAACGGTATGCCGTGCTGCTGCTGGATGCCTACGGTGTCCTTGTGAACAGCTCCGGGGCGCTGGCCGGTGCGGCCGAGCTGATCCGGGAACTCAACCGTTGCCGCAAGCCCTACTTCCTGCTGACCAACGACGCCTCCAAATTGCCGCAGACCGCTGCCGCTCGATTTCAAAATTGGGGATTGGACATCGCACCGGAGCGGATTATCACCTCCGGCGGACTCCTCAAAAATTACTTTAAGACCCATGGTCTGCGGGACAAGCGCTGCGTAGTGCTGGGGCCTGCTGACAGCGCCATGTATGTCAAAGATGCCGGCGGCAAGACAGTGTCGGTCCAAAGTGGATTTGATGTGGTGGTCATCGGCGACGAGTCCGGTTTTCCTTTTGTCGAAACCATCGACAGCGTATTGACCGAACTTTTTCACAAGGTGGCACGCCGCGAAAAATTTCACCTGCTGCTGTCCAATCCTGATTTGATCTACCCCAAAGCCAAAGGGGGATTCGGAATTGCCAGCGGCAGCATCGCCCTGATATTGGAAGCCGCCCTGCAGCTGCGCTATCCCGACTGTTCTGATCTGCGCTTTGTAAGACTGGGCAAGCCGCATGCCGCTATCTTCCGGGAGGCCTTGAGACGCAGCGGCAACCGGGATATGGTGATGATCGGCGATCAGCTGGAAACCGATATTCGCGGGGCCAACGCTTTCGGTCTGGACGCCGTTCTGGTCGGCACCGGAATCACAGATACGGCGGCCGTCGGGGCCCCCGATCAACCGCGGCCGACCTATGTCATGGCATCCATTGCCGCCGCGCACCCCAAAAAAAAGTAAAATTTTGCAATTTTCTTGACTTATGCGATGTGTTTTGCGATTTTTCAGCTGATGGCCAAACCGACGTCGCAAGGAGGTATCGCCCGATCATGAAAAGGGACGCCCTAAAAAATAAAGACAATGATTCGCAACACATCGCCGGCATATATAATTACTGCGACCGCTGGTGCGAGCGCTGCCCATTCACCGCCCGCTGCCTGAATTTTGAAATGAGTGAAGAAAAATTCGGCGATCTAGAGAACGGTGATATTTCCAACGAGGTCTTTTGGCAGAAATTAAGTGAAACCCTTCAGGAAACCATGGCCATGCTCAAAGAAATGGCCGAGGAAAAGGGAATTGATCTGGACGCGCTGGATGTCGAGGCGGGTGCGGAATTCAGAGACCGGCGGGAGGATACTCCCGTGGTTCACCTGATTACCCATATGGCCAGATCATATATCAACACCGTGGAGGAATGGTTTGATGAAAATATTTATATCTTGGAAGACAACCCGGATGAATTAGCCACGCTTTCGCTGTCGGATTCATACCGCTCCCATCACCGGGCGGACACGGTCAGCCTGATTGATTCGGTGGAAGTGATTCGGTGGTACCAGCATCAGATCTATGTAAAGCTTCAAAGAGCCCTTCACAGTGCCCGCAATGAAGAGTTTGAAATTTTAAACGGTTTCCCCAAGGATTCGGACGGTTCCACGAAAGTGGCTTTAATCGGCGTCGATCGGTCCGTCAGCGCCTGGGGCAAAATAATCAAATTCTTTCCCGATCAGGAAGAAAATATTATCTCAATTATCGTCCACCTCGAGCGCCTTCGCAGGCGGACTGAAAATGAATTTCCCGAAGCCAGGACCTTTATAAGACCCGGCTTCGATGAAATCGACAAGGAGAAAATGCCGTGAATCTAATGGATCGCCTGAAAAAGGATGTCCTCCTGGTGGCCGAGGGATATGTTTTTGAACTCGAAAGAAGGGGGTATTTAAAAGCCGGCCCCTATGTACCGGAAGTTGTCCTGGAAAAACCCGGGGCCGTCAGTGAGCTCCATGAGGAGTTTTTAAGCGCCGGTTCGGATGTGGTCATCGCCTGCACGTACTACGGTCATCGAGCCAAACTAAAGGCCGTCGGCCGGGAGGATCGGCTCGAAGCGCTCAATATCACCGCTCTGAGGCTGGCAGCCGAAGCGGCCAAAAAGTTCAATGCCCTGGTGGCCGGCAATCTTTCCAACACCTGGGAATATGACCCCGCCATCGCCCATTCCGCCCAAACGGTGCGGTCGATTTTCGACGAGCAGGTGGGATGGGCCGTTCAGGAAGGCGTCGATTTCATCATCGCGGAAACTTTCGGGCACCTGGGAGAAGCCCGGCTGGCCCTGGAAGCCATAAAATCCGGTGGTTTGCCGGCAGTCATCACATTCAGCCCCGCCACCGGTCAAAGCTGTGACGGCTATTCATGGGAAGATGCCTGCAAAATCCTGTACGATGAAGGCGCCGAGGTGGTGGGCTTAAACTGCGGCAACGGCCCGGCCACCATGCTGCCGTACCTGGAAAAAATTCGCCGCGGCGTCGAAGGCTACGTCGCCGGGCTGCCCGTACCCTATCGCACCACGGAGGCCCAACCCTGTTTTCAAAAGTTAAAACGTGCGGATGCCGGCAACGCATTTCCGCTTTCACTGGATCCTTTCCTGCTGACCCGCTATGAGA
>CAYTBC010000241.1:0-3526 GCA_964435765.1 uncultured Desulfosarcina sp.
GCCGATGCTGCAGCCGAACTTGCGTTCGCCGATGCCGAGGTGGAACCGGGCGATGATCTGGTCGCAGCTGCATCCGTGCGTGTCCATCACCGTGTAGCGCCCCGACGAGAAGCGTGCGTTCGGCCCCACGGTGTCGAAGACGGTGTCGTCGTCTACGAGCGCGAAGTGGTTGGGCAGCAGCTTCTTGGTCGGCACGCCTTCGGGGATGACCGTGCCAGAGCAGCGGTCGCACGCGTCGCCGACGCTGTCCACGTCGCCGTCGTTCTGGTCGGGATTCGGCGTGTCGGGGCAGTTGTCGGTGGAGTCCGCAATACGATCCCCGTCGGCATCCTTCGACACGGCCAGGGCGATGGCGTCCCGCGCCGTCTTCCCCTCGCCGTCGGTCGCCCGCAGGGTGATGCGGTAGCGCCCGGGAGAGAGGTGCGCGCTGATCCGCCGGCCGACGTCGAGGACCCGGCCGTTCGCCGCCCAGACGAACGCCTCGTCGGCGAGGAACCCGTCCTCGGGGTCGAAGCCCTGCGCCTCGAAGTCGATCGGCTCGCCCTCCACGAAGCGGGCGCCGTCGGCCGGGCGCACGATGCGAGCTTCGGGGGCGTTGCCTTCCATCCAGAAGACGTCCGAGTCGGCCTCGCTGGTGCGGAAGCCGTCGGTCGCGATGACGCGGATGCGCGCGTCCTGCCCGCCCGGCAGGGCGGCCGTGTCGATTTCCAGCGCGCCGCCCTGGATGTCCCAGGCGACCGGATGCCAGGACCGACCGTCGTCGGGCGTGTAGAGGATGGAGAACGCCAGCGCATCGCCGTCCTGGTCACTGGCGCTCCACTCGATCGTGTGTCGCACGCCGGCCGCCCACTGCGCTCCCGCGGACGGCTGCACGACGGACACCTCGGGCGCGTGCGCCGAGGCGCGCAATGTATCGAGCGAGGCCTGCCCGCGACGCAGGACGACCTCGGCCGTGTCCGCAACGGCCGGCAGCTGCAGCTGGAACTCCACCACGTCGCGCTCGATCCCTTCGGAATCGACGAACGGCGCCGCGAACGATCGAGTGAGCAACGTCGCGCCGTTGCCGTCGCGCAGCTCGATGCCGTACTCCCCGGGTGGCAGGTCGTCGTCGGGCGCGCCGGGCTGCGCGAAAACAGGGCGCAGCTCACCGGTGATCGAGCTTCCCTTTCGCGAGACGTGACCGCCGACGTAGTACACCGGCCGCGTCTGCTCCAGCCCCAGGCGCAGCCGCTGCACGAGCGGCGGCGGCTGGCCGAGCTGCAGACTCGAGCAGATGAGCGGCTCGGTCGTGCCCGGCGGGCTCGGGAAGTTGCAGAACAAGCGCAGCCAGCGGTAGGCCGAGATCCATCGGGTGGGGTTGGCCGACACGTTCGGAACCATCGGATCTCCCGACCGAACCGACGCCTCGCAGTAGGACATGAAATCCGGAAACTCGGGCGGGACGACCGTGAAGAGATTGTAGCGATCGGGGGCGACGAGCAACCGCCCGTCCTCCCAGGGGCGGCGAGTGTCGAAGCCGACCTCGCGGACGTGGTCGTCCGTCCACCGCGCCGCCCAGGCGAGATCGGGCGCTTCCGCGCCGCATCCCCAGTCGTCGTTCTCGATCCCCGCATCCGGGTCCGTGGCCGGATCGGTGACGTGCAACCCCCAGGTGCGCGGATCGCCACGGTCGAGATTGTGGTTGATCTCGTGGGACAGCACGGCGTGGTCACAGGCGACCACGTCGATGCCGTTGCGCGCATACTTGCAGCCCTTGTGGGCGCCGAGGGCGACGATCCCCTCGGTCGTGTAGGCCACGCCGCAGCGCCCGCCCCCCGCCGAATCGCACTGCGCGGCGAAGCCGTAGATCTGGTCGGGAAACAGATCCCAGCGGCCCGACAGCGCCGCGCCCAGGAAGGCGCTGAGCCAGAGGTCCTCGAGCGGGCGCTTGTAGCGGCTGAAGTCGAGGCTGTCGAACGCCCCGAGCACCGTCCACGGCAGCGTTCGAAAGCGGACGCCGGGAACCGGATAGGTGGCGCGCAGGTGCTCCTGCTGCGCGGTCAGGTCGGCGAGGTCGCCGAGCAGAGGCGCCTCCTCGGTGCCGCCGTTGATCGACACGATCCAGTAGACGGGTTCCTCCTTGGGGGTGAAGGTGACGGGCACCGGGCTCGACACGGCTTCCGTGGAGTAGGTGTCGTAGTTGAGTGCTCGCCCCTGCAGGACGATGGCCCCGTCCGTCCAGGCGCGCGGCAGCAGGAAGTTGGCGGTGTGGGTCAAGAGCTCCCGGTCGACCACCGTCGGGGCGAAGTGCAGCTGTGCCAGCGGTGAGCCGGGGAGATCCGCGTCGCCGCGGCCGCCGTAGAGGTAGGCCACCAGGAGGCGGTTCGCCCGCCCCGCGGTCACGTAGGCGCGCGCGACGGTGTCCTTTCCCGCCACCAGTGGCAACCCGTTGTCCCGGTCCTGCACGGCCTGGGTGACCTCGATGGCGGGCGCCAGTGCCTCGTCGAAGTCGATCGACACGCCGGGATCGGTGACCGGCAGATCGTCCGCGAAGTCCTCCAGTACGACGGCGAGCAGATCGCCGAAGTCGCCGAAGAAGTTGTTGGTGGGCACGTACTCGTCGATCGGCGGGTTTTCCGATTCCACTTTGATCCCCAGCCGCACCGTGCCCCCCGGCTGCGCGAAGATCTCGTCCAGGTCGAAGGCCGCCTCCCAAACGCGATGAGCCTGGCACACCGTACCGCCGAGTCGGCGCGTGCCGTCGGCGACGAAGCAGTCGAAGCCGGCCGCGATGCTCGAGCGCGTAAGCGGCTCCCTGGGCGCGAACAAGAACGGCCGCACGTAGTGCTGGTAGCGAAGATTGTAGAGATCGTCGAAGAGCCGGTAGTTCGTGTCGAAATCCGAGATTGCCCCGTTCTCGTCGCGGTCGAAGCTGACATCGATGCTGTCGCCCGCGAACCGAATCGGCGGGTCCTCGTTCGTGTCTCCCAATACATCGACGAGAACGTACAGACGGATGCGGTCGTTGCGGAATGTGACGACACCGTGGTCGAATGCCACACTGTGTCCGAAGTCCCACTCGCCCGACGACAGGATGCCGTCGATCGCCGGTGTGCCGACCGTCGAGAGCGCCGAGACGTCGGCCGCAGCCGCCCCTCCGGTGCCGCAGAGCAACACCAGAGCCGCGATTATCGCAGCCGCACGACCGATTCCCCTGCCTGCGCCTCGAAGGTCGTCCATGGCCGCACCTCCTTTCGCCGCGACGCAGAGGGTTCGCAGGACCAGAGACCTGTCGCGGCGCGCTGCGAATCCTTCCGTGAGGATGAGCAGGCAAACGCGATGCCAAGCCACCGCTGATTCGCCGACGGTGAGACGTCGACCGAACGTCCCAACGGCCGGAATCGGCTTCCGTACCGAGCTCAGATGATGAACCGGGAGTGAGAAACCGTCGTCCGCCCCGCGACGTCGGACGCCCGGCGGGCTCTCGTGCTCGTCGGCGCCGGGATGATCGGGCGGAGATCGCCTTCGTCTTCTACAACGCGATACT
>CAYTBC010000241.1:3626-5271 GCA_964435765.1 uncultured Desulfosarcina sp.
AACCAACAACCCAACGACTCAACAACCTTCGGCCGTCGCACCGGCGGCTCGAATCAAATGGGCAAAGCCGGACGTTCCTACAGTAGTCGCACGATGTCCTCGGCACGTCGAATCCCTCATTCTGCGCAACGGGAGATGGAGAGGATCGACAGTGTCCGCTGGTGGGTGCAGGGGATCCGCCTGCGCGGACCCCCTGCACCCGGGGCGATCACGGAACGTCGCGGCACTTGAACGTGGAGCCCCTTACCTTGCACCCCGTCGATCCGATGTCGTCGCCGCGGTCGATCAGGGTCGCGGCCTCGGTCGTGCGCAAGCTGACCGAGATCGGAGCATCGGCGAGGATCGGCAGATCGAGGTTCTGTTTCTTCACCTTGATCTTGACGTAATAGAACTGCGTCGCCGATCGCTTGCGGAAGATGATCTTGCTGCGCGTGGCGGGATCGCTGCACTTGATACTGCCCCCGCGCTCGGTGCAGGCGGGGAAGGTGAGCTCGTTGATCTCCGTCAGCGGCAGCATGCCGTCGTGGAAGAGGATCACCTTGAGTCCCAAGGTGGTCACGGCTGTGACGAAGTTGCCGGGCGACGTCGTCGTGTCGAGCTCGCCGAGCGCCGTCCAGGAATCCCGGTCCGTACCGTTC
This sequence comes from uncultured Desulfosarcina sp., assembly GCA_964435765.1. Classification (GTDB taxonomy): domain Bacteria; phylum Desulfobacterota; class Desulfobacteria; order Desulfobacterales; family JAFDCJ01; genus JAFDCJ01. The sequence goes on from CAYTBC010000241.1 coordinate 4,265, forward strand.
GGCCGGTCCTTGATGAGCACCTTGCGCAGGCTGAACCCGGCCCTTTCGTTGGCGTCGCAGACCCCGTCCCCGTCGCTGTCGGGGGAGTTGGCCACGCAGGTGCCGCTCGAGCAGGTATCCTGAACCGAGCAGGTCACGCCCGTGGAGCAGGCGGTGCCGTCCGGTAGAGGATCCGGGCCGCAGATCCCTGGCTCGCTGCAGACGCCGGCGTTGCACTGGTCGGCAGCGCCCGAGCAGTCGAACGCCATGCCCGATTCGCACATGTTCGTGCCGGTGTTGCAGGTCTCGCTGCCGTTGCAGACCAGCCCGTCGTCGCAATCGGCGGCCACCGTACACGAGACGCATTCCGCCGGTCCCGCTGCCGCCGTGCTGAGGAACGACATGACGTCGATGTTCGCGTTGGCGGCGGTGTCGCAGGTGCCGGTGTTGGGGCCGGTCACGCAGCCCCAGAAGTTGCTCTCGGCATCGATGGTTTCGGCGCCCCCGTACGTCGCACCCGCGGCGTTGAGCGCGAAGTTGTTCTGATTGGCGGTATTGGTGGAGATGGTCCCCGGCGCCTGCGAGGAGCTGAACAGGAGGCCGGCACCGCTGTGGGCGAAGCCGTTCGCGGTGAAGCAGTTGTTGGTGATGGTGTCGTTCTGAGCCCCGCGGTCGACCCCCATGTTCCCGAAGCTGGTCAGCGCCAGGCCGAAGCGGCCGTTGCCGGTGAACAGGTTCTGCGTGATCGCCGTGTTCTGGATGCCACCCTGCAGGCCGTCGTAGCCGCTGTTGCTGAAGGTGTTGTTGCTGATGGTCCCGCCGGTGAACGCACGCGTGCCGAGATTCGCGCCCGTTTCGCAGTTGTCGATGGTGTTGCCGTCGAACAGCGGGGTGCGCGGGGTGACGCTCACGCCGACGTTGTGGTTGCCGTCGACGAAGAACCCCGTCCCGGTCGTGCCGTCGAAGATGCAGTTGTTGGTGAAGTGCAACCCGGCGAAGTTGTCGGTATCGAGATGGAAGAGCCCGCC
>CAYTBC010000242.1:0-5235 GCA_964435765.1 uncultured Desulfosarcina sp.
CGGTCACTCCCGCCATCCTCGCAAATGTCGTGCGCGGTTCCGCGGGCGTTCGTCCGGCCCCCGGGCGCTTCCTTGTCGCGGTCCGGTCAGGACCGTGAGCTGAATGGCTTGACCTTCTCTCTGCCGTCTCATACCAATGGCTGCTCGATGGTGATAGCCTGTGCGGGAGGATATGAGAGTGAGGGTTTCAGGGATGAGATTGCGCTGTGTCGTGCTGGTGCTGCTGGTCGCTCTGCCGATTCTCTGGTTGAGTCTCGTCGATCGGGGAGTAGGGCGTGGGGGACCGGCGGCTCATCCGGAGGATCGGGGCGACACGCCACGAACCGTCGACGAGCGACCCGCCGCGGATGAACCGGGCCCAGAGCCTCCCAAGGGGAAGGCCTGGATCGAGGGGATCATAATCGTGGACGGTGCTGGTCTTCCGGACTCCGTACGGGTCAGAGGGATGGTCCACAATCGGACCGGATGGCAGATTACCGACTGGGTAGACGCGGTAGAGGGCGGGCACTTCCTTCTCGAGGGGCTGGTTCCGGGGACGACGGTCGCACTGGAGGCCAGCGCAGGTCAGGGCGAATGGCGGAACTATGCGGATCATGACTCGGTGAAGCTGGAGCGTGGCCAGAACCGGATCGTGGTGGAGTTGGTTAAGGGGGCGACGATCCACGGCCAGGTGGTCGAGCGCCGCACCGGCGGACCCGTATCGGGGGCGACGATCAGGGTGGGTGGCGCAGGCGTCGTGCTCGCGGTTCCGATACAGGCCGGCGCAGATGGGCGATTCGTCGTGCGGGGCGCATTTGGGCTCGTGAACTTGTTCGCCGAAGCACCAGGCTACGGGGAGTCAAAACTGTGGATGGAGAGGATCCGGTCGGGTTCGGATCGTGATATCCAAATTGTCCTCGAGTTGCCAGAGGAACGAATGGTTGACGGGATCGTCGAGAACGCGCGCGGGGAACCCATCTCAGACGCCACGGTGCTCGTCCGCTTTGAATCGCGCAGCCGCGCAGCGGCAAGCGGTTCCGACGGCAGGTTTCGCGTGCGGAAGGTTCCCCGGGAATCGGAGGTGGAGATTGACGTGTTTTTCTCTTCGGGCTCCAAGCGTCGCGCCCCGGGCGTCTTCGGCCCGTACTTCGGCGAGATGGAGTACCGCGCTGTCACACTGGCGTTTGGGGCGGATGACAGCACCCATGACCTACGGTTCGTCCTATCCAGAGCCGCCTCCATTCGTGGTCGTGTCCTAGGCAGGTCCGGCGCCCCGCTGGCAGGATCACCTGTGCAACTCCTGGGCACAGGTGGCAAGGACAATGGGCGCCTCTGGTCTGGCCAGGCAGACGACCAGGGATGCTTCCGCTTCGTGAACCTTGCAGCGGGGACGTACGAATGCTCGTGCCTGGCGACTCGCGAGTTGCCGGCCGAGGTACTCAGTCGGTACGAGGGCCAAGATCTCTGCCATTCGATCGAGCTGAGCGAAGGCGAGGCCCTGTCCGGCATCGAATTGTCGGCCCATCACATCGCGATCATCGAAGGGAAGGTGCTGCAGGCCGACGGCTCCCCACTCACCCTGAGCCGAGGGAGGAATGTCCGGGTCGAGGGACGAAGCGAGGTTTTCCTGGACCGCCGCCCCTGGATCGCGCTGAAGGCGGACGGACGATTTCGACTGCCGGTCCTGCGAGATGGCTTCCCCTATCTCGTCAGCGTGCGGGAGGCAGCATCGGATCTGACCAGGGACAGGATCGTCGACACGCCCGACGATGGAGAGATCATCCTGCGAGCGATCCGCCTCAAGTACGGCTCCCTAGCGATCCACGTGGCCGACGAACGTGGAAAGGAAGTCCGGGAGTTCGAGGCCTTCCTCAATGGCCGGACTGAGGGCGTGGACCGAGACTACGGCCGGCGGTTCGAGAATGTCCGGGAAGGAGCCCGGTGGGACCGCCTGGTCCCCGGCCACTACGTCCTCCGAGTCCTAGTGCCGAACTCGAAGATGATCACGTACGGCTTTGTGGAAATCAGGTCCGGGTTGACGGAAGAGGCCAGAGTCGTGGTTTCTTCCAAGTGACCGCGACTCCGAGGCCACTATCGATCGGCGGCCTCGTGTGTGAACGGCGGTTGAAAAGTGCGGCGGTCGGCGGCCGAAAACCGCGGCACCCCGGCCATGAGTATCCCGCCTCGCGGCGGGTGTCAATCCCTCCCTGGATCAGGCCTTCTCGGTCCTGGTCCTCTTCGACTTCCTGACGCGCTTGCGCGAGTCCCTGAGCCGGTAGCTCTCGCCGTTCGCCTCGAGGATGTGGACCCGGTGCGTCAGTCGGTCCAGCAGCGCCCCGGTGAGCCGCTCGCTCCCCATGACCTCCGTCCATTGTTCGAAGGGCAGGTTCGTCGTCACGATCAGGCTCGTGCGCTCGTAGGCCCGGCTCACGACCTCGAAGAGCAGCTCCGCCCCCGCCTTGGAGAAGGGCACGTATCCGAGCTCGTCGATCGCCAGGAGATGCATCCGCTCCAGCTGCTTGAGGAAGCGCTCCAGCTGTCGGTCCTCCCGACGCTCGAGGAGCTGCGTCACCAGGCCCGTGGCGGTCATGAAACGGACCTTGTGGCCCTGCTGGCAGGCCGCGAAGGCGAGCGCCGTGAGCAGGTGCGTCTTTCCCGTGCCGCTGTTGCCGATCAGCAGCACGTTCTCCCGGAGCGAGATGTACTCCCCACTCATCAGCTCCCGGACCAGCGCCTGGTTGATCGACGGCTGGGCCGTGAAGTCGAACGTGTCCAGCGTCTTCGTCACCGGGAAGCGGGCCGCCTTCGTCCGCCGTTCCGCGGCCCGGGTTCCCCGGTCCAGCACCTCCCGCTCCACGAGACGGAGGAGGTAGGTCCGGTAGTCCGCCCCCTCGTCCCGGCAGAGATCCGCCAGCTTCCCGTACTCGCGCAGCATCGACGGCAGCTTCAGCAGCTTGAGGTAGTGGTCGAGGAGCAGGTCCGGCTTCTCGGTGCTCATGACCCGGCTCCTGCGCTCAGGAGCTCCGAGTAGGCCGAGACCCTCGTCGTTTCGACCTTCACCCGGCGGAGGTGCTCCCGGCCGGCGAGGCGAAACGTCGTCTCCCTCCACTCCTCCCGCGGGAAGAGCCACTGGGCGATCGCGTCCCGGGTGAGCGCCCCGGCCCGAAGCGCCTTCGTCACGGCGCGCGTGAGCTCCTTCTCGTCGTGCTTCTCGAGGAGCCGAAGCACGCGGATGTACTCGCGGGTGCCCTCCCCGCCCCGCTCGTCCTCGAGCCTTCGGCGGAGGACGTGGAAGCCGTCCGGCAGATCCCAGTTCTCGAGCGGTCTCGCGTGATCCAGGGCCCCCGGCTTCCGCTCCAGGAGCGCCAGGTAGTGGACGGGATCGAAGCGGACCCCCTCCTTGCCCCAGAGCCGGCGGTGCCGGGCGATCGTCTCGCCCAGGTAGCCGATCTCGACGCGATCGACGTAGCCGCGGGCCACGACGGTGTGGTGGGCGTAGCAGACCGGGACGGAGTAGTCGTTTCGATCGAACCGGACCAGCGAGAGCGAGTTCACCGCGGTCGAGACCTTCCGGGACGCGTCGAACGCGGTCCCGGGCAGAGGAAGGAACTTCACCCGGTCTTCTTCGAGGAGTCTCGCCTTCGTGGCCTTCTGTCCGCGGAGTCGGCGGGCGAGATCGGACCGGCAGGCATGCGAGAGATGCGCGTTCAACTCCTCGTAGTCCCGGGCCCGCGGGACCGGGACCATGAAGTTCAGCCGGGCGTACTTCACCGCCCCCTCCGCGATCCCCTTCTCGTTGCCCCGGCGGACGCGGCAGAAGTGGTGCTCGAAGAGATAGTGGCTCGAGAGCTCCAGGAAGCCGCGCGTCAGTCGGCGATCCCGCCCCGCGAGCACCTTGTCGACGATCACGGAATCGTTGTCGTAGGTGATCCGATACGGCACGCCGCCGAAGAAGCCGAAGCTCCGGACGTGGGCTTCCCACAGGACCTCCGTGGAGATCCGCGGGAACGCCTGGACGAAGAAGGCATCGGAGTAGGGTAGCGCCATCACGGAGAAGGCGACCTTCGTGAGGACGCCGCCGATCCTGGCGAGCGCGAAGCCGAAGTCGAACTGGGCCTCCCCGGGTCGGTGGACCAGCGGAACGAAGACCTCCTTCGACCGCTGGCGGATCTGCCGGACCGCGAGCTTCACCTGGGTGTAGCCGCCGTCGTAGCCCTCGTCCCGGATGCGCTCGAAGATCCGCTTCGCGGTGTGGCGCTGCTTCTTCGGGACCTCCCGGTCGTCTTCGAGGATCTGCCGGATCCTCGGAAGGTACATCCCCAGCTTCGGCTTCTCCCGCGCCGCCCTCGCCCGGTAGCCCGGCGGCGTGGAATGCCCGAGGATCTTCTCGAGCGTCTGCCAGTGCATCCCGGTCTCGCGCAGGATCTGGCGCTTGCTCACGTGCTCGACGAGCACGCGCCGCCGGATCGATTCCCACTGTTCCATGTCGCTGTACACCCCCGGCCTCCGGGCTCGAGCCTGCCGTCATCGGCGAACAGATGCCGATCCTAAGCAGACCTCGCCATCGGGGGCCCATCAGGGGGTGCCGCACTTTTCGACCGACCCGCCGACCGCCGCACTTTTCAACCGCCGTTCACACCGCCCGACCAGCGCGGGCGTCGGTCACGTGGTGGTGACCTTCCGGTGGTCCCGCATGCCCGGATCGCTGCGACGATCTCTACCTGCTTCTCCCGCAGGCCTCGGATGCCGGGACGCCTCGCCCCGAGGCTTGCGAGGTCCCGTCGGTAGCAGGAAAAGTGGGAGGAGGCGGGATTCCCGCTTGACCCGCTTACAGCTTCACACCCTAGACTCCTCAATGAGGATCAGGAGTTCGGCGGAGCCCTTAGATCGGACCAGGAGAAGGAATGAGCAGTCCGGTAGACAAGCGGGACATGACCATCGGGGAACTCGCGCGCCGGGTTAGCCTCTCCCGGAGCACGCTGCTCTACTACGACCGCCTGGGGCTGCTTTGCCCAGGCGGCCGGACGGAGGCAGGCTACCGGACCTACTCCCAGACCGAGCTTCGACGTCTGGAGCAGATCGTCTTCTATCGAGGGATGGGAGTTCCTCTGCGCGAGGTTTCGCGTCTTCTGGATCACGGCGCTGACGGACGGGCGGCTGAAGTTCTGAGGCGTCGACTCCGGGTTCTCGAGGAGCAGATGGCCACGCTGCGCGAACAGGAACGCGGCATCCTGGCCCTGCTGAACCAGTCCGCTT
>CAYTBC010000243.1:0-5158 GCA_964435765.1 uncultured Desulfosarcina sp.
CGCAACCCCCAAAATCCCAGATCCTGAATTTAGCCTTTTACGCTATGCCCTATGCACTATGCCCTATGCTCACAAACCCGCACCCCGCAACTCGCAACCCGCATCCCGCTCTACTTCCCCGCCGCAAACAGTCCGGTCGGTCGAATCAGAAGGATCACTATCATGATTAAAATATTGACGCCCGCGGCGGCCCAGGGCACCAGATAGGCCACGAAGTTATAAGAGAGCCCCACGATAAGAGCACCCACCAGGGAACCCGTAACACTTCCCAGACCTCCGATGATCACCACGATAAAGGCAAAAAGCAGATAGGTTGATCCCATGTCCGGGTAGACCTGGAGACTGAAAATGCTCATCGCCAATCCGCCCAGGGCGGCCAGGCCGGCCCCGACGGCAAACACACCGGTAAACAGCAAAAAAATATTGTGGCCCATAGCCTGAACCATCTCGCGGTTTTCGACGCCTGCTCTTACGATAGTGCCGATTTTGGTTTTTTTAAGAATAAGCTGGATCACAGTGTACACCAGAATTCCGATTAAAATACAGATCACACGGTATCGCGCGATGATGATATCGAAGACATCCCAATTTCCCCGGAAGGCCACGGGCACCGGCATGACTTCATCGTTGGGTCCCCAGAATACACGGATCAGCTCCACCAGGACGATGGTCGCACCGAAAGTAATCAGGATCTGAAACAAATGGTTGCCGTATACCCGACGTACGATAACTCTTTCCAGAATGATGCCCAGTAAAGCTACCGCCACCATGGCCGCAGCAATGGCTGCCAGAAACACAGCAAAATTCAGGCTGACCGAATCGGCTTCAACCCAATTGCTCAACAGTTTGAAGACACTGAACCCGCAATAGGCGCCCCAGGCAAACAAAGCACCGTGGGCAAAATTCAGGACGTCCATCAGGCCGAAAATGATGCTGACACCGGAGGCAATCAGAAAAAGCAGCATGCCCATGGCCAGCCCGGCAATGGTCAGGGTCAGATAGGTTTTGACAGGTATTCCCAGAAGAGGGAGCATGAAAAGTAAAAGCACTCCCGCAATCGTAAATTTATAACTCCAGCGTTTTGATGCGGTCATGGACATATTAAAGATATCTTCTATTGATTCGCCTTGGAAATTCCCAGATACCTGCTCTTCAACTCGTCATTGTCGATGAGCTCTGCCATTTTGCCGCTGTGGACGGCCGTGCCGTCATCCATGATGTAGAAGTGATCGCCCACACGGCTGGCCATGTAAAAGTTTTGCTCCACCAGGACGACAACGCTGCGCTCTTTGATTTGATTTATGGCTTCAATGAGGGCATCCACGATGATCGGTGCCAGGCCTTTGGAGGGTTCATCAATGAGAAGCAGGGAGGTTTCGTTGACAATCGCCCGGGCGATGGCAAGCATTTGTTTCTGCCCGCCGCTCAAAATCCCGGCCTGGGCTCTCCAGAAATTTTTAAGATCTCCGAACATATTCAAGGTCTGCTCCAGCCGCCGGTGGGTGGCCTCGTCTTCTACCAGCATGGCCACCCGCATATTTTCCTCCACGGTGAGGTTGGCAAAAATTCCCATATCTTCCGGCACGAATCCGATCCCCATGCGCGCGATTTCATAGGGCTTCTTGTTCTGAATCTCCCGCCCGCCGTATGTTATTTTGCCCTGCGAGGCCGGCAGCAGGCCCATCACGGTTCTCAGGGTCGTGCTCTTGCCGGCACCGTTGCGCCCGATGAGCACAGTTACGGCATCGGCCCGGGCCTCAAACGAGAGACCCTGAAGAATATGGTGATGGCCGATAAATGTGTGCGCATCTTCAACCTTTAAGATCGCTTCATTCAAGTTTGGCTCCCCCGCCGAGATAGGCCTCCTGGACCTCCCTGCTGCCGTAAATGGTGTCCGGGTCTCCATCTGCGATCAGGCGGCCGTTCTGCAGCACGGCGATAGAGTCCGACAACGCCATGATCATGTCCATTTTATGTTCAACCAGCAAAATTGTGCGGTCGCGTGAAGATTTGACTTTTCCGAGAATCTCCAGGATGGCCGGAACTTCTTCCTGGCCCATGCCGGCCGTGGGCTCATCCAGAAACAGAATCTCCGGATCCAACGCCATTAAAATGGCCAGCTCCAGCTTGCGCTGTTCCCCGTGGGTCAGGGAGCTGGCCGGCGCCGCCCACTTGTCGTCCAGCAGCAGATCCTTCAGAATAACATAGGCTTGATCCTCGGTTTCAGAAAAATGCAGGTAATTGCGCCAGAAGTTCAGGCCGAAGCCCCGGCGCGACTGGATGGCCACGCGCACGTTTTCAAGTACACTTAAAACCGGAAAGATGTTGGTCAACTGGAAAGACCTCCCCATCCCCAAGCGCGTCCGCATGGCGGGTCCCAGGCCGGTGATGTCCTGCCCTTTAAAGAAAACTTTGCCCCCGGTGGCTTTATGCTGGCCGGTCAGCAGGTTGAAAAAGGTGGTTTTTCCGGCCCCGTTGGGACCGATAATGGATTTCAAAGTGAACGGCTCGACCTGCAGGTTCACCTGATCGACCGCCACATGCCCGCCAAAACGAATGGTCAGGTCCTTGGTCTCAATGATTGGTTCTGCACTCATATCGAAATCAAACCACGCTGTTCTTGATAACCGCAAACCTGGAGGCTGGGAAGCTGGGAGGCTGGAAAGCTTGGAGGCTTTGAAGCTTGAAAGCAGGCCAGCTGGTATTCCCGCTGCCTAAAAACTCTGGATCAAAGAAAAATTTTCTGTATCCCGGCTTCCGGCCATTCCAGCCTCATAGCCTCCCAGCTTCCCAGCCTTCGGGGTCCCAGCCTTTCAGCCTCCAAGCCTTCCGGCATCAAGCATGTCTCATTGTCGGATAGTTATTGGCCTCATTCATCAACTTGCAAATTGTACTCATCTCTTATTCATAATCGGCGGTGCCGTCTCCTCCATGGTCAAGGTTTTGATGAGAACCGGAATGGCCCACTCGACATCGGGTTTTACTTCAAGTTTGAAGGCAAACATGGCCTGCAGGGCCTGATGATCTTCCTTTCTAAACTTCATCATTCCCTTGGGCGTCATGAATTCCATGCCCTCCATGGTTGAGATAAGCTTTTCGGTGTCCGTGCCGCCCGCCTTGGTAATGGCTTCCACCACGGCACTGGCGGCCGCAAAACCTCCGCAGGTGAAGAAATCCGGCGGTTCGTTAAACCGTTTGAAGTGTTCTTTCACCAGCCAGTCATTGACCTCATTTTTAGGATTCTCATAGTAGTAGTAAGTGGCACCAATCATTCCTTTGAGGGATTTCATCGTCTTGAGGACTGCAAATACATTACCACCGGTGGTGATCTCGATACCGTACTTATCAAGGCCGGCATCGATCAGCTGGGTTATCGGATTATTTTTTCCGGCCCAGATGACCCAGACGTACTTGGGTTGGGGCAAATCCTTCAGGGCTTCGATGATTCGCTGGATCGGAGCCGTAAAATCCGCACCTTTGGGATCACAGTATTCTTCATGCACCACCTTGGCACCGAGTTTTTCCGCCGCCTGCTTGTAGGCGGCGATGCCGTCGCGGCCAAAGGCATAGTCCTGGCCAATACAGGCGATGCTGACCCCCGGTTTGGCCACGGCCGCGGCGTTGGAGATGGCATCCTGGCTGGAATTGCGTCCCGTTCGAAAAATATAGCGGTTCCAGTTTGCGCCGGTAATGGAATCGGCCACCGCCGGTTCGACAATCAGAATCTTCTTGAATTCCTGGGCGACCGGAAGCACCGCCAGGGCCACGCCGCTGCTGGTCGGCCCGATTGCCAGATCCACCTTGTCATCGCTGTAGAGCTTGGTCAGCAGCATCTTGGCCCGTGCTGCCTTGAGCTGGGTATCCTCGACCAAAAGCTTTACATCCCGTCCAAGGATCTGGTTGGTTCCTTTGGTAAAGTACTCCAGACCCATTTCAAAACCGGTGACTTCCGCCTTGCCGTATATTTCATAGGCTCCGCTTAATCCCTGAATCATGCCAATTTTAATCGGTTCAGCCCCCGTCGCCTGTGAGGCGATCAAAAAAACGGCCAGGCCGATAAAAAGAAAATAGATTGCAGCATGCTTTGCTTTCATAAGGTTACCTCCTTTTCGGTTCTTCTTTGGCTATATTCAACTCTTCTTCAAACTTTTTGAAGAAGTCATCTTTTTCCTTCCAATCGGCACCGAATTGCCGCTCAAAATATTCGCTTAGGTTATCGAGCAGGTTTTTCCAAACCACTTTGCGGCTGTTGGAAACCACATCGGCAAGATAGTCATCCAACTCCGCCATCATCTCCTTGGGCAGAAAGGACACTGCTCCCAGTTTCATCGATTCTTTCAATGCGTCCGGCGTCAACGCATGGGCGGTGAGCATCACCGTCGGAAACCCTTTGGAAACCGATTTTTTCAGCAACTCGAATCCTCTGACGCCCATGATATCCAGGATGACAATGTCAAATTTGAAGCCTGCCAGCAATTGTAGCGCAATTTCATAGTCCTTGGCCCGGTATAGCCGGCACATATCAAGCTGTTCGGCAATGGAATCCAGAATATCGGGTTCGTCATCCACGACCAGGACAGCTTTGTCTTTTAAAATACTTGCGGTGCTCATGTTGTCTCTTCCGAATCCAATATTTTGTGAAGGGTTATCCTCGCCGCCCACTTAGGCGCTTAATTGTGAATTCTCTGCATTTTATGCAAAAACTTTTTCACCACGAAAACACGAAATCTTGAAAGCACGAAATTTATATTGTCTTTTTTTCGTGTTTTCGTCCTTTCGTGCTTTCGTGATTAATTTGTCCTTTTTGGTTCCGGCGTGTCCGGGTTAGGGGCTTTGAATGGTAATTGGGTTAAATCATCAGGTACTTTTCCTTGATCTCCCGGTTGGTGCGCAGTTCTTGGATGCTGCCCTGATATCGGATTCTGCCTTTATCGATCACGTAGGCCCGCTCCGAGGTCATGGAGGCAAACTTGACATTTTGCTCGGAAAAAAGAATCGTTTGCCCCATCTCCTTCAACTTTAAGATCTGTCTGCCCAGATCCTTCACCACCAGCGGCGCCAGTCCTTCCACGGGCTCATCCAGCAAAAGCAGGTCGGGATTTCCCATCAGCGTTCTTCCCAATGTGAGCATCTGCTGCTCGCCGCCGCTTAAGGTTCC
>CAYTBC010000244.1:0-5146 GCA_964435765.1 uncultured Desulfosarcina sp.
ATACTCGGCCGAATCCTTGCGCATGGAGTTGTAGCTTGCGGCTGATGCAATCCGTTTGAGAGATTTGCCCCGGGCCTTGAAAAGCTCCTGCACATAGGAGGAGGCATCCTGGATGGTGAGCGCATCAATATTGACGCCTTCACTGCCAAAAAGCACCGCCAGCTTGCCAAGCTCGCCCGGCACGTTTCTCATAAAAAGGGAAATTTCTGTTCGGACCATGTTGCTCTCCCAATAAAAATAAAATCGCTGCGCGCTTTTATAGAATAAATATGGATATGGTTGATCGAAGGATTCCTTATACGGGAAAAATATAGGCTATTAAGGGAGGTAAGTCAACCACGAAGCCGCGAAATGGAGGAGAAGGCAATCTGAGAGAGACAACCGACACGGATTGGGGCGAAAGTACGATAAGGAGATGCTTCAGAGTCAACTCCATCCTATCTTGGATAGTGGGCGGCAAATGGAACCGCCCGAATTACGCCGTCCGCCCTGAAAACCGCCGCACCCTCGGTCACCCTGATCTGATAGGCAAAATCCGGCGCACCGGTCCACCACTTTTCCAAGGCGTCCCAGGCAGAGATGTTTTTTTTCTTGAGCTTCATCGCTTCGGGTAAAATCAGGGCTAACAAGGTCTGACGCGTATCAAACATGGCCGGTACTCTGAGCAGATTGGTTTTACCGGCCGGAATCCACATGGCATCCGGTGAGATGGCTTGGTTGACCTTGAAATCTTCAAACATAATGACAAATGAAAAGCCATCCAACATGACCGGATACGGGTTGGGATTATGGATTTTATAAATGAAAGCCATCAGCAGGGGTGCACCGTAATTATCCGCCTTGCCCCGGGTCGGCTTTACCTCGCTGCTGAAGTAGTAATAGCCGGTATAGTAAGAGATTTCAACATGATCCAGACCGATGAGCGGATCCCTGAAATTGCTTTCATCCGGCCTTGGCACACCGACACAGCCTGAAACAAGCATAACAAGGCAAATAAAAATAAACCCTTTCAAAAATATTTTTTTCGTTTGCATAGGTATGCGCTCCGCGCAAATTGAAGATTGAATATTTGTGGTATCTTATCTGTTTTATTTTTACCACCTATATGAAGAAAACAATAAAAAATAAATGCGCAGCATTAAGACATTAATCCGCCGGACCTTCGATCCAACTACATTCTTCAATTTTCAAAGATAATTTCACAACCCCGGATATGCTATTTTTCAGGGCGGATTAATTATTCAATCTTCAATTTTCAATATTCATTTAAATACTCTACCAGCCGAACCATTCATGGCTCCATTTATCCGGCCAGCGGTCCTTTAGGTCGACGATTTCCACGAGTTGGAATGTACCATGTTTTACTTCATAGATCGGCACCTGGCCGGAAATACGGTGGTCTTCGCCGGTATAGGTCAGAGGCGGCAAGTTCAACCCGATATCGAATCCTCTAAATGTTTCAAAGCCGGATTTCAGTATATTTTCGCCGGACAAGCCGCCGGTCCGGTCGGCCCGGTTTAATGCTTCCCGCAGCGCAAGCGCATTGGCCCAGGCTTGAATGGTGCGATCCAGACGCCTGGCGGTGGGCACACCGGGGTTGTATTTTTTGCCATATTCAACGACCTTGTCCATCAGGGGTGCATTTTGTCCGTAAAAAGAGCCCACAGCGGCACCCATCACCCCTTCTGCCGCGGCACCGGCCAGCCGGGGAAGATTTTCATCAAAAGCCCAGTTGTTGACAATGTGATCTGCCCCTAAATCCAGCTCCGAAGCCGCCTTGATGGTCGCAGCAGCCGACAGAACGGTATTGCCGTGCCATACCAGGTCCGGCTTAAATGATTTCATGGCGCGCACCTGGTTTTGGGCGTCGACGGTAAATAAGGAAACATCCAGATCCGGACCGATATAAAACCCGAAAAGCTCGGCCTGATCCTTAACCGCCTTGATGGGGGCGCTGGCGTAAGAGGAAGCGAACATGAAGGCACATTGAAAGCGCGGTCGGCGTTTGCCATAATCCCTGTGGGTCGGCCATTTTTGATCAAACCATGCTGTCAGCGCCGCCCTGGCATTGGACGAATAGTCGGTGGCCGCAAACAGATTAAATGGCGCCCGAGCCGGATCAGTCAGGTACGCTGAATAGAATGCGGACAGATAAGGTATTTTATCTATGGCAGCCATCGGAGACAACGTTTCCGTGTCAACCATATGCCAACCTAAAACGGCCTTGACTTTAAGGCGCTTGAAAAATTTATACTTCGCAAGTACTTCCGGAACCCGGTAGCCATAATCAAATTGATAGAGCTCAAGCTTCTGGCCGTTAATTCCGCCCTCATCATTGATATAGCGAATCGCCTCGGCCAGCCCCCGGGCGTAGTCCCTGCCCTCGTCGGCGGTCGCCCCGCTCAGGTCATTCAAAGCACCGATTCGGATGCTCTCAGTCTCCGCCGCAGGCAGCACGCCGGCCGAGAAAAACAGTGTCAACAATGCAATGAATAATTTTAAATACATCTGTTAAACAGGCTTGAAGGCTGGAAAGCCGGAATGCTTGAAGGCATCTACCTTGGATAATTTATTCTTGACGGAGAGCAAACTGCAATTTACTCTCGGAGACCTGAACTTTTAACCTGACACTCAAGTTAATCAACTCAATCAACCCGCTACACTTCTGTCCGTTTAATAAAGCCGAAATCCGTAATCTGCAATCGAAGAACCCGCACCCCGATCAAGCCTACTTCTGCTCCCCTCCATACAGCTCCTTGACCGTGGATCTATCCGGAGTGCCGTCTTTGAGCAGGGGAAATTCGGCGACAAATTCGACATACTGGGGTTTTTTAAAGCTGGCGATACGGGAACCGACAAATTTAATCAACTCCTGCGCCTGGAGGCTATGGCCGGGTCTAAGCTGACAGACCGCCTTGATACCTTCTTTCCACTTGGGATCCGGCACCCCGAAAACGACGGTGGTTTCAACTGCGGGATGCTCAAGGATCGCTTTTTCGACCTCGGCCGGATAGACATTTTCCCCGCCGGGTTTTATCAACTCTTTTTCGGCCTTGCGGCCTTCATACCATAGAAAACCGTCCTCATCAAAACGTCCTAAATCGCCGGTGTGATGCCATCCACCCCGAAAGGCCTGGTCGGTATCTTCCAGCAAATTCCAGTAGCCTTTGAACACCATGGGGCCTTTGACGATAATTTCACCGACTTCACCGCTGGCCACATCATCGTCGTTGTCGTTTACCAGGCGCACATCGGCCAGTTGAATGGTGCGCCCGGCCGAGCCCGGCTTCTCGGAATAGCGGCTCATGGTGGCAATCGCCGACGTTTCGGTCTGGCCGTACATGCAGTAAAAGGTGCCGCCGGTCAGCTCCTGGTATCTTTCGATAACGGCCGGTGCCTCCAGGCCGGGTACATGCTGCAGGCTGCTGATGTCTTTGCCGGATTTCGCGTGCTCATCAAGAATGGAAGATAGAATCGGTGAGAAGTCAAACATGAAGGTAACTTTTTTATCGGCGATCAGCTCGACCGCCTGGCCCGCATCGAATTTGCTCATGTTTAGATTCAAAGCTCCGGCGTGAAATCCGGCGGTTGCCATAAAAAGACCGCCGACGTGAAAAAGCGGCAATATATTCAGATGAACATCGTAGGCTGACAGGTTCAATAGAAGATTTATGTGGATGTTGGCGCTGATCAGATTCCCATGGCTCAACAACGCACCCCGCGGTCTGCCAGCCACCGCCGCCGTATGAATAATGACCAGACCGTCGGCGCTGGACACCTCCGGCGCTGCGAATTTTCCATCGTTTTCAAGCAGCGCATCAAAGTCGGAAAAAATACCTCCCGGGGGCTTCAGGTTAAAATATTCTTTGACGGTCGGAAGTTTACCTTTGGCCTTGGTGATCATTTCCTGGTGGTCAGAATCAACGAATAGGAGCTCAGGAGCACAATCGGTCAGGTTGAATACTGCTTCTTCAGCCGAAAGTCTCCAGTTGATGGGCAGCACGATCCCCCCCAGGGCGGCGGCGGCACCGTAAAGTAAAAAATACTCCAGGCTGTTTTTACCAAGAACCCCGATGCGATCGCCTTTTCCAATTCCGGTTTTTTGCAATCCGCAGGCCAGACGATCCACTTGTTGTTTATACTCCGCAAACGTCAGCGTGCGTTGATCGTCAACCTCAAACCATGCCGACAGATTGTTATAACTAACCGAATTTCGACGGATTAGATCATAAAACGTGTAGTCATGGAGTCCCATAATACTATCCTGACTGGTTGTTTACTTGACCGAGATGACCGGGCACTTGGCCTTCAAGATGATGAATTGTGCTGTCGAACCAAGAATTAATTTGCTGGTCCTTGATTTTTTGCGTATTCCCACATAAATCTGGTCAATGTGATTTTCTTCGGCATAAAGCACAATATCTTCACCCGGCGAAAGGCCCCGGGCAAGCTGCTCCACATCGCAATCAGTTCCGTCATTCGAAATATCTTCGCGTATGCTCTCAAGTTCGCGTTTGATTTTGTTTATGTCTTCGACTTTCTCCCCCGCTCCGCCTTCACTTGAGGATATGACCACCAGTTTGGCGCCGAATATTTTGGCATGGGTTTTGGCGAGTTCCAATGCGGCTTCCGACTCTTTGGTCCCGTTATAGGATACTAATAATTTCATCGTGAATTCCTTGTTCGATTAACCAAATAACGAAAAAATCCCGCTTGATTTCTAATCAATTCAGGGGCTACATCCAGCGCTTGCGCCGTTTGTAGGATTTAACATCTTTAAAGGATTTCCGGCGGCCGCCTTGCGTAACCCCCATGTAAAATTCTTTCACATCCGGATTGTTTTTCAACTCTCCGGAGGGGCCCTCCATCACAATCTTGCCGGACTCCATGATGTAGGCATAGTCTGAAATTTCCAGGGCCATTTTGGCGTTTTGCTCAACAACCAGGATGGTTGTATCCATTTCCTGATTGATCCGCTGGACATTTTGAAAAATCTCCTTGACCAAAAGAGGAGCCAGACCGAGAGACGGTTCATCCAGCATCAGCATCTTCGGGGCCGACATCAGCGCCCGGGCAATGGCAATCATTTGCTGTTCACCGCCGGAGCAGTACCCGGCCAGCCGGTGGGTGACCCTGGCCAGGCGCG
>CAYTBC010000245.1:0-5134 GCA_964435765.1 uncultured Desulfosarcina sp.
CCGCGATCGAGCCGAGAAAGGCGCGGTGCGTGACCAGGGCGGGGGTGGCCATGTTCAATGCGGCCTGGGGGATGAGTTGGTCTATCGCGGCCGCGGCTTTGGTCCGTTGGGTGAACGCCAGCGCCTTGACGAAGGTCGATGCACTCCCCTGCGTGGCTTGGTTCTGTGCCAACGCGTCCAGCGTCCGTGCGAAGGCTTGCTGGTTGGCGTTCATGAACGGCGTGACGAAACTCGCCAGATCGAATTCCACCGTCAGATCGTTCGTGTCGATCGTATAGAAGACATCGAAGAAGATCGGACTGAGGACCAGACCGCCCGAAAAGTCGCCGCTAATTCCGCCGTCCGCATGCAGGACCGTATAGCTGGCGCCCGGGATTATTTCCGTATCGGAGGGCAGGACCACAACCAACAGGTTGCCATCAAGCGTGGCTGTTCCCGAGACGTTCAGAGCGCTGCTTTGATTGCCATTAACCAGAATGAGCAAGGACCCGGTGGGTGACTGCACGTAATCTCCCGACAAAGTGATGGTGCCGGTGCCATTTTCCAAAATCGCGACCCCGCCTGTGGAATCGATTTGGAACCGTTCGGGACCCGGAAGGATGAGACCCTCGTTTGTCAGCGTGCCTTCCATGGTGCCCACGCCCGCGAAGGCCCCATCAGGGCCAATCGTTACCCGGGCGCCCGCTCCACCGCCCAGATCGATCGTATCGAAAGAGGCTGCGCCGTCGAATTCAGCACTTACGGATCCGGCGACCGACTTCAGGTGTTCGACACTAACGACGTTGCCTGTCAGCAGTGTCGTGCCGCCGACGTACAAGGTATCGTCGCCATCTCCGCCGTCCACACTTCCGCCGACGATCCCCGCAGCCGTGAACTGGTCGATTCCGGCGCCCAGCGAGACGTTGCCGCTTATATCGCTGATCGGCTCGGCAGTCACGGTATCGTCGCCGTCGCCCGTATCGAGATTTCCGGTCAGCGTCCCGGGGATATCCAAAACGTCGTTTCCCGCGCCGAACGACAGATCTCCCGTGATCGTTTCAAACCCCTGAACCGTTCCGTTGAACACCCCTCCGGTGACGTCGATCCTGTCGTTACCTCCGTCGCCGTCGACAATGCCGGTCACTGTTCCGCTATTGGTGAATACGTCGTCCCCCAATCCGCCCCTAAAGGTTCCCGTCGCGTTTCCGCTATTCGACCAGCGGTCGTTAGAATCGCCGAAGGTCACGTTGCCGACGATCGTTCCGGTGTTCGAAAACAAGTTGTCACCGGAATCGAACGTGACGTCGCCGGTCAACGAACCGCTATTGGTGAACGAGCCAAGACCGCCCGACATCGCGACGTCGCCCGTGACGGTCGTCGAGTTAGTAAAGGCATTGTTGCCTCCGGACAGAACTATCGCGCCGTTTATGGTGCCGAGATTGGACACCGTATAGCCGCCGCCCGACCCCTGAATTGCCGTGGCACCCGACAATGTGCCGGAATTTGAGACCGTGAGGTTCGAGCCCTGAAGGTCGAGATCGACGCCGCCGGGATTCGAGATATCGGCGGCATTGTCGAACTCAGCCTCCCCTAGAACTCGCAGCGTCCTGTCGAGCGGAGTGGCGGTGGCTTCGAGCGTAACAACCGTACCGGATCCGTAGGTCCCCAAAACAAACGGAATTGCGCCTCCGTTGTCGAGCAGCGTCGCGTTCGCGCTCGTTTCATAGTAGGCACCGATCGAGTTGGCGCCGGCGCCAGCATCGAAGGTTCCCGATATGAACCCGTAATCCGCCACACCGTTTTCGAACAGAACCATGTCATCGCCAGCGCCGAGCGTGACGTTACCATTTATGGCGGTGCTGTTGTGCACGACAAGAACGTCGTCTCCGTCTCCGGTATCGAGATTCCCCGTCATCGTTCCAGGATTGTCGAACACGTCGTTTCCCGAGCCGAGCGAGACGTCACCGATTATGGTCTCGAACCCTTTGATTGAACCGGTGATGCTGCCTCCTGTGTTGTCGAGCGTGTCATTATCTTCACCGCCGTCGACTATCCCGGTGATCGTCCCCGAATTGTCGACGATGTCGTCGCCAAACCCGAGTTCGATGTTTCCTTGAATGTCGCCGCCGTTATGGACGGTATTGGTGTTGCCGTCGCCGACGATGGCGTCTCGGGTCGCCTGGATAAGTCCGTCATTGGCGATAACGCCTTGCCGACTGCCTCCGTTGTTGGGAGAAATCACGACCGCGTCGCTGTTCGCGCCGAGCGCCATGATCGACGCCCCGCTGAAGTTGTTCAGATTGTCGCCAGCGCCGAGGATGACCGTGCCGGCGACGTTCTCTCCGGTCGAGGCAATGCCGCCGTAGTTGTCGAGCAGAGGCTTGTCCGTCGTCTGGCCGATGACCGCCGATGAAGCCGTCGAGATAGCACCGCGATTGACGATGAGAGGAGAAACCGGCGTAATGGTCGACAGTTGGTTCGCGACGATTCCGAACCGATCGGACGAAATGGATCCGCCGCTGGCGTTTTCAAAGGTATATGTTCCATTGATGACCACTGCCGTCGCCAACGCACCGGACGCGATGATCTGTCCCTGATTAAGCATTTGCGGCGTTACGACGCCCTGTCCGTCCCCGGGCGTTGAAGAAACTCTGACGCCGATGCTCGATCCTCCATTGGCGAGAATTTGGCCGGCATTCGTGAACGTTGCATTCGAATAGTAGACGTCGGCTCCGATGGACACACCAGTCGGGTCCGACACCGACGCCGTGATGTCGCCATCGTTGGATGCGGAAGAGAAGTTGCCCAGCATCAGGCCGATTGCCTCTGCGTTGGTTCCGTTGGCCACGACGTTGACGACGGCTGAGTTGCTGATCGTCAGGTCCGCGGGAGTCGAATACGGATAGGCCTTCAGGCCGATGGCGATGGCATGGATCCCTTGGTTTGTTACGCTGATTTCACCTGTGTTCGAAAGTGCGATCGAGCCCGAATCCATGGCGATCCCGACCCCTAGGACATTGCTGCCCCCGACCGATACCGTGACCGGCGCGCTGTTGGTTATGGGCGCAATGGTACCCACGGGGTCGTTGGTCGCGCCGACGAGGCGGATTCCTATCGCCGTTCCGTTCGAGCCGGAATCCACCGTCGACACGGCTCCCGAAGGATCGATCGATCCTGGTATCAGCGTGACGTCGACTTCTCCGCCGATGGAGGACCCGTCGCTCGCCGCATTGATCCCGATAGCGATGCCCTGGGTGCCCGACTCGCTAACGGTGACCGTGTTCGTATTGAAGATTTGCGTCTTTCCGGCACCGGCGCCGGACAAGCCGATGGCGCCGGTCGAGTGACCGACATTCGTCACCGAGATAGTACCCGAATTTGTAATCGTACCCGTGTCCGTGGCGTTGGAAGACAAGATCGATGCGCCCACGGCGACCGGGACGTCGATGACCTCCCCATGCGGATCGGGCAACGTCCCTTCCATGTTGTTCGTGTCGAGGGTGATCGTTCCCGAATTGTTGATCGATCCGGTCGTCGTCTCAATTCCGGCGATAACGCCGTGAATCCCGATCACATCTGACGTCGCCGAGACCGCGCCGTCGTTTTCGATCGTCGTGCCGGGAAGAGCCACGTCGTTCGTGATCTTGATCGCGGAGGCGCCGACATTGGAAACGCTCGCATCACTGGAAACCGTCAGGCCGAGCGTGGATGCGTTACTGACGAACCCGTCGGAATCCGTTCCCGCGCATGTCACGGTGTCGCCATCGTTTGCCGGGTCCGGCTGACAATCGGCGTGAGCCGCCGCATATGAGAGAAACAGGGCGACAGCGGAACAGGCGCTTGTCGGGAGGAGCTTTGAGCGGAGCCGGATCATGACGGTCCTCTCCTCACTGCCTGGCGACAAAACCGCCGATTGCGGTTTCTCCACTGCCGCTGACTCTCCAGGCGCCGCCGATTTCCGGCGGGATCCCATTGGTGGACGGACCGTAAAAGCCCCCGGCAACCGTTCCGGTCACTGCGGAGTCGTCCGAGGCGGCGCTACCGAGAAATTGGTTGGTTCCCGATGTAATGGTGGCGTTGAACGTCAGGTCGCGCCAAGCGGAAACACCTCCGGTTTGGAGGTTTTGCTTCGACATCAGGGCAGTCGATCCGGTGACGTTGCTGGTCGAGAAGTCGGCAGTCAGCTCTACAAAGCCGCCGACATTGTAAAGCGTCGAGCCGATGTTTAGCGTCCCAAAAGTGGATCCGTCATAGGTTGCGGAGCCCGTGGTCGGCATGTTGGCAGCCGGAGTCTGCACCCCGAACACAACGGTTCCGAAGTTCAGACTACGATTCGATCCATTCGGCGAATTCCATTGTCCATACGTCACATAGCTCAGCGCCATATTGGGCTCTGCCGGGATCAATAGGTCGAATTCGTCGACCGTGTTGTCGGAGTGCGTTACTCGATAGACGCGAACCGAATCGTTGGACGCCGACTGATCTATATTTGACGATGTGAAGACCTCGTTGAAGGAGACGATGTCTTGCTTAATCGAGACCGTGAATCCGGCGTCCGACACGGTATAGGTGACCTTGGACTGACCATCGAGTCCGGCCAAACTGGTTGATACGTTGGCACTCGATCCACCCGCCGTCAGATCAGCGCTAAGCACGGTGGAGACAGCCGCGAAGGCTTGATTGACGGTCAGGTTAGCCAGCGACGAGTTGGTTTGTGGAGGCGGCGAAGGACCGCCGCCTCCTGAGCCGCCGCCCGCCCCCCCATTACCGACGCTGGCCGTTGTCCCTCCGCCACAAGACGCGAGGAAGAGGCCGACGCATAATCCGAACGCAAAAAGCCGCGCGTCGCGGCCAGATATGTTCCGCACCGAACAAGCCCCCGATAGCTCGAAGCGACTAATCCCCACGGACCTAATAGCACGACCCGCGGTCCGTTTAAAATGTTAGGAACCTGTGGATAACTTTCCGAGCACGACCGCTCGACCGTGCGCATGGACCGGCACCAACGGCCCAAAACAAAGGCGCCCCGGGAAAACCGGGGTGCCGAGACTAAGGTTTGAAGGTTTGACGCAAGCCTTGCAAAGGTGGACGCGTCACCACCGCCAGGTCAGGTCCGCTCTCGCCCGGTTGACGGTTTCGGTCTTGCCGACATTGC
>CAYTBC010000246.1:0-5107 GCA_964435765.1 uncultured Desulfosarcina sp.
TGCATCACCTGGCGGCTGGCCGGTGACAACCTGGATATCCGCTCGGCCTTTCTATCGGCCGAACTGCCGGTACGCAGCAGCGGATGGTTTACGGTGGCCGACCGGGTCACCGATCATGGCAGCCATTCGTTTGTGGTCACCGGCCGCGCGGACAATATCGTCAAAATCGGCGGCAACCGCGTGGATCTGGAAAAAGTCCGCCAGGTCATCATGGATATCGAGGGCGTCGACGAGGCACTGGTCGTGGCCAACCCCGTCGATACCGGCCGGGAGCGGGAAATCGCGGCCCTGGCCGTGGGCGCTTCCTCCGTCGCTGAAATAAAAACGGCAGTGGACAAGATGCTGGAGCCCCATGAAAAACCCCGCCTGATCCGCATGGTCGATCATATCCCCATGGCGGCCACGGGGAAGGTCGATCGCCGCGCCATCGAAGAACTCACCACTGTCCAGCGGATCCAATTCGAACCGGCCGGATTGAAGGTGCCCCTGGATGAAAGCAGGACCCTTCAGGAACTGGGCCGCGATCACGGCATCACCTTGCGCGCCGACTGCGGCGGCATGGGGGTTTGCGGCAAATGCCGCGTGCTGGTCCGGCCGAAGCAAAGCTTTTCGCCACTCAGCGACGCGGAGCTGGATGTGCTCACACCGGCCCAGATGGCCGACGGCGCCCGGTTGGCCTGCCAGGCACGGGCCATCGCCAGTGGGCTGGTCACCATCCCCGACACCCTGGCCGAAAGCGCCGAAACCCGGGGTAAAACCGATATCGCCGGAAGTTATCCGCTGGACCCCATGATCCGCCGCTTGACGATGGATGCCCGCCCGCCGGAGCTTAAAACGGACAATACGCCGGAAAGCCTGATCGATTGGCTGGCCGCCCAGGCCGGTGAATCCGCCGCCGCGGCGACCGACATCGCCTCACTGCGCGGGCTGGCACGTTATCGCGACAACCTGAAAACGTTCACCCTGGTGGTGCACGCAGAGACCGGCATCCGCCGCGTCCTGCCGGGCCGGAAGCCCGCCAGCCTCGGGTTTGCGGTGGATCTGGGCACCACATCCCTGGCCGGCTACCTGTGCGACCTGAAAACCGGCAGCCTGCTGGCCGCCGACGCCTGCGTCAATCCCCAGCGGCGTTTTGGAGAAGATGTCATCAGCCGCATCAGCCACATCAACAAAAAGGACGAGCATCTGGATCAGTTGCAGGCACTGGCCGCCGAGGGCATCAATTTTCTTTTGACCCGCTGCCTGGAACGGGCCGGCACCCCGGTCGACGCCATCGATGAAGTGGCCATTTGCGGCAATACCACCATGGAGCAGATCGTTGCCGGGCTCCATCCGTACGGCCTGGGCGTTTTTCCCTATTTCCCCCTGACGCTGACACCACCGGTTTTCAGCGCGGGCGACCTGGGCCTGGCCACCGACCCGGCCGTACCCGTATTCCTCATGCCGGTGGTATCGGGCTTTGTGGGCGGCGACACCATGGCCGCCATCCTGGCCGATCGGCCCCACGAACGCGATGAAGTCACGCTGATCGTGGATATCGGCACCAACGGTGAAGTCGTGCTGGGCAACCGGCAGGGGCTGTGGGTCACCAGCTGCGCCACCGGCCCCGCCCTGGAGGGAGCGCAGATCTCCTGCGGCATGCGCGCGGTCTCCGGCGCCATCCATCGCGCCTGGCCGGAGGCGGACAACCGGCGGATCGGCTTCGACGTGCTGGGAAACGAGGGCAAAAACAGGCCCATGGGGATCTGCGGGTCGGGCATCATCGACACTATCGCCGCCCTGCGGCGGATCGGCGTCATCCGGCCCAACGGCCGGCTGGATGAAGGCAAAGGCGACGTCATATCCGATGACGGCGGCGTGGGTCGGCGCTACACCATTGCCGGCAGGGATCGGAGCGCCACAGGCAACGAAATTTCCGTCACGTTGAAGGATGTGCGCCAGATCCAGCTGGCCAAGGGGGCCCTTGTCACGGGAATCGAATTTCTCATGCGAAAGGCCGGTATCGCAAAAATCGACCGAACCATTCTCACCGGCGCCTTCGGCGCCCGCTTCAACTGGCAGAACGCCCTTGCCATCGGCATGCTGCCGCCGGCCGTCGCCCGGGGAGAAGTCAACGCCAAGGAGAATCTGGCCGGCGTGGGCGTGGTGATGGCCCTGCTGGATAAAAAATTGCGCGCGGAAGCCCGTACCCTGTGCCGCCGCATCCGTTACCTGGAGTTGGCCTCCGAACCTGATTTCGCCATGGCCTTTGCCGGGGCCACGGCGTTTCCGGAGATCGGGGAATAGCGATTATCTCAGGGCCGTACACTTGATCTCCACGCACCCGCCCTTGGGCAGGGCACTCACTTCGATGGCGGCCCGGGCCGGCTTGTGCGTGGAAAAGAATTCGGCGTAAACGGCGTTGAACTCAGCGAATTTGCCCATGTCGGTGAGAAACACCTCCACGGCGGCCACCTGTTCCAGGCTGCTGCCGGCGGCCGTCAAAATCTGTTTCAAGTTCTCCAGGGCTTGACGGGCCTGGCCTTCCAGGCCGCCCCCGACCAGGTTGCCGGTAGCCGGATCCATGCCCAGCTGCCCGCTGACGAAAACCAACGGCGGAGCCACCACCGCCTGTGAATAGGGGCCGATAGCCGCCGGCGCATGGTCGGTATGAACGGTTGTCAAAGTCATCCTGGTCCTCCTTTACCGTATAGTGGGTTGGATAAGTGTCGTGACGCGCTTCCGGATGGGCCTGGGTAAAACTAACCATACCATCGCCAATCAAATAGGCAAATATACCGATTGTATCCGCCTTGTCCATATTTTATTAGATTGTTATGGGTGCGCCATCAAGGGAGATGTTTTCTTTATGGAGCCCATCCGGAAGCGAGGCGTTTCCGGATGGGCTCCATCTATGGAGGATGCCATGGAACTGATCACCGTACCGATTGTTAATCCCGAGCATTTGAATTTCATTCTGGGTCACTCGCATTTCATTAAAACCGTTGAAGATCTTTACGAGGCCATTGTCGGTACCGTACCGGGAGCAAAATTCGGTTTGGCCTTTTGCGAAGCCTCCGACGTCTGCCTGGTGCGCTTTGCGGGAACGGATGAGCAGCTGATCTCCCTGTCTCAGAAAAATGCATTGAACCTGGGAGCCGGACACAGTTTTATCATTTTCCTGCGCGACATGTTTCCCGTCAATATCCTCAACACGATCAAAAACGTGCCGGAAGTGTGCCGCATTTACTGCGCCACGGCCAATCCGGTGGAGGTGATCATCGCTGAAAGTCCGCTGGGACGGGGCATTCTGGGTGTCATCGACGGTTTCGCCACCAAAGGCATCGAAAAAGACGAGGACATTGCCAAACGCAAATCCCTGCTGCGTGCCATCGGCTATAAATTCTAAGGGTCAACACCGGCCGGCGCGGTTACTGCCGGAGGATGACCATGCATAATCCAGAAAGAGGTTAACATGACCAGACGCGTTATTATCGATGAGGAAACATGCGAGGGATGCGAGACGTGCGTGGAGCTTTGCCCGGAGGTCTTTGAATTCGATGAGGACAGCCAGAAAGCCAGGGTCATCAACCCCGAGGCCGACGATGAATGTGTTCAGGAGGCCATCGACTCATGCCCCGTGGAATGCATCCAGTGGGAAGAAGAGTAAAACGAGTCGGCCGTTAGCGGGTCTTAGACTGAGTTTTCACACATGCGCTCAGGGCTTTAAGGCAAGGATCAAGCCTTTGCCGGCGGCAAGCGACAGTCCGGCCTATTGAACGGTTGGACGCATCCACATGGATCGTGCCGCCTTCGGGCATGGCCCGAGAGGCATTGATCGGAAGATTGTTGATAACCTGCCCGATCTGCCCCTCGTCGGCATCCACACTCCAGAGATCCTCGGGGATCGTTACCCGGCCGGTGGTTTCGATTTGATGACCGTTTGCCGCGCGTTTCCGTTGACGAAGGTTTCACGGACAATGCAGCCTTCACAAGGTTCAGCATATCCATGCCGTGCCTGATAACATCGGCTCCCGATCAACTCCGCCGGCTCCTGGCCCGTTGCGCGGGCCGCCGCCGGACTGGCCCACAGCACCTTCAGATCGGGAGACACTCTGCTTGAGGACGTCATCCATCGCCTTGCGCTCGGTAATGTCGTAGAAATACCCCCAGAGGTATTTGCGGTTGTCGTGTGCCAGCAGGCTGGCGGTCACCGCCACCGGAATCCGTTTTCCCGACGCCACCTGGTGTGCGGTTTCAAAGCGCACCGATTTGCCTCTCCGTTGCTGCTTCACGAGCGCATCGATTGTGCACATTTCGAATGCAGGGTCCCAATCGGGAATACGCAGGGTTCAAAGCCGCTCCACATCCATCTCAAAAAATTAGGGTCGGGGTTCAGGGCTTATCGAGGATTCGTTTCAGGCCGCCGTATGCCTGGGATTGGACAAAGTTTTCCAAAAGCTCACGGGCACTCTCCACCTGATCTTTCCTGACCATGAGCCGCATGGGTACGGAGTTAAAGATGTACGGTGCGACTGTTTCCCCTTGAATAAAATAGTCGATCCCTTCCGCATCCAGGATCGAACGCAGAAACACACGATCGCCCGCATTGTGAATTTCCATAACCAGTTCGAAACCGGGGGATTCGATCATGGCCTCTCCTTCAAAAACATGTTAAAAAAAAAGATGCGGCGTTTGCAACTGTCTGGGGGTAAGATAAAAAACAAATTCCGATTTTCAATGGTTTCGATCAGTAACTGAACGGCATCCATAAAAATCAAGGGCTTACGAATGGAGCGATTAAAACCGAACCCTACCCGCCCGTTGAAGTTGGGCTTATGGGCATATTGCTGTAAATGAAGGGAAAAAGGCGATCCCCATTTTTTTTCACGGCCCTGGCGGCCGCTGCCTGTGCACTCCTGCTGTCATGCAGCGTGGTGAAGACCGGCTACCGCTTGACCAAGGGAACGGTCGTTCTGGCTTACCGCGTGACCAAATTCGCCGGCAGCACCATCTACACCGTCGGCGGGTTTACCTTCAACGTCATTACCGCCCCCCTTACCTGGCCCTTAACCCACGATGACATCGAAACCATCGACGGCCTGCCCCCCAAGGAAGCCATTGCCCG
>CAYTBC010000247.1:0-5104 GCA_964435765.1 uncultured Desulfosarcina sp.
TAGCCATCCTTTCGCATCTGAACATCGAAGGCGCGCAGATCTTTCAGGCAGGCCACAGCGGGCTTCGTGGCGGAGACGTTGTTGCCGGGCGATACGACGGGGCTAACTGTGCCGGTTGTGGCAGGCTGAGTTGCGAAAACGGATGTTGCCGAGGCGACCAGCGGTATTGCGAACCCGAGTGAAAGGCATACCGTTGCGAGCTTTGAGCGGTTCATTTGTTCATGTCCTTTTGCGGTCCTGAACTGGGCTTTGTGGCTTGTTGCCACCGCCTCTCGACCAATGGTTGAGGATAACTCACCGCGGAGTTTGGAAGATGCGCGTGATTGGCTTCTGTTCAAAATTGACCAGTGCGTCGTTGTGGCACGAGACACCACCGATATGCCAAATGGCGGCGGTTCAACCTCACTCAAGTTGGGGCGACGCAGGAAAGGCGGATCTTGCCTTCGGCTGGTGAGCAATTTTGCTCAGCAAGTGGCCGAACCGAAGACTAGGAACGACAGGCGTAGGGCGCCCTGTGGAGCAAGGAAACCACGCTCGCTCAACACGGCGCGAGTGCCTTGTTGTGGTCTGCGGTGCCTGCCTGAAATCATCAATTTGAAGGCCAGTCCATCATGAGTGACTACGGATCCGTCTATCCGGTCATCATTTGCGGGGGCTCTGGAACCCGCCTGTGGCCAGCCTCGCAAGCATCGAGACCAAAACAGTTCATTTCATTATTCGGGACTGAGACGCTTTTCACCCAGACGATCCGCCGCGTGCAAGGAATTGGCGACTGCAGGCACCTCGTCGTCGTGACTGGCAATGCCCACGCCAGCCTTGTCGCGGCACAATTGCAAGCCACGGCATTGGACGCCACCGTCCTGCTGGAGCCCGAGGGGCGCGGCTCGGCGCCTGCAATGGCCGCCGCGGCGAGCTGGATCGCCTCACGAGACTGTGACGCTGTCGCCGTCTTTGTCGCATCGGATCACTATATCCCCGATGCAGAAGCCTTCGCCCAGGCGGTGGACGTGGCGGTCGCGGCGGCCCGCCGCGGCCGGATTGTCACCTTGGGGATCAAGCCCACAAAGCCGAATACCGGCTACGGATACATCCGTCCTGACAAGCCCGGAAAGGCCTCGGAAGTTGTTGCGGTCTCCCGCTTTGTCGAGAAGCCAAGCCACGCCAATGCCGAGGAGTACGTCGCCAACGGGTATTTGTGGAACAGCGGCAACTTCGTCGCGAAAGTCTCAACCTTGTTGGGCGAGCTGAAGCTCTATGCACCCGATGTGGAGGCGCGCGCGCGCCAGGCTGTTGGCGATGCGGAATTGACGCCGATCGGCTATCGCCTTGGGGCGGCCTTCCTTGAGGCTCCCAACCTATCGATTGATTATGCGGTCATGGAGAAGTCGCAGTGCGTCTCGGTCCTTTCCACGACTTTGCGGTGGACCGACCTCGGCGCCTGGGATCAGGTTCTCGACGTCATGCCCAAGGATGCCGATGGCAACGCCACCGCCGGCAGGACGATATTGCTGGATACCCACGACAGTCTCGTGCGCGCGGCCGAAGGCGTGACAGTTGTCGCTCTCGGCGTGCGCAAACTGGCGATTGTCGCGATGGACAATCATGTGCTGGTTTCCGACCTCAGTTGCAGCCAGATGGTCAAGTCTGCCGTGGAGCAGTTGGGAAAGCTCGCCCCGGTGCCGGCTGAAGCGCAAGGCAGCGCCCGGGTTGAAGACCTTGGCTCCCAGACCAGGCACCTCACGACCTGGCTGTTCACGCAAGCCCTTCCGCTCTGGTGGTGCTTCGGCGCCGATCATCGCGGCTGGGGGTTTCACGAAAGCCTTTCGCTTGGCGCCAGGCCCGCCGGGGTGCCTCGCCGCAATCGCGTGCAGGCCCGCCAGACCTACGCCTTCGCGACAGCGGGCGCTCTGGGTTGGGACGGCCCCTGGCGGTCGGCGGTTGACTGGGGCCTCGTCGCGCTCGGCGACCACTACCGCCGACCCGATGGGCTGTTTCGGGTCCATGTCGGGCCGGATGGGAGCGTTCTGGACGACACGGTGAGTCTCTACGATCAGGCATTCATCTTGTTGGCGCTGGCGTCCGCTCACGCGTTTCGTCAGCAGTCCGAACTGGAGGCCATGGAGCTCCTGGACGCCATCGAGACGCGCGCCCGATACGTGGCAGCCGGCTTTCGCGAGCGTGGCGGATTATTCCGGTCAAAAGCCCACAGGCTTTTGCTTGAAGCCGCATTGGCATGGATGCAAGCAGGGACCAGCCCGCGCTGGAGAGCGCTCGCCTCGCAGATAGTGGAACTCACCCTTGAACATCTGATCGAGCCTCAACAGTCTTGCCCGGGCAAGGCGCTTGCCGCCGGCCGGCACCCCGTCGTCGCGGGTGATGCGGAGGTGATTGAACCCGGGCAGCAATTCCAGTGGTCGTGGCTACTGGAACGCTGGTCGCAGCTGTCCGGAGACGGTTACGCGGCAAATGTCGCCTTGGGTCTATACAATGCCGGCCAGCGCGGAGATGACGTCGCCGTTGGCGTGAACCGTCGCGACACCGCGAGGCCTGATGCTGCCGGTGGCAGAATTGCGACGTTCTGGCCTCAGACCGAGCGCTTGAAAGCGGCCCTGCTGCTCTGCGGGCGTGCAACGGCCATCGAAAGAGTTAGGTTTGAGTCCCAGGCCTTGCAGGCGTGCAGCGCCCTTCGCCGCCACCTCGATCTCGAAACCCGAGGACTTTGGAGCGACAATTCGAAGGCTGATGGTGAATTCGTACCGGAAACAGTGCCGGCCCGCACTTTCCATCATGTCGTTTCCGCCATTCAACAGTTGCATGCGACCACCGGTCTTTACGGCCGTCCCGACAAGCTGTTCGATCCTCGTGAGGCTTTGATTGTACAGGCCGCGGAATAGGTTGCAATAACACTGGATCGGTTCGTCCGGCTGGCGCCACGATGGCCGACTGACCCTAGCCTCGGCGTACCACGCAGATGCAGAACGCGGCGACGAGATACCCGCCGAGGACATCGGATGGATAGTGGACACCCAGGAAGAGGCGCGAGGCGCCAATCAACACGACAAGGCAGGTGGCGCCGGCCCACAGGGCAACGACGGGCAACCTTCCCCGGACATGGTGCTGCGCGATCAGCACGATCGTCACATAGAAGGCGAACGAGAACAGGGCATGGCCGCTCGGAAAGCTGTAGCTCGCCGGCATGGTGTGCGGAAATATCTCCGGTGGCCGGGCCCGGTGCACCAGCCATTTGAGGCCATTCTCCAGGACAATCGCCATGATCATGACGAAGGCCAGGTGCCAGGCGGCCCGACGCTCGACGTTGACCACAAGGATCGTGAGCGCAACGACCGCCAGTAGCGCCAGCACGGCGCCCGAACCCAGCATCGATACCGCCCGCCATACCGCGACGGCGCCGGCTGTATCGAGCGCGAGTAGCCTCAGTCGCAAGGCGAGATCGAACGCGTCGGCCCGCCCGTCATGGACGAGCCCCGCGAGCACGGCCGCAAGCACGGCAAGGCCCACGGCCAACCCGACGCGCAGGCTGGTTGCGCTAGATGTCTGCATGAGGTTCATCATCGGCCGGCACGATGACGCGCAGAGCCTTGGGCAGGATGCGATAGGCCAAGGGCACGGAGAGGCGGAAAACCTCGCCGTCGGCCGCCACGGCCAGGGACCTGTGCGAGCTCGACACAACGAGTGTCCTGATTTCGGCCGCTATCACATTGGTAGTCTCCTCGCGGCCCTGCAGGATTTCAAGCGCGCCGGCCAGCAGGTTCAGTCGCGTGTCGGCTGTCGACATCGCCAGCCACAGGCGACCGCGATCGAGCGCCTCGCGCCGCCCCACGCCGGCCGCGCCCGTGGCATAGCTGTTGTTGCCGACGAAAAGCATAGGCGTCTTGCTTCGGATGGCCGGACCTGTCGCCGGCTGCAGGTCGAGGGTGAGATGGCGAAAGCGGACAAGGATACTGAGCGAAGCCCGAATGAAAGCCAGCCACTTGTGCTCGCCGGAGCGTTGCAGGGATTCGCGCATCCGCACCATGGCCGGATAAAGCCCGAGGCTTGAATTGTTGATGAAGACGCGCCCGTTCACTTCGCCCACGTCGACGTCTCTTGTTCGACCCCCGGCAATGACCGCCACGGCGCCGGCCAAGTCGTCGGGAATCCCGAGGTCCTTGGCGAAGTGGTTGAGGGTGCCCATGGGCAAGACGCCCAGAATGCAGCCACTGCCCGCAAGGGCGCCGGCAACCCCGCTCACCGTGCCGTCGCCGCCGGCGGCGGCGACCACATCATAGCCCTCCTTCACGGCATTCCTGGCCATATCGGCGATGGAGGAGCCGTCGTCGAAGCGCAGGAACGTGGGCTTTGTCCCGTGTGCGACGAACATCCTTTTAATCTCGGCGGCTGTCACTTCTGCGGCTGATCCGGCGCGATCGTTCATGATGCAGCATATGCGCAACTTCGGTGACGCACCGGACCTGACAGATTTCTTTCGCATCAAGGAGAGCCCGCCCGTGCTCGACGCTTGCCGGTTACGCCCGCGGCATCGCCTGCGCGATGATGGCGCTCGATCGCGTGGCCGTGGCGTCTCATTCTGAACCCAGGGGTCGTCGCGCCGCAATGCCGTTTCAGCCGCCAACGACCTGCATCAATGCAGCAATCTTGATAGTCGCAAAATTGGTGAAGGTATCGGACACCGCATAAGGCAAGATGATCTGATCGCCGTGACGCATTGCGCCGCAGGTATAGACGACGTTAGGCACATAGCCCTCGCGTTCGGTGGGCTCCGGCCGTATCAGGGGCTCGCGCGAGCGGGCGATGACTTTTGACGGATCGTCCTTGTCGAGGAGCACCGCTCCGATCGAATATTTCCTGACCGGACCCACCCCGTGTGTCAGCAACAACCAGCAGTCGTCCAGTTCGATGGGCGAGCCGCAGTTGCCGATCTGCACGAACTCCCACGGATATTCGGGCTGCAGGATGGAGTGACCGCCATCCCAGGTGTAGAGATCGTCCGAATAGATGAGATAGAGATTTTCATTGTCCTGTCGACCTATCATCGCATAGCGGCCATCGATCTTTCGCGGGAACAGAGCCATGCCCTTGTTGC
>CAYTBC010000248.1:0-5096 GCA_964435765.1 uncultured Desulfosarcina sp.
AAAGATGCCCTCTTAAACCGGATGACCGCGCATATCCGACAATTTTTCGGTGACGATCCCCGGCAAAGCCCGGATTATCCGCGCATCATAAATGAAAAACTCTTCCGGCGCCTGACGCAGCTGATCCAAAATGGAAGCATCGTCACGGGCGGGCAGACCGACCAGCGGGAGCTTTACATCGCGCCGACCATCCTTCAGGACATTGCCTGGGATGATGCCATCATGCAGGAGGAAATATTCGGCCCGATTCTGCCGGTGATCACCTATGAAAATCTGTCGGAAGTAATCTTAAAGGTACAGACACTGCCCAGGCCGCTGGCCCTGTATTTTTTCTCGCGCAACCGCCAAAAAGGAGAAAAAGTCATCAAGGAAATTCCTTTCGGCGGCGGGTGCATCAATGACACCCTGCTGCATTTTACCAATCCACATCTGCCCTTCGGCGGAACCGGCAGCAGCGGTATCGGCAGCTACCACGGGAAAATCAGTTTCGATACGTTTTCGCACCAGAAAAGCATTCTAAAAAGATCTTTCCGCCTAGACCTGCCGCTGCGCTACCCTCCCTTTGGCAACAAGCTGGCGATGCTGAAAAAAATTATGCGATGAAACAAAAAGAAATCGAATCGCTGCGCAAAGCCTTGATGGACTGGTACCTGCAAAATCGGCGGGATTTACCCTGGCGTAAAACCAAAAACCCGTATCACATCTGGGTATCCGAGGTTATGCTGCAACAGACCCAGGTCAACACGGTCGTGCCGTTCTATCACCGATTTTTGCGGCGTTTCCCGGACCTCAAAGGCTTGGCCCAGGCGGATTTGCAGTCAGTTCTGAAGGTCTGGGAGGGTTTGGGTTATTATGCCCGGGCCCGCAATCTGCACAAATCTGCTGCCATTGTGATCAACCGGCATGCGGGTCTTGTTCCCCAAAACTGGGAGGATTTTCGAAAACTGCCCGGTGTCGGCGACTACATCGCCGCCGCCGTATTGAGCATTGCTTTCGACCTACCCTACCCGGTTGTGGACGGCAATGTGAAGCGCGTGCTCGCACGCCTGACCCTGATTGAAGATCCGGCGAACATTTCTTCGTCGATGAAAAAATTCAGACAGACCGCTGCACAACTGCTGGACAACCGCCAACCGGGAACCTTTAACCAGGCCATGATGGAGCTGGGCGCCTTGGTTTGCAAGCCGCAAAATCCGCTTTGCAGCGCCTGCCCGGTTGGGCCCATGTGCCGGGCCTATCAGACCGGCAGGGTTGCCCAGTTTCCTAAAAGAAGCCAAAAGGCGCCGACCCCCGAGTACCGGATCGCGGTGGGCGTCGTAATTAAAAATGACCGGATGCTGATTACCCGGCGAAAACCCGAAGGCCTGTTGGGAGGGCTTTGGGAATTTCCGGGCGGAAAAATCAGGCAGGGAGAAAATGCAGCGGCGGCCTGCATCAGAGAGATTAAGGAAGAAGTAAACCTGGCCATACGGATAGACTCGCATCTGGCCAGCATCAAACATGCTTATACCCATTTTAAAATCCTGATGGATGTTTTCTGCTGCGCGTATATCGCCGGCCGCGTAAAGTTAAACGGCCCTGTGGATCACCATTGGATTCGGCTCGACCAACTGGGGGATTATCCGTTTCCCAAGGCCAATCATAAATTTCTGCCTCAATTGAGGCAATATTTTGAATTCGGAATTGGGAATGCGGAAGGCGGAAAAGAAGGCGAAGGTGGGAAGCTGAGAGGGTGAGAAGGTGCGAAGATGGGAAGGTGTGAGAGTGAAGGCTTTGAGCAATCGCACACTTAAATCAGTTGTCAATACTCATTTTCTTAAATTGAACTCTTTGCTTTCGCCTGCCAGCCTCCCGGCATCCAAGCTTTCCAGCCTTTCTGCCATGAACTATCAACCATCAACTCAAACAACTCAACAAACCCAATAAACTCAACAAACGCGACAATATGCCCGACATTCTCCTTATCCAGCCGCCGATCAGAGACTTTTATCTCACCGCCAAACGCACGATTCCCTATGGCTTGGCCTGTATTGCCGCCGCCCTGATCGAAAGCGGTTTTTCGGTGGATATCCTGGATGCCCTGGCCACCTCGAAAGCCCGCATCCGCGAATATCCCGGGCCAATGGGCTATTTGCGTGAATACTACGAGCGGCCCGACCGATCACCGTTTGGCCTGTTTCATCAGTTTAAGCACTTTGGCTACAGTTTTGACTATATCGGCAGAAAAGCCCGCGAGTCCGGGGCGTTTTTAGTAGGCATCTCCTCTTTATTCACTCCCTATGAACAGGAAGCCATTCAAACGGCCGAAACCGTCAAATCCTATCACCCGGGCTGTAAGATCGTCATCGGCGGCCATCATGCCACCGCCATGCCGCAATCCGTGATGGCATCGGCCGCCGTGGATTTTGTGGTGCGCGGCGAGGGCGAAGTCGCCCTGCCGCAATTGGCCCGGGCACTGTCCGAAGGCGCTGATTTTGAAACCATCGAAGGCCTGGTGTTCAGACGCCGGGACGGCAGTCTAGGCATCAATGCTCCGGCCCGCATGAAAGATCCGGATGACTACCCGCTGCCGGCTGTCCATCTTGTCAACCAGCGGTTTTACCGCCGCGAAAAAGGACCCAGCGCAGTGATCGTTGCCGGCCGGGGTTGCCCGATGAGGTGCAGCTACTGCAGCGTCGGAGCACGGTCTCATCTTGACTACCGCAAAAGACGGGTTGAATCGGTAGTCCACGAGATCGAGCGCGCCGTGGCCCGGGACCATGCCGCCTTTATTGATTTCGAGGACGAAAACCTGTCTTTGGACCGGCGCTGGTTTTTAAAACTGCTGCATGCCATTCATCGCCGTTTCGGTGATCGCCTGGAATTAAGAGCCATGAACGGGCTTTATCCGCCGTCGCTGGATGCAGAAGTCATTCGTGCCATGCAGGCGGCCGGTTTTAGAACCCTGAATTTATCACTGGGGGCAAGCTCCCGGGAACAACTCTTGAGGTTTAACCGGCCCGACGTTCGCGATGCCTTTGACCGGGTGCTGCAAATAACTGAAGACTTTCGCATGAATGCCGTCGGGTACATAATCTGCGGCGCACCGTTTCAATCGGCACAGGATTCGATCGCAGATCTTCTTTATCTGGCCCGGCGGCGGGTGCTGGCCGGCGTGTCCGTCTTTTATCCGTCACCGGGCAGTCAGGATTTTGATTTGTGTGAAAAGCTGAAGCTTCTGCCCCCGGACCTGGCTTGCATGCGCTCGAGCGCCCTGCCGCTGTCCCACACAACCACCCGCCGGGAGGTTGTCACCATCCTGCGATTGGCCCGAATTATGAACTTTATGAAATCCCTTTTGGATGAAGACATTGCCCTGCCGGATACCGGCACGGCTGCAATCCGGGTTGATGATCCGGCCGACCGGATGAAAATCGGCCGGCAGCTTCTGGGCAATTTTTTAACCGACGGCAAGATACGGGGCGTGACGCCGGACGGTGAAGTTTTTGACCATTTGGTTTCTGAAGACCTTTGTCGCCTGTTCCGGTCGGGCCTGGCATCCCTCGCGGTCCGGGGATCGCGGTAAGATAGCATAATCGAACGTAACACCTGGGCTGCTGTCCGGCCTTTTTAAGCCGGGATATAGTTTATCCGCCTTATAGGGCGACCTGCTTGATCGTAGACGAAAATTTTTGGAACCTGAAAACAGTCTAAAGATCTTGTGGGAGCGGTTTGAAACCGCGATTGACTCGGTCGGGCCAGCATCTATAATCGTGGTTGGAAACCACTCCCACAATCGATAATAGATAGTATGAATCTAAGAAGTTTCTTTTTTGATTAGACTGGCCGCTTTTCAGGCCAGCGGCGGTGCTCGTATGAGACAGCGGTAGAATGAAAAAAATCCCCATCTATTGAAAAACCGGATTTCATCATCATATTAAAACTGATTATCTGTCATAGACAGTCGAAAATTTTGTATGCGGAAAGGAATATCCTCATGAGTGTACTGGTAGCCAAAGAAGCGCCGGATTTTACGGCTCCGGCGGTTATGCCGAACGGTGTAATCAAAGAAGATTTTAAACTCACGGATTTGAGAGGCAAGTATGTGGTTTTGTTTTTCTGGCCCTTGGATTTCACCTTTGTGTGCCCGACCGAAATCATTGCCCATCACAAGCGTATGGAGCAATTCAAAGCGCGCAACGTCGAAGTAGTCGGGATTTCAATTGATTCCCAATTTACGCATTTTGCCTGGCGCAGCACCGCTGTTAAAGACGGGGGCATCGGGGAAGTCGATTTTCCGATCGTGGCCGACGTGAAACATGACGTTACTCGGGCCTATGGCATTGAACATCCGGACGGCGTTGCGTTAAGGGCTTCATTTCTGATTGACAGACAAGGCGTCGTGCAGCACCAGGTGGTCAACAACCTACCGCTGGGGCGCAATGTTGATGAGATGATTCGCATTGTCGACGCCCTGCAGTTTACCGAGCAATACGGGGAAGTCTGCCCGGCAGGCTGGAACAAGGGCGAAACCGGCATGAAACCGACCGCCGAAGGCGTGGCCGCGTTTCTGTCCAAACATGCCGATGACCTGTAAAACGAAAGGAATGCCTAAATTTCCTAATCCCGCTTCCAGCGGGACTAAAATGACTAAAATCAGGGTGTTCTGTATGTGTAAAAATGATAGAATTCCAGAATCCAGCTATATGGAAAGAGCAAATACAAGGAATGTGGGAGCGGTTTTTGCTTGCATCCCGCTGCTTTTTAGCGGGGCAACCGCGAAATCAAATACAGCGGCTGAAAGCCGTTTCCATTAAAATTTATCCAATGGCAACTTAGGCTTTATATATAACAGGACCGAGCAAATCGCGGTTGAAAACCGCTCCCACAAGATCTTTAAACTGTTTCCAGGTTCTAAAGAAGATTGTCGTCCTCCCCTTTTTTAAAGGGGAGTTAGAGGGGATTTCTTTTTCGATCCACCTGACCGCCCTCTTAGCAGTGTAAACTTTGGCGATAGCGGCATGATTGAATACTCGTATGAAACAACATTAAGTTTCTTTTCCGATCAGACTGGACGCTCGCGGCCAGAGGCTACGCTCATATGAAACTTCACATGG
>CAYTBC010000249.1:0-5079 GCA_964435765.1 uncultured Desulfosarcina sp.
TTTCCAAAGGGGGGAATCTCGACCCTCGAGAAAATCGACAGACTCATCCGGGAGAGGGAACACAGCTACCAGCGTCCAGCTCACCGCCATAGCCCGACAACCCGAACCTCCAAAGGAGCTCGGGGAATGAACCAGGAGCGGATCGCCAAGCTGATGGCGCGGCGCGGGCTGTGCAGTCGCCGCGAGGCCGAGAAGCTCATCGAGGCGGGGCTGGTCATGGTCGACGGAAAGGTGGTGGACGGCCAGGGCCAGAAGGCGCCCGTCGACGCGGAGATCACGGTGGCGGAGAGCGGCGCCGCGGCGCTGAACGCCTTGCTCACCGTCGCCTTGCACAAGCCGAGCGGGGTCGTGAGCACGCAGCCGGAGCCGGGTCAGACGCCGGCCTGGAAGCTGTTGCGCGCCGACACCGTCGCGGGGGAGATCGAAGAGGAGACGCTGCGGCGCGTTCTGAAGGATCCGCGCGGCCTGTCGGTGGCCGGGCGGCTCGACCGCGCCAGCCGCGGCCTTCTCGTTCTCACCCAGGACGGCGCCGTGGCGCGCGGCATCATCGGCGGAAACCGCATCGAGAAGACCTACCTCGTGCGCCTCTCGGAAGAGGTCCGCGACGAGCAGATCCGCAAGCTGCGCGGTGCGCTCATCCTGGACGGCAAACCGCTTCTTCCGATGCGCGTCGAGCGCGTCGCCACCGACCGCCTGCGCTTCGTGCTGGTCGAGGGGCGCAAGCACCAGATCCGGCGCGTCTGCCGCAAGGTCGGCCTCGAGGTGGTCGACCTGCTGCGCGAGGCGATCGGCGCCCTGCACCTCGGCTCGCTGCCGGAGGGCCGTTGGCGCCCGCTGGCCTCCTCGGAGGTGCAGCCGTTCCGCCGCGCCGGCACGGCGGTGAGAGAGTGACGGCCATCCCGATGGAGTTCTTCGCCACCACTGCCAAGGGAATGGAGCCCCTGCTCGCGGCCGAGCTGCGCGAGCTCGGCGCTTCGTCGGTCGAGGAACGGCGCGCCGGAGCGGCCTTCTCCGGCCCGCTCGAGGTCGCGTACCGCGCTTGTCTGTGGTCCCGCGTCGCCAACCGCGTCCTGCTTCCCCTCGCGTCCTTCGACGCGCCGTCGGCCGAGGGTCTCTACGCCGGGGTGCGGACGGTCCGGTGGAGCGACCACCTGAGCGCCGAGGAGACGCTGGCGGTCGACTTTTCCAGCTCGCAGTCGGCCCTGACGCATACGCAGTTCGGCGCCCTGAAGACCAAGGACGCGATCGTCGACCAGCTGCGCGACGAGACGGGCGCGCGCCCGTCGATCGAGGTGGCGCGGCCCGACGTCCGGGTCAACGTCTACGTCCACCGCGACCGGGCGGTGATCAGCGTCGACCTGTCGGGGGAGAGCCAGCACCGGCGCGGCTACCGCGAGACCCGCACCGTCGCCCCGCTGAAGGAGAACCTGGCCGCCGCCGTGCTGCTGTTGGCGGATTGGCCGCGCCTGGCGCGCGATCGCGCACCGCTGCTCGACCCGATGTGCGGCTCGGCCACGATCCCGATCGAGGCCGCCCTGATGGCGGCGGACGTCGCCCCCGGCCTCGGGCGCGAGTACTTCGGCTTCCTCGGCTGGCGCGGACACCAGCCGGAGCTCTGGAGGCGACTCGTCGGCGAGGCCGAAGAGCGCCGCATTCGCGATCGGCGCCGCCTGCCCGACATCCGCGGCTACGACGCCGACCCCCGCGCCGTGCGCATCTCCCTGGAGAACATCGAACGGGCCGGCGTGCGCGGGCTCGTGCACGTCGAGAAGCGCGAGCTCGCCGCCTGCCGGCCGGGCGGCGCGCCTTCCGCCGGAGTGCTGGTGACCAATCCCCCGTACGGCGAGCGCCTCGGTAAGACCGAAGCTCTAGTGCCGCTCTACCAAGGGCTGGGCGACGTCATGCGCCGCCACTTCCCCGGCTGGACCGGCTACGTCCTCACCGGCAACATGGCGCTCGGGCGCCGCATCGGCCTGCGCCCGGCACGCCGCCACATCCTGTTCAACGGCGCCATCGAGTGCCGGCTGCTCGTCTTTCCGATCTCGACCGAGCCGGTGCCGGAAGGAAGCCGGCCGCGCTGGCAGCTCGAGTCGG
The DNA here is from genome assembly GCA_964435765.1 of uncultured Desulfosarcina sp. GTDB lineage: Bacteria > Desulfobacterota > Desulfobacteria > Desulfobacterales > JAFDCJ01 > JAFDCJ01. Next base: position 2,095 of record CAYTBC010000249.1, read on the forward strand.
CGCGCCCGGTGGGACGAACGCCGCCGCAGCGGCGCGCGGGCCACGAGGTAGGATCCCCCCGATCGCCTCGCCGTCGTCGAAACCGAGGCGGGTCGCCGGGAGGGACTCCATCGGGAGGAACATGAACCGCACCGATTCTCTGTGCGTCTTCGATCCGGCGAGCGGGGAAGAGATCGCACGCCTGCAACGGGACTCCGCCGCGGACATCGCGCACAAGGTCGTTCTGGCGCGCGCCGCGCGAGACCGCTGGGCGTACACCGACGCCGGAGCGCGCCGCGCGGCGCTGCTCCGCTTCGCGCAGCTGCTCGGCGAGCGGCGGGAGGAGCTGGCCCGCACGCTGACCAGCGAGGTCGGCAAGCCGATCGCGCAGGCGCGGGCCGAGATCGCGGCAACCGGCGAACGGATCGGCTTCTTCGTCGAGAACGCCGCCGCCGCAACGGCCGAGGAGTCGGTATGGGACGACCCGGCCGCCGGCCTGCGGGAGCGCATCACCTACGACCCGCTCGGGGCGATCGCCAACATCTCCGCCTGGAACTACCCGTACTTCGTCGGCGTCAACGTCTTCGCCCCCGCCCTGCTCACCGGCAACACCGTCCTCTACAAGCCGTCCGAGCACGCGACGCTGACCGGGCTGGCGATCGCGCGACTGCTGCACGAGGCCGGCGTGCCGCCGGACGTGATGATTCCGATCGTCGGCGCCGGAGACGCGGGCGCGCGCCTGCTCGAGCAGCCGATCGACGGCGTCTTCTTCACCGGCTCCTACGCCACCGGGAGCGCGGTCGCCACCGCCGCGGCGCGCCGCCTTCTGCCCGCCCAGCTCGAGCTCGGCGGCAAGGACCCGGCCTACGTCTGCGACGACGTCTCGATCGCCGCCGCCGCGGCCTCCCTGGCCGACGGCGCGTTCTACAACACGGGGCAGAGCTGCTGCGCGGTCGAGCGCATCTACGTGCACCGCGCTGCCTACGACTCCTTCGTCGAGGCCTTCGTCGCGCGGGTGCGCGCCTTCCGCGTCGGCGATCCGGCGGACGAAGACACCTACATCGGTCCGCTCACCCGCCCCGCGCAGGTCGGGCTCATCGAAGCCCAGGTGCGCGACGCCGTCGCGCGGGGCGCGCGCCTCCTCTGCGGCGGCGAACGGATCGAGGGACCCGGCAACTTCTTCGCCCCGACGGTGCTGATCGATGTCGACCACCGGATGGCGGCGATGCGCGACGAGAGCTTCGGACCGGTCATCGGCATCCAGCCGGCCGCAGACGACGACGAGGCCGCGCGGCTGATGAGCGACACCGAGTACGGCCTCACGGCCGGCGTCTACTCGCGCGACGAGGAGCGCGCCCGCCGCATCTTGCAGCGCGTCGGCACCGGGTCCTCGTACTGGAACTGCTGCGACCGGGTCAGCCCGCGCCTGCCGTGGTCCGGCCGCGGCCACTCCGGTCTCGGCGTGACGCTCGGCCGGCAGGGAATCCGCAGCTTCGTCCGCCCGCGCGCCTGGCATCTGAAGAGCCCGGACGCTTGAGGCGCTTCGGGGTGGTCTCGATCGAGGTGTTTCGACCGCTCGTCTCGTTCCGAGCACACGGCTCGATTCGAACGCGCCCGCAGACGGGGTTCGGGCGAGATGCGCAAGAGTGGTGGTGGTCGATCCGGTGGCTCAATCGGACTCGGCCACCTGGCCGCGGACTTCAGATTTCTTCCAACCCCAACAGCCAACAGCTCAACAACGTAACAACCTGCAGTTGGTCGGTGGCGCCCGGTCGAGCGCTTGGGTATCACTGAGGGCAGAACGGAGGACGGGATGTCGAGCAACGAGCCGAAGTTTCAGGGGACCGACTACTACGAGCTCGAGGAGCTGCTCGAGCCGGAGGAGAGGCTGGCGCGCGATACGGCCCGGCAGTTCGTCCACAACGAGTACCTGCCGGTCGTGGTCGAGCACTTCCGCAACGGCACCTTTCCGGTCGAGATCGCCGCGCGCGTCGCCGAGCTCGGCTTCTTCGGCTCCAACCTGCCGCAGGAGTACGGCTGCGCCGGGCTGAACAACGTCGCCTATGGCCTGATCAACCAGGAGCTCGAGCGCGGCGACTCCGGCCTGCGCTCCTTCGTCAGTGTGCAGTCCGGCCTGGTGATGTACCCGATCTTCGCCTTCGGCTCCGAGGAGCAGAAGCGCCACTGGCTACCGCGCCTGGCGCGCGGCGAGGCGATCGGCTGCTTCGGTCTGACCGAGCCGGATTTCGGCTCCAATCCCGGCGGCATGCTGACGCGCGCCCGGCCAGTGCCGGGCGGCTACCGTCTGAACGGTACCAAGCGCTGGATCACCAACGGCGACGTCGCCCACGTCGCGGTGGTGTGGGCCAAGGTCGCCGAGGAGGGCGGCGACGTCGTGCGCGGGTTTCTCGTCGAGCGCGGCAGCGACGGCTTCAGCACGCGCGAGATGGAGGGGAAGTTCAGCCTGCGCGCCTCGATCACCTCGGAGCTCTTCTTCGAGGACTGCTTCGTGCCGGCGGAGAACCTCCTCCCCGACGCACGCGGCATGCGCGGCCCGCTGTCCTGCCTGACCCAGGCGCGCTACGGCATCGCCTGGGGGGGCATCGGCGCGGCGATCGCCTGCTACGAGTGCGCGCGCGACTACGCGCGCGAGAGGATCATGTTCACCCGGCCGATCGCCGCCTACCAGCTCGTGCAGGCCAAGCTGGTGCACATGATCACCGAGATCACCAAGGCGCAGCTCCTCTGCCTGCGCCTCGGGCGCCTGAAGGACGCCGGCCGCATGCGCCCCGAGCAGGTGAGCATGGCGAAGATGAACAACGTCTCGCAGGCCCTGCACATCGCCCGCCTGGCGCGCGACATCCTCGGCGCCAACGGCATCATCGACGAGTACCCGGTGATCCGCCACATGCTCAACTTGGAGACCGTGAACACGTACGAGGGGACCGAGGACGTCCACCGTCTGATCATCGGCAAGGACGTCACCGGCTGGGACGCGTTCGGAAG